>DNGI01000281.1:0-8352 GCA_003486645.1 Cyanobacteria bacterium UBA11370 | reverse complement strand
TTGGTCTGACGCACCCTACAAGTTGATTTAACTGTGACACTTGCGTAAGTCCTATAGATGTATCTGAATTAACAACTTAAAATCAAACTCCCCACACCTTGAGTTTTAATACCAAGTTGCCTTCATTTGTAATACTTTCTTTCCCCCTTGTCCCCCTTATCTCCCTTGTCCTCCCCACTCCCCACACCCATTTCCAAATCAACTTACTTCCTTTTCTCCACTAACTCACGCACCAACATCGCCAAACGTTCTGCACTATCCGGTATCGCTAAAGTTCCAGCTTTTTGAGCCATTTTTTGCAAACTTTCCGGCGACTTTAATAAATACAATACCTTACTTTCCAACAATTCCGGTGTTAGTTCAGACTGACGAAATACCAAAGCAGCACCTGTTGCCGCAAAACTTGCCGCATTAAATGCTTGATGATCTTCCGCCGCATAAGGATAGGGAATTAAAATTGAGGGAGTTTGAGTTATTGCTAATTCCGTTAACGAACCCGAACCCGCACGACTAATGGCTAAATTAGCCCGTTGCAATAGCGCCGCCATATTATGATAAAATGGCATTTGAATATACTGAGGATGTTGAAGCGTTCCCGCCTCTGGGTCATGTTCCCCAGTTAAATGAACCATCCATGCTCCCGCATCAAACCACGCAGAGGCACATTCCCGCACGAGTTGATTCACTGCCACTGCACCTTGAGAACCCCCAACGACTACAATGAGAGGCACATCGTCAGGAATGGGTAACTCAAGCGTCTGAGGTTCTTGAAAACTAGAACGCACGGGTGTACCAACGGTTAGAGTTTTCGCTTTCGGTAGGTACTTAGAGGCCGACTCAAATCCTAACGCTACCGTATCACACCAGGGACTAAACCAGCGCGTAACTTTACCAGGAATTGCGTTAGATTCGTGTAAAATAACAGGCAACCCTTGCAACCGTGCGGCGATAATTGCCGGTCCTGCAATATAACCGCCAGTGGTAAAAACCCCATCAAATTGACCCGTTTTGAGTAATTGTCGCACCTTTTGAATCGAACCCACCAAGCGTGCGAGAATCCGGATTGTACCCAAACCAAAGCGTTGTTGAAACCCTTCAACCGCTATCGTGTGCAAGGGATACTGACTGGGGATGAGGGATTTTTCCACCCGATCCGGGACACCCAGCCACTCAATTGTGTAATCTGGTAACTGCTGGGCTAAAGCGATCGCGGGAAATAAATGCCCCCCGGTGCCACTGGCGGCAATCAGCAAGCGAATTTGTTTATCAGCCAAGGTATCTCTCCCTCCTACAAGCAACTCCACTCAAGCGCTAAAATCGAGAATCGGTAGTGAATTGGCGAATATAGCATTTTAGCTGGCAAAATTTCAATAGACCTCTTGCAAATGTTCGGTTGTAGTATTCTGTGTTCCTGGTTCTTCGTTCCTGATTCCTGAATAAAACCAAGAAGTCTAATGCCAATTCCTTCCATTAAACTATTTCCTACGATTGCCAAAATGCCAAATCCGGTAAATTTATTGCCACGACTCTCCCAGTCTCTGACTGCCAAAGCTAAATCATTTTCCCTCAATCGGTCAGTATTTTTCTTATTAACCGTCGGTTTAACCGCAGGATGGGTTATGGCGGTGAAGGCGGAAAGTCCACAAACTGCACCACCCCAACTCAAAGAAACTCTCGCACAAATTGATGCCGCTGCCAATAGCCACAATATTGAAAACCTCGCGCAATTTTATAGTGCTGAGTTTAAAAATTCTGATGGCTTAACTCGTGCCACAATGGAACAAGGATTACAGCAATTGTGGGAACGCTATCCTCAGTTAAGTTACCGCACGGAACTCCAGTCTTGGGAAAATGAAGGGAATGCGATTGTAGCGGAAACGGTGACGTATATTACGGGAACCCAGCCAGGAGAAAGCGGAAACTGGCAACTGGAATCGAAATTGCGATCGCGCCAACGCTACGAAGACAACAAAATCGTTTACTCGGAAATTTTAGCAGAGCAAACTCAGATTACATCCGGTGCGAATCCACCCAAGGTACAAGTCAATTTACCCGAACAAGTGCGTATCGGTCAGCAGTTTGCTTTTGATGTGATTGTTGAGGAACCGTTAGGGGATAATTTGTTATTGGGAACAGCAGTGGAAGAACCGATCCAAGGCGATCGCTATAGCCAGCCCACGGACTTTGAGCTAGAATTATTGCCAGCCGGTGGTATTTTTAAGTTGGGTAAAGCTCCGATCCGAGCCGAGAATCGCTGGATTTCAGCAGTGTTAATTAGCAATGAGGGAATGACGACGATTACCCGACGCTTGGAGGTTATCGATCCGGTTTCCGGTTCTAGGAGTTCACCGAAATAAAACGGTGAGGCAGATTACGAAGATAGAGGAGAAGGTTCTCCTCTGTTTTCTGCATTTTTAAGAATCAAGTCAGGGGCATCATATCATGTTCGGTTGAATAACCCTAAAAAAGATTGAGGGGGAGAGGGAGAAAGTTCATTATCAGTAATTATCCGGACATCATAATCAAACCGTATAAATTTAGAAAATGTGCAATACCAATAGAATTGTCAAACTTGTTAATGGAAAATTAGATTTCTTCGAGAAATTGGGAACTCTTAGTAGGAGGCAGGAAACAGAACCTGGTAAAACCGAATCTGTGCAAGAGGTTTATTGACAATGGGGCAATTCGTTAATTTCCATTCATCGTTTTCCCGGTTCAATTCACCTTAACTCCTACGTGCCACCCTTAAAGTGAAATGGTGTTAGGTTTCAAGGAAGCAACAAGAGTCCAATCTACAGGTTCGAGTCTACCCCCTCCAACCGTTAAATCAATCTGGCAACGATTCAACCTTCAGACGTTACAACCCAAAGTTTTTATTTTTAGTTTTGTTGCGTCTTTCGTCCCCGTTTTATTATTAACAGGTTTAGCAGCCTGGGTTGTTCCTAAACACCTTTTGGCTTTAGAACGGACTCGTTTAGAAGACCAAGTTTTAGCCTTCAAAGGGTACATATTTGCTAGCCAAAAAGGGTTGAGAACCTTGAATGTTAATTATGCCTATTGGACAGAATTATTTAATGCCGTCAATCGTAGAGATGTAGCCTGGATTAAGAGAAATACTGATGGATTACTCACCCTTAGCGATCATGTCAATACCGTACAATTAATTACGTCTAAAGGGGAAGTTTTAATTGAAAATAATAAACTATTACACCAGCCTGCGGTCAGTAAACGAATTACTGCTTTAATCGCTACGGGAAAGCCTGTTGAAGAATTAATTGATACTCAAAAGGGTGAACTATTATTAGTTTCAGTATCTCCTATCACTCGTGATGATGGTAGCGGAAAACCTCCAGGAAGCTTAATACTTGCTCAGAATCTTAATACAGCTTGGTTAGATGACTTTTTAAATTATTCTCAACCCACCACCCAACTCAAACTTTTCTCCCTTCAGGGTAAACTCATTACATCCAGTAGTAATGTTCTTTCTAATCAGGAGATTCCCTTAAAAACAACTAATACGAAACAACTCCCCTCTTCTCAAGTATTGCAAGCGGTAAAACAACGTCGTTCCGTTTATGAAATCTTATTGGATTCAGAGTTCGATCGCGTCTATTCTACCCTTCCCGATCATACCCATCCCAAGGTTGTCGTTGCCATCAATATTGAGTCCACCGAACTTAGAAAAGCATCCGCCGTCTTGCACCGCCAACTCTGGATCGCCTTAGTAGTCGCAACATTATTATCCATTGCGATCGCGCGTTTATTAGCCCGTACCTTGAATCTAGAAGCGGTACGTCAAGCACTCGAAAAACAGACTGAAGAACTACAACAAGCCAAAGAAGCGGCTGAAGCAGCTAGCACAGCAAAAAGTCAGTTTCTAGCTAATATGAGCCACGAATTACGTACACCCTTAAATGGTATCATTGGATTGAGTCAATTGCTACAAGAAGATGCTAAAGATTTAGAATTAGATGAGCAAGATTTTATCAGTGACCTTGAATCAATCAGTCGATCAGGTAAGCATTTATTAGCCTTAATTAACGATATTTTAGACTTATCTAAGATTGAAGCCGGAAAAATGGTTCTCGACTTAGATACATTTGAAATTACACCCCTCATTAACGATATTGTCCTTACAGTGAAGCCGTTAATGGAGAAGAATCGAAATGAATTTGAGGTTGATTGCACTAAGCCACTGGGTACAATGTATGCTGACCCAACGAAGGTGCGGCAAGTGCTATTAAACTTGCTTTCTAACGCGGCTAAATTTACTCATCAAGGCAAAGTAATACTAACAGTTATTCGTGAACAAAATAATTCAAAACTACTCATAGAATCATCCCAAAAAGTAGCCAATCTTATACATAAATTAGGAACAGAAGAGCAGAGTTTAAAGACTCTTAAAACCGATAAAACCGAGGCTTACTCTAGCAACCAAAAATCCATTAGCGTAGCGGCGGAAAGTGCAATCCCAAATCTAAAATGCACTGAATTACTTTGTATTCACGTCTCTGATACAGGAATTGGCATCACTGAAGAACAACAGCAACGCTTGTTTCAACCTTTCATACAAGGAGATAATTCGACCACACGTAAGTATGGTGGGACTGGATTAGGATTGGCAATTAGCCGCCACTTTTGCCAAATGATGGGAGGGGAAATTGTGGTAGAAAGTCAGGCAGGATGTGGCTCTACATTCACCGTTGTTCTACCTGTTAATCTAAGTGTAGAGTAATATAACGGAAGTTGGTAATTATCTTTTCAGCACGACTAATGGCTAACCGAGAATAACCAATAAAGAGCCTGACATAATTTTGGAAAAACTTAACCCTAGCTTCCTGGTGTTTGCATTAGTTGCTCAACAAAATTGGTATAAACTTCACCATCGAGGAAGGCTTGATTTTCCAAGATTTTTTGATGAAAACTAATCGTAGTTGGGACACCCGTAATCGCGCATTCCCGTAATGCCCGTTTCATTCGTTTAATGGCTGCATCGCGGTTTGGCCCCCAAACGATTAATTTACCAATTAATGAGTCATAGTAGGGAGGAATTTCGTAATCTGTATAAACATGAGAATCCATGCGTACTCCTGGCCCTCCCGGTGGTAGATACCCGCTAATTCGTCCGGGCTGGGGACGGAAGTTGCGATCCGGATCTTCGGCATTAATTCGACATTCTATGGCATGACCTTTGAGGATTACTTGGTCTTGAGTAAGTTGTAATTTCTCACCTTGGGCAATGCGAATTTGTTCGGCAATTAAGTCCAATCCGGCGATCATTTCTGTCACCGGATGTTCAACTTGAATACGGGTGTTCATTTCCATGAAGTAAAACGCACCCGAATAATCAACCAGAAATTCAACCGTACCCGCCCCTACATAATTAATGGATTTTGCTGCCATCACTGCCGCCCTACCCATTTTTTCTCGTAATTCTGGGTTGAGAATGGGGCTAGGTGCTTCTTCTAATAGCTTCTGATGGCGGCGTTGGATGGAACAATCTCGTTCACCCAAATGAATCACATTACCGTGGCTATCTGCAAGGATTTGAAACTCAATATGGCGCGGACGAACGATAAATTTTTCTAGATAAACGCCAGGGTTGCCAAATGCCGCTTCCGCTTCTCCTTGGGCAGCTTGGAAAAGTTTGGTCATGACACTTTCATCGGGTACAAAGCGCATCCCCCGCCCTCCACCACCCGCCGTGGCTTTAATCATCACCGGATAGCCGATTTTTTGGGCGATCGCATGGGCTTCTTGTTCACTCATCAGCAATCCATCACTTCCCGGTATAGTCGGTACTCCAGCCCGTTGCATGGTTTCTTTGGCAGTGGATTTATCGCCCATTGCCCGGATCGCTTCTGGGGTTGGCCCAATGAAGGAAATTTGATGATCGGCACAGATTTCGGCAAATCGGGCATTTTCTGCCAAAAAGCCGTACCCTGGATGAATCGCCGTGGCGTTGCGAGTCAGGGCAGCGGCGATAATATTGGGAATATTCAAATAACTTTTGCTACTAGCGGGTTCACCGATACAAACGGCTTCATCGGCCAGTTGCACATGAAGGGCGTGCCTGTCAATTGTAGAGTGAACGGCAACGGTGGCAATCCCCATCTCTTCACAGGTTCGGAGAATCCGCAGGGCAATTTCCCCGCGATTGGCAATCAAAATTTTGGAAAAGTGCATAGAACAGCGCTGCTACATCCGTATCAGTTAGAATAGAGGTTTGGAGAACGTTTTGGGATAGTTTAGGAAAGTTCGGTTGAGTTTAGGGTTAGGAAGCTCTACTTAACTTTGCCAGAAGCTGTCATTTTCTCACAGCACCTGATACAATTAAAAATCGCGCGGATGTGGTGGAACTGGTAGACACGCACGCTTGAGGGGCGTGTGGCGTAAGCCTTGCGAGTTCGAGTCTCGCCATCCGCACTTTAAGGGGTGATATCATGTCCGGTTGAATAACCCTAAAAAAGAGTGAGGGGGAGAAAGGGAGAGAGGGGGAGAGAGGGAGAGAGGGAGAGAGGGAGACTTTTTATTATGGGTGATTTGCTGGACATCATAGGATTAGCCGGAGATGATATGACAGCTAACGGCTATCAAGCCATTTAAAAGCACAGGTAGCATCACTCTCGACCTGCACAGGTATGAAGAATGAATTAAGATTGAGACGGAATGCGATCGCTAGCATCCTTACTTTATTGACTTCCCCATCCCATCATGAGCAGTTCTAATTTTACTAACGCCCTGGAATGGACTCCTCAAGCGAAAGCTAAACTTAAAAATATTCCCTATTTTGTTCGTACCCAGGCTCGATGGCGCATTGAACAGCTAGCCCGTGATGCTGAGTTGGATGTGGTTACAGTTGAACTGGTTGAACAGGCAAGGGCTGAGTTTGGTCAGTAAAAACTTACTACTTCTCTTGACGCTAGATCGGTTTGTGCTTTGAGAGCGTATGGCTTAACCCTAATTTTGGTATTTAGGTCATAATCTTAATATTATTTATTATTTTTTATCTTAAGTTTAAATAAAACAAGGCTCGTTAAGGATTGAGCCATTCTCAAAAAGTTTTTCAGCTTGAGTAGATTCGGGGACAAACTTGACCTAGCTTAAGAATATATTTACTTTTATCTGAGTACCCCATGCCTTTGACAATCTTGGTTGCCGATGACAATTTGGGAACCCGTCTTGCTGTCAACGATTATCTAGAGATGTCGGGGTATTCAGTGCTCACGGCTGAGGATGGAGAACAGGCGTTGTCTCTAATAGACAAGTATCATCCTCACTTACTGGTGGCAGATATCAATATGCCAAAGATGGATGGTTATGAACTGGTGCGAAATGTGCGGACTAGACCCGCATTCCGCCTGTTACCTGTCATATTTTTAACGGAACGCCGCACAACAGAGGAACGAATTAAAGGCTACCAGTTAGGGTGTGACTTGTATTTGCCAAAGCCGTTTGAAATGCAAGAACTGGGTGCTGTAATTCGTAATCTCTTGGAACGATCGCAAATCATCCAAGCCGAATTACGATTCTCTTCAACGGAGGTAACGCGATCGCATCTATCCCCCTCACCCGCCACGCCTATACCTAAACTCGATGAAAAAAGGCAGGGGATCACCTCTCCATCGAGTATCTTGCATCTAACCAAGCGAGAACAGGAAGTTTTAAATTTATTAACGACTGGACTATCTAACGCCGAAATCGGTAACAAGTTGCACCTCAGTCCTCGGACAGTTGAAAAATATGTCAGCAGTCTCTTAAGAAAAACTGAAACTAGCAATCGAGCAGAAATTGTGCGATTTGCGATGGAAAATCATTTAGTAGATTGACTCAACGAGTCTTTTATGGTATCTAATTTTCACTGTTGCTCTAAAATTAACAATCAGCAATTTTAATCACACACCACACCGACTTGTCTAAGGCACAATGGTAGTAGGGGGGGTTAGCTGGAGTTGTTAGGAGTCAACGATAACAATTGACAAAAAACAACTCAAAACTTAAAATTTTAAACTCAAAACACTTTAGACCATGCTTCAAGATACTCGCACCATACGCTACTACCAGCAGCTTACTGATTCCCTAGTTTATATGTGGAATAGGGGTTATCGCTTCGATGACTTGCGGTTGTATATTGACGGTTATCTCGCTGCTTTGCGACATAGCAACGCCCTTGAAGCGTACCTGATCCACCGCTTAGAGGAAGAAGCCACTCGATACCTCCGCGATCCATCCAACTTTGAAATCATACCGCTGCCACAACCGGAAACGGACTATTACTGATACTGAGTTGTATTCAAAGGAGGGGGGAGGGGTGAGGGGGTGAGAGGGTGAGGGGGTGAGAGGGTGAGGGGG
>DNGI01000280.1 GCA_003486645.1 Cyanobacteria bacterium UBA11370 | reverse complement strand
CAGTCAAAGATAGTAGATAGGAAAGACTTGGAGGACAAGGGGGACAAGGGGGAAAGAAAGTACTACGTATGAACGCAACTTGGTATGACTTTCTTAATTTTGAATTTTGAATTTTGAATTTTGAATTGATATAACTGTTTATTTCTTAATTGAAGAATATGTAATTTAGAGGCAAGGGCAGCTTACAATTGTTCTGGCTCAATTCCACGTTGTTGAAGTAAAGTGCGGAGAGCTTGGAGTTGTGCTTCCGCTTGTTCGGCTCTAGCTTCGGCTTGTTCTGCACGTTGCCGTTCTTGTTCTCGTTGTTGTGCTAATTCTAAATACGTTAAAAAGGGTTGACCATCCGAGCGATAAATCTGGAGTTCTGCCTCAGTTAATTCAAAGCGTATCCCTAATCTAGGACTAACCCAACCTGCTATTTCTTCGATTAATTCTAATTTTGATTCGCCGCGCTGCCAACCTGTTAAATCAACCAGATCGGGTTTATAAAGATAATATTCTTCTACACCATAACGCTCATAAAATTGGAATTTCTTTGCCATTTGAGAGGGACGGTTTCCTGGCGACCAAATTTCAAACACCACTTGTGGCGGAATGTTCTCTTCTAGCCATTGCTGATAAGAACCGCGATATCCTTTAGGTCTACCAAAGGCTACCATGACATCGGGTGCGAGGCGTAGGGTGTTATTTCCTTCAACGGGATACCAGAGCAAATCACCTGCAACAAATACGTTATCGTCGTTGGCAAACAGCAGTTCTAAATTATCTTTAATTTCGACAATTAATTCAAACTGCTGGGTGTTATCTGCCATGGGTTGTCCGTCGCTATCGGGGTAGATGATATCGTTGTGGGTGGAAGGTTGGAGTTGTGTGACCATTGGTTTAATTTTAAATTAATTAGGGGTATTTTTTTTATTAGAAAATGTGTCCTAATTGGGCTAATCTGTTACTCACTGAGTAACTTGACTAATTCACTCTTCTTCTTCTTACTGTAACCAGCTATTCCTCGCTCTTTAGCCATATTTTTCAGTTCTGCGGCAGTTAATCTGTTTAACTCAGTAGAGTCTTTGATAGTGGATTCTTTGATAGGGGAGTCTTTGCTTACTTCAGGCATAGGTTGAGGAGTTAGGTAAAAAACTTCCTTTAAAGCGTTTAGTTTCAGACCTTTGCTAATGCCACACTTAAGGGTTGTAATGGGTTCGAGTGTCTTCCAGTATTGACGAGGCGCTTCATCAATGCGATCAGTAGCAATTAAAAGCTTGACACTCTTGAGGGCGCTGTTTGGCTTTTCAATTAAATATTGAAGTGCAGCTTTAATTTCATCTCGCGTTGCGGTGGATAGGTTAATTTTCGGTTTGATTTCTCCTGATAGGACTTTGGTTAGTTGGGTTGTTTCGTCGCTAGAGTCAGCGATAATACACCAAACTTTTTCTAAACCTGCTGCTTCAGCAACAGCATAGATAAATGAGTTACCAATTACCTCATATTGGTCTTCTCCAATTTCTTTGACAATGACAGGAACCCAGTTTCGTCCGCCTAATGCGTTGAGAGTTTTGGCTGTAGCAGTAATCAAAAAATCAGGAACATCTGTTCCTTCACCAGGGTTAACTTCGTGCATATACAGGTGCATTAAGTTACCAATATCACTTAAGTTACTCATTGTAGGAAATACTCCTTGGCTAACTCTAGATAGTAATTACGAGCTGTTTTGTCTTTGTAAGCAGCAGGGACGCGAGAGAATGCGGCATTGGCTATGTGAGCATAACTGGGTAATTCAAAGATATGAAGGTCTTTCTTAGCTCTGGTGTACTTAGGATAAAAATAGGGCAATAAATCAAATTTATCTTTCTGAGCTTCCTTGATGATACTATTTATTTCTTTGTGGGCTGTATTTCGCCCTGCATCAGTAATACTTTCACCATTGAAGAAGATCGGTAGGGCAATTGGGCTACCATCTTTTCTTGCCTGTTGAACTTGAGGAATATACTGTTTAATGGCTATAGCAGCATTTTCGAGGGAAAAGATGTTGTTATGTTTAGTTGGAATTAGCACAACATCTGAGGCATAGATAGCACTCACGCTAAAAAAACGCCAATTGGGAGGCGAATCAATCAAGATATAATCGTATTCAGATTTTAAATTATCTAAGATTTGACGCAATCTGAATATTTTCAAGGTTTTACGTAGTTCGTCTTCGCCGAGGTTAGCCAAATGTTCATCCGCAGGAATAACATCAATCTGAAACGATTGATTAGTTGTTTTATTTTTAGAGATAAAAGATTGGATCACATCCCGATCATTGACTTCTTTATTTTTGCCTTCTAACCAAGAATATAATGTTTCTTTGCCGGGTTTGATTGCTAGGGATTTAGTTAAGTCTTGCTGGTTTGGATCAAAGTCAACAATCAGAGTCTTTTTTTCCTTAAGTGTAAGAGCAGCGGCTAAATTAACCGTGGTGGTTGTTTTGCCAACTCCGCCTTTATTATTATAGATTGCTACGGTTAAGGCTCTTGGTAAATTGTCAAGCTTCTGTTTTATATCTTTGACAATTTTAATCAGGTTATCTGGTGTAATAGACAGGCAGGGTGTGGCTGGATGGATGACTTTACCATGTTTTCTAAATAGCTGTAAGTGGACTGCATTGGTCATTATTCCCCACTGTGAAGTTTTACAGTTACTAGCTAGTAAGTAGCCTTTTAGTTGCTTAAAAGTCGAGTGATATTGTGCCGAACCTTCACTTAGATTAATGTCTTTGCCCTTTAATTCAAGCAAGACGTAAGGATTAGATTTAGTCTGTATAAAGATATCATCATCAGTGTTATGGCGAAGCGCATAATCAACGGCTTCATTGCCATTTCCAGTTCCATAGGCTGGAACACATTCCATTAGTTTAAAACCGAGTGCGCTCAGAAATTCTGGTACAAAAATATTATCGACTATACTTTCCTGGGCGTTGTCAGGAAGATTGATCAATGCCTGTCTAAGTTTACGATCATTCATATTTAAAATGAGGCGATGGGGTCTGTTGTCTCGATTTTAGTCTTGCTTGAGGGGGTAATGGCAAGTGGGGAAGCATTGCATTAATGAAGTGATGGCATTAAAGATAGAGGCTATTTCTTCGGATGAGGAGGGCGCGATCGCAAATATCCAATTCTGATTATTATCCATGTCACAAAGCTACTTACTCCTCCAAGAATTATGCTCAAACTGAAAGCGACTAGAGAAGTTGCTACTGCATCGGTTAAATGGAACGGAGAAATTAAAGTATTGATTGGAGGATATTGTTTCATTTCGCGGGGAACTTCACCACTCACAGAAGCGACGAGGGAAGCGGTGGCGATTCCCATTCCCGCTACTCCGACGATAGTTTGAAATTGGCGATCGCGTTTCGCTTGTTCAATTTCTACAATGCCTCGAATGGTGTCGGTTATGCCTTTTAGCACCTCTAAACCAGGAGTAAAGCTAGCTAAATCTTGGGTAATTTGCTTTTGATATTGACGTTCAGCTATATCACTAAACTCATTCAGAAAATTAAGGTCAGTTGCGGCCATTTTATTGGCTTTATCTTGCAGACTTGTTAAGTGGCTTTGATAGTTCCCTAAATTAGTAATTAGTCCAGGATTCTGAATGGCTAATAGATTGAGATTCATCCCATAACTAGCAAGACTTTGGAGGTTAGTATCTAAGGCTAACTTGAGTTCACCTAAATCAGATTGTGAACAATTTTGCCAATGGGGAACGACTCGGTTAAAGTCAGCTTGCAGTTGTTCTTTAAGCTTACGGCTGTAGGTATAGGCATACCGAATCTTATGACGATAGCAGAGTAAATCCCGCCAGTTTTGGTATAACTTTCCGGCATCTGTCATGGCTTGCTCATCGGGATAGAGCATAATGAGAACATGGATGTTTTCATCAAGTTTGGTAGGATTCCATACTTCAAAGACTGTGCCTCTAACCAATTTGCCGACTCGTTGAGGTTGCCCGTCTTGGTTAAATATATCTTTATAAAGTTTTTGAGCTAATTGTTCTAATTCATCATCTTTGCTGGAATTCACCAATCCGGAAATCATCCAGGTTTGTCCTAATGTCAACTCCGTCAAGGGTAAGTTAGGGAGGAGATTTTTCAGTTTTGGGAGGCAGTTTGTTAGTACTTTGACATCGGGATTGGTGGCTGAATGGTCGAATAAGAAAGCTTTAGTATCTTCTATTATCCAATATTTATAAGTCCCATCGACCTGGTAATTCTCAAGTTCACCATGAAAGCTGATTTGAGTATCTGAATTTTTAATAGTGTCAAGTTTGCTAATAGATTGTTGTAAATGCTGAGGTAGTTTATCCCAAAATTGCTGATAGTTTACAGGAATTTGATCTAAAGTGAAGCCTAAGCCTTTAATTAAGGTATAGCTAAATAAATCAAGCGTGGGATAGATTAAATCAGTCATGTTTTTTTGTCCCGAACCAACGAGAAAAGACCATTTTAAATTTAGGAGATTGGGTTTTGGCTTCCTCTTCAGGGTTGGGAGAATTGAGAATCACAGCCATGACATTCTTGATCGTTTCGGCTGAGGGTTCCTCTGCCCCTTCTTCTTCAGGTAACGATAAATATTTATTTAATTCTCCAGGTACATATTGCTTTTGAATATCCAGGCGGATTTGTTTATAGATAGAATTCAGGGTTTCATGTTCGGCTAAGTCTAACAGACGATCCACTGCCTTTTTAGGTTCAGTGGTAAGGATGTTTCCAACTTCGTTGATTTGCTGGATTAAGTCTGGAGGTAAAGGTTCGTTGATTTCGGCTAATGCTTCTAGGAAAGCACGAATGGTGACAGCTTGGAGAGCGTTGAAGGTTAAGGTCATAAATTTAAGATCTAATAGTTAAACTGGAAAATTGAATTACTGTGCTGGAGGTTTACCCGTAAGAGACTATTTATAAAGTAAATC
>DNGI01000285.1:3511-3888 GCA_003486645.1 Cyanobacteria bacterium UBA11370 | reverse complement strand
ACTGCACCCCAGACGGACAGGTTGTAACACAAGCCAAGCATCCCAAACAGGAATCAAAATGTTGTGTCGTTCCCTCCGCTAAAGGCGCTTCACCTTTATTAATGGCATTCATCAAATAAATGCGCCCTCTTGGAGAATCCATCTCTTTCCCAAGGACGCGATAACTCGGACAAGTAGACAAACAAAAACCACAGTGAACACAAGTATCAATGAGTTCTTGTTTCGGTGGTTTATAGGGATCAAAACCGGGAACTGAATACTCCTGTTCTTGTTTTGATGTGTCTACACTCTCTTGTACAGATTCCGGAGTTGGAAATTTAAAATTTGGTGTAGTAGATGAAATTTGCATAGTATTCGCTAATGGCTAATGGCTAATG
>DNGI01000285.1:0-3195 GCA_003486645.1 Cyanobacteria bacterium UBA11370 | reverse complement strand
AACAACCAACAAACAACAACCAACAACCAACAACCAACAACCAACCTAAATTCCTCCGACAAAGCAGTGAGGATTTAAAATATATTCAGGGTCGAATTGTTGTTTAATTTGGCGCATAATCCGGAGAGCATTACCACTGTAACCCCAGATATCAAGCTGTTGTTTTAAATCAATAGGCGCTTCTAGAACTGTCAGAAAACCGCTATGAGATTGGCACTGATATCGTATTTTCACAATTGTTTCAGGCATTGCCGCCTCTAGGTCAAACCGCAATTTTCCTAACCCACTTCCAGCGTGAATTAATCCTAATCCAGCAGAAGAGGTGAGAGTATCTAGCTGAGTCAAGGTTTTAACCGCAGCAGTAGGCAGTACTCCTATTTTGCAAGTAATTCCTGGGGTTTGGGGTGATGTCCAGATTTGTTCTGGCAATGATTGCCATAGAGTTATGTCATCACCATTTCCATAGAAAGTACCTTTTAATCCAAGCTGTTGTCCAACCTCTAGTAACCGAGACGATTGCTCGTTCACACTTTCCGTTATACTTTGGAAACGTACTATTAAACCCATCTCTTGACCGAGATTTAGTTTAGTTACAAGTCCTGTAGAAAGTAAGTCCGCCGCCGTAGGAGTTAGTGCTGAACTAAGTAAAGTTTTAGTCGCAGAGGCGATCGCATCCCCTTCCCCCGTTAAAACGACGGTTCCCGATGCTTCTTGTATGGGATAAACTCGGAACGTTACTTCGGTTAGAATTCCTAATGTGCCATAGGAGCCAGTAAACAGTTTCATCAAATCATAACCCGCCACATTTTTAACCACTCGCCCCCCAGCTTTAGCAATTTGTCCATCACTCCGCACAAAGGAAATTCCTAATAGCATATCCCGAACGCCGCCATACCGCTGACGCAAAGAACCACTATCCGCCGTAGCGATAATCCCTCCCAACGTCGCATCTTGAGGATAAGCAGGTTGTAGAGGTAAAAATTGACCGCTTTTTAAGAGGATCTGTTGCAGGTCAGCCAATTTTACACCAGCTTGGGCAGTGACCGTCAGATCACCTACGGCGTGTTCAATCACCTGATTGAGGTATTGAGTACTGACAACCAGGTCAATGGGTTTACCCACTCCTCCCCAACCTAGTTTACTGCCACTCCCGCAGGGAAGGACACGCCAGCCCTTGTGATAAGCGCAGTGCATCACCTTGGTTAATTCTTCAACCGTATGGGGATAGACACTACACGGAGGAAACTCTTCTGGCAAGTTCCCTTTAGCAATTCGTTCTTGCCAATCCGGATGCAATTTTTCCCAATCGTAGATCCTAGAGTCGCCAACAATCGGTGACAGTTCTTGAGCGATCGCACTCATCACGTTTTAGTCCTTATGTTAAGAAAGAATACAGAATACAGGAGTTTAGGATTTAAAGAGGAAAGAAGTTAAGGAATTAGTCAAACAACACATTCTGTAACGATACCAACTCCCCACTCCACCCCATTTTCGCTAAATAGATGGCTATCAATAAACCTAATCATCCCTTTCCCATGCCCCAGATACCCTACCCCATACCCACACGTATGTTTAATTTTACTGACGTAGTGATCACCACTGTGAAAATTAGCTGCACAGGAGCTTAACATATAACAGCAATAGCAGATAATGAAAAGTAAAAATAAATAAAGAGTCGAGTTTCCCTCGCTCGCTTTTTTTACTGAGACCCCCTAACCATCAAAAAGTCCCAGATGTCTGCAAAAGTCATCCTCACCGCCACCTCTGGAAGTCTCAAGGGTCAGCAATTTGAATTTAGCGATCGCACTACGTGCATTATAGGTCGCGCCCCAGACTGCCACCCTCGCTTACCCAACGACAAGACCATCTCTCGCTATCACTGCTTGCTGGATATCAACCCCCCCGATATCCGCATCCGTGACTTCGGGAGTAAAAACGGTACGTATGTCAACGGCAAAATGATCGGCAAACGCCAACCCTACCAAACCCTAGAAGAAGGTGCGCGGACGCGCTTTCCAGAGTATGACTTAAAGGAGGGTGACGAAATCAAGCTGCGTAACACCGTATTTCGGGTCAGCATTGAGGGAGCAAAAAATGATAACGTGGGTCAAGCCGCATTGAGAGAGAGTCCAGTTGACCCAAGACAATCCTGCCCTAGTACGCTGGAATTACAATATGCCCCAACTATTGTACAAGTCGAAACCTCTAACTCGAATTTTCCCTGCCTTCGAGGTTACACAACTCTCAAATGGCTAGGGAAAGGAGAATTTGGCGAGGTATATTTAGCGCACCACAACCAGAACCGGGAACTCGTCGCCATCAAAGTTATGCGATCGCCCACTACTACTCCAGACGCAATCAAACGGTTCCTAGAGGAAGTCGAGAAAATCAAAGCATTACACCATCCAAATATCGTTCAACTTAAGGAATCTGGTTACGAAGAGAATAGCTTCTTTTTTACTTTAGACTATTGTAAGGGAGGCAGTGTTGCTGATTTAATGCGGTATCGGGATGGGCAGTTGTCCATTGATGAAGCCATATCGATTACACTGCAAGTCCTTGATGGTTTGCAATATGCTCACACCATTGAGATTTCCCCAATCCCATCAGACAATGGTATCACGAAAACGGTCAAAGGGTTAGTCCATCGAGATCTCAAACCCACGAATATTTTTTTGAGTACGATTGGGTTAGGAGCGATCGCTAAAATTGCCAACTATGGCTTAACGACAGCATTCGATCTCGCAGGTTTGGGAGGACTTTCTCGAAGTGGCATCCAAGTCACCCCTCCCGCTTTCATGCCACGACAGCAGGTGATCGATCTCAAATATGCCAAGCCAGAGGTAGATGTGTGGGCTGTAGCCGCTTGCCTGTACTATATGCTAACGGGAACTGTTCCGCGTAACTTCACCCATCAAGATCCGTTCTTGGTTGTGTTACAAATCAATCCAGTACCGATCCGGGAGCGAAATGCTTCAATCCCCAAGCCACTCGCAGAGGTCATAGACTTGGCATTAGTTGATCATCCTAATCTTCATTTTAAGAATGCAGGGGCATTTAAGCGAGCATTAGAAAGTGTGTTGTGATCCGGGTGGCAACGGATGGGGTAGCGGATGTGGCAGCGGATGGGCGAGCGGATGTAACGGATGGGGCAACGGATGGGGGATCGGATGTAACGGATGTGGCACAGGTTAG
>DNGI01000287.1:4478-4940 GCA_003486645.1 Cyanobacteria bacterium UBA11370 | reverse complement strand
CCTCCCCCACTCTCTCCCTCCCCCACTCCCCACTCCCACACGCAATGTAACGTTACCGGATTGAGTAAATTTAATCGCGTTGTCTAGGAGATTCATTAAAACTTGGCGTAATTTACTCTCATCAGTGTGAATATATTGAGGGACATGGGGTGTACGTTCAACGATAAGTTGTAACCCTTTTTTCATCGCTTTCAGTTGAAACATCTGTTCAAGAGTATCCAACAAGCGATAGAGGTCAAAGCTATTTTTATTCAGACTAATCTGACCTGATTCAATTTTAGACATGGATAAAATATCATTAATTAATGATAGTAAATGCTCTCCTGAACGAGTGATAATTCCTAAATAATTTTGGTCTTGAGTGGATAAGAAAGAACCTCCTTGTGGGTTTGGCGATCGCTTCTGAGCCATCAATTGAGTGAACCCTAGAATAGCATTGAGAGGGGTGCGGAGTTCGTGACT
>DNGI01000287.1:0-4275 GCA_003486645.1 Cyanobacteria bacterium UBA11370 | reverse complement strand
GTGCGGAGTTCGTGACTCATATTGGCTAGAAATTCGCTTTTGGCACGGTTAGCAACTTCAGCCGCTTCTTTGGCGTGTTGTAATTGAGCTTGAGCTTGTTTGCGTTCTGAAAGTTCGATTTCGAGTTGACGGTAGAGTTCAGCTTGTTGAATGGCGATCGCTACCTGGGTTGCTAATTGTTGAAGTAGATTCACTTCCCAAGGTTGCCAATATCGAATTTCTCGACACTGATGGACAATCAACAATCCCCATAAGTGAGAGTTTTGAGTTTTGTTAGCGCAGCGGAACGTAGTCCGTTTTGACTTTTGAATTTGAAACTTTGACTTTTGAATTTGAAACTGTGCTTTTTGAATTTGAAACTTTGACTTTTGAATTTGAAACTTTGACTTTTGAATTTGAAACTGTGCTTTTTTAACTTTAAACAATGAATTTTTTACTTTAGTTAGTGAGGCTTCATGAGCAGAATTTGATTTTTTTACTTTAGTTAGTGAGGTTTTATGAGCAGAATTTGAAGAATACTTTCCAATGATTGAGGGAGTTATTTTTGATGTTGTTGTTTGAGGTGAATGAAATTCACAATTGAAACTCGTAATTTCAGCTACATTGTTAAGAATAGGAACAGCTAGTCTAGATTTCACCCCTAATTCTCGTAAATAGTCTATTAGACAGGTAACAGTTTCATCAAGTTCAATATTATTAATAATTTGAGCTTTGCCTTGACAGTAATCTTGATAGCAATCTGGATGAAATTCTTGATCTTTATATTGATGTCCGATGGTGGAATTCCAATCCGAAGCGACAGATTCGTGGCTAACAATACCAATTTTATCGGGGTCGAGACGGAAAATCAAAACTCGGTCAGCTTGGAGAAGTTGACGCACTTCTTGAACGGTAGTATTGAGAATTTGATCGAGATTTAACGATTGGCGAATGTGTTGGGTGATCTGGGTAATTAATCGCTCCCGTTCCATTTGTTGTTGTATCGCTTCCTCAGCTTGTTTTCGATCATGAATATCTCGACCAACGGACTGATATTCAACAATACAACCGTCTTCATCCAAGATCGCTTTAGTTGTCCATTGCATCCAGCGACTTTCACCCGATGCTGCCCTAACTCGGTGTTCTGCTATAGTAAATTTAGGCAGTTCTTGATAAAACAGAGCCATTTTCTGATCACTCCATTCTTGCTCCTCTGGAGCCACCAAATTTAACAGACTCGATCCAATCAGTTCCTCTCTAGTTTTGCCGAAATAGCTACAGTAGGAATCATTAACAAAGGTGAGAATACTATCAAGCTGGAATCGGCAAACAAGTTCCACTTGATCTTCAACAATTGCTCGATAACGAACTTCACTTGTCCGCAGATCCGCCTCAATTTGCTTACGTTGAACAATTTCGTGCTGTAACCGCTCGATCGCACTCCCTAAATCTTTGGTTCGTTCTTCTACGGTAATTCCTAATTCTGCATTGGCTTTTCGCAATGCTTTTTCGAGTTGCTTACGTTCGGAAATATCAACGGAAATCCCAACAATTCCAATCAATTGCTCCTCTTCATCGTAAATAGGAGAATCCGTAACTAAAGCTGGAAACGATGTACCATCTCGACGCTGTACCCAAAATTCTCCTGACCAACTTTTGCCTTGATTTAAGCTGGACATAATCTCAGTCGCTTGGGCTTGTGAGATTTTAGAGGGTGTAACATCTATAATATTACGACCTAGAACTTCTCTTGCTGACCAACCATAGAGCGTTTCTGCAAATCGATTCCAAAAAGTAATACACCCCGATACATCTGTCGCAATGATAGCGTGTTCAACGACCTCAAGTAAACGTGCTTGAAAACGAATGGCTGATTCAGCTTTTTGGCGTTCGGCAATTTCTTGTTGTAGGGTTTGATTGGCGGCTAAAAGTTGAGTGGTGCGCTGTTCAACGAGTACTTGTAAGCGATCGCGGTATTGCTGTAATTCGTCCTCGGTGCGTTTACGATCCGTGATATCTTCGGCAATTCCCGCCACTCGTATCACCTCACCCCATTCATTTTTAATCGGAAACGCGCGATCGCAAATCCAACGAATTTCACCATCGGGTCGCACAATTCGATAGTCTTGAGTAATCAACTCTCCTTGAGGATATTTACTGATTTTGTCGAGTACCGATTCCTGATCATCGGAATGAATTGTATCTAACCAATTGTTGAAATCGATATACAAATTCCCTATCGAACCTCCCCACACTTGCTCATAGGGTGGACTGACGTAAAGGATCTGATTTGAGGAGGGTTCAAATAGCCAAAAAACATCTTGGATATTATCAGCTAATTGACGGAACCGTTCTTCACTTTCTCGCAATGCTTCTTCCGCCTGTCGCCGTTCTGTGATATCTCGTAAAGAAACCACATAAACAGGTTCTCCTTGCCACTTAGTTTTAGCAATACTCATTTCCCCCATCCCCAATTTTCCACCCGGACGGACAATCCCCAATTCTGCGGTTTCCCCTACCACAATTGGCAGTCCAAACTCATGGTTCAATAGGTTTTTAAAGGGTTGATTAAATAACTTTTCGGCGGCTGGGTTAGCAAACTCTACTATTCCCTGTTGATCAACAATTAAAATGCCATCGGAAATACTATTGACAATGGTACTTAATCGGGATTCACTTTCACGCAGTTGAAACTCAATTTCTTTATGCGCTGTAATATCAATAGCGCAACCGAGAATTTGTTCCGGAAGACCATTAGCACATCGGCGAAAGATAATATCCCGCGATCGCAGCCAGCGCCAAGACCCATTTTTGTGTCTAATTCGATACTCCTGTTCAACAACTTCATGATCCGCAAGAGTAGCGAAGTGATTAGATAATTCCTTCACTAAAAGTAGGTCATCTGGGTGAATCGTATCCAGAAAAAAATTAGCACCTGTTTGCCTGATTTCCTCTGGTGTATAGCCCAATATTTCAACACTTTGCTGATTCACATAAAGATTAGCACCTGTAATCAGATCGTAGAGATATAAAAGCTGAGGTGAAGTATTCGCAATTGTTTCAGTAAAAAGCTGATTTTGATGCAGTTCTTCCTCGACTCTTTTTTTGTCTGTAATATCTTCACTAATACCCGCAACTCGATACACATTCCCCGCTTGATTACGGATTGGAAAAGCACGAGCGTGTATCCAACGGATGCTACCATCAGGCCGTACTATGCGATACTGGATATCTAATTGCCCTTGGTGATAATCGGATTGAATAACTTGTGCTACCTCCATTTCTACCGACGTGCGATCGCTGGGATGAATCGTGTCAAGCCAAGAATAAGGATTTTGATAAAAACTCTCACAACTACGTCCCCAAATTTCCTCGTACATTGGACTAACATAGAGGAGTTCGCTCAGATCCGGCTTAACCATCCAAAAAACAGAACTAATATTTTCTGCTAATTGGCGAAATCGTTCTTCACTATCTCGCAAGGCATTTTCTACCCGCTGACGTTCTTGAATTTCTTGAGTTAATTCTTGATTAATTCGTTGTAACTCGGCGGTACGTTCTCGCACCCGTTGTTCGAGTTGAGCATTGGCTCGTTTAATTGCACTTTCCGCATGTTTACACTCACTGAAATCGTTGCAAAGATAACGAACTTTCTTCCGATTAATAGGCGTGGGATTAGCCTTGTCAAGTTGGGTTTGATGCTGAGATTTCCCTGCTTTACGTTGATATTGACTTCGAGCATAGGCAATTGTCAAACGTAGGGAACGTTCAAGCAAAGGAGAGCTTAATTGAGCATACACCAAATAATCAGCCGCACCACTCGCCAGTGCCGTAATTCCTGTTTCTGGGGTATCCGTAAGCCAAATCACTGGAACAGTTTTCCCTTGCTTTAGCCATGGGTGTTGTCTATTATTACTACTTAATTGTAATAACTGAGCATCAATTAAATAGGCATCGTAAGATCGCTCAGAAATTGCCTCTAAGGCTGCTGATTCTGTAGTTACCCAGTCTAACTCAACTTGAATGGTTTTAATGGGGTTGAGCAGTTCACAGATTAGACGGTAATTTGCCTCGTCGTCAACAACTAGAAGGATAAGGAAAACTTCGGAAGTCATGGCATGACAAAGACTGAAAATCGTCAGAATTCAGAAGTCAGGAGCCAAAATTCAGAGTAATACTAAGTTGCTTTCAAAGAGAGTAGATAGAGAGGACAAGGAAGACAAGGGAGACAAGGAGGACAAGGAGACAAAGGAGAGGGATTTTACAAATCATTTAGAATGGCTATATAAGGATTGT
>DNGI01000404.1:7364-7943 GCA_003486645.1 Cyanobacteria bacterium UBA11370 | reverse complement strand
GGGAGATGGGGGGAGGGGGGGAGAACGTATCGTTGCCATCACTGCCGTATAATTTATGATCCCCGTTACCTCCATCCAGACGGTCATTACCTGCTAAACCAGAATCGTGTAGAACAGCGATCGCTCTTCCTAATTCTAGATAATAGAAAGGCGATCTACTGAAAGCTCTACTCGCGTCGTTATCGCATTCTCTTACATTTGCTAATGCGATCGCTTATGTAATTGAGTAATAATAGTAGTTAAGGATTACCCCGTTCAAGGATGAGTATGACTAGAAAAGTTTTCCATAATATTGTCTCAGAAATTCCGCTCTTTCAAGATTTGGAGCAAAAAGAAAAATTTCTATTTATTATTGGGGCTTTATCGGCTAGATTAATTAGCTTAAAAAAAGCCGCAGAAATCATGGATTTAGAACCAGAATTATTGATAAAATTATTAGATATAATTGGAATTAATTTTTCTTATTTATCGCCAGAAGATGTGACAATTGAAAGGAATTGATTGCTGATGATCTTGTATAAATTGATTATTAATTCTGACGCTTGAGAACTAAGAGAGTAATATCATCAAACACCTTTT
>DNGI01000404.1:0-7340 GCA_003486645.1 Cyanobacteria bacterium UBA11370 | reverse complement strand
TTGTAGTAGCGCTTTAGCGCCATATCTGGCGCTAAAGCGCTACTACAAACCTCGTTTAATGTGCCAGTTGCGTAAGTCCTGACCTTTTAAGAAGGTGGGGACTGCCGCGATTCGTTCAATTAGCAATTAGCAATTAGCAATTCATTACTATTTTTGTTTCAAAACCACCAAAGTAATATCATCAAACACCTTTTGTTCGCCAATAAATTCTCGCAAGTCATTAATGGCAGCTTGCTTGATTTGTTCGGCATTGTTAGACCAATTCCGCGAAACCACTTCACAAAGTCTTTCTAGCCCATAGAATTTTTTATTAATATCTTTAGCTTCTGGGATACCATCGGTGTAAAGCACTACCCCATCCCCGGGTTCTAACTCCACGGTTATATGGCTAATCAAATCGGTAATGTCATCATCTAACCCGATGGGCATACCCAAATCCATGGTATCAATCCGCTCAATTTCACCCCCTTTTCTCACCACCAGAGTTTCCTCATGTTGACCGCTGATACTGATTCTACCATTGGCATAATTCAGAATAGCCAAGGTTAAGTTTTTCTCAGAGTTCATCCGTTGAACATTTTTATAGATTGTGCGATTAAGGGTATCTAAAAAACGAACTGGATCGAATTCTTGAATTTCTTTGAGAGTGCGGACAGCCGTTTGAGTCATCACCATTAAAATACCGCTTTCGAGTCCATGTCCAGTTACATCCCCAATGCCAATCGTGACAATACCGTTCGTATGCAGAACATCATAATAATCACCCCCTACTTCATCAGCAGGTTCCATAAATCCGGCAATATCTAAATCTTCAATCGCTTCAAGTTCAGCCGCTTTAGGTAAAATTAACTGTTGCATTTCCCTGATAATATCAAGTTCAGCACCCATACGAAGGTTTTCGGCTTTGAGTTTTTCGTTGAGGGCGATGATTTCTTCATTGGCGGTTGCGAGTTCAGCCGTGCGTTCTTTAACTTTATCTTCCAGGGTTTCAAACGCTTCTTGAAGTTGCCCTGCCATGCTGTTGAAAGACTGTTCTAAGGTTTCTATTTCTTCAATTTCAACCACATCTTTTGTATCAACTCGTTGGTTAAGGTTGCCAGCCGCTAGTTCTTTAGAAGCTTGGGTCAATCTGAGGATTGGATTTGTGATAGTTTGGGCAGTAAGAATACCGATTGCGATCGCTAAACCAAATGCCCCCAAACATAGCAAAACTGTATTGCGGGTATTGGCATTAATTTGTGCCATGAAATCAGCTTCAGGGACAACAACTACAACCAGCCAATTAAGACCATATTCATCCTTGAGTGGAGACACCTCCAGAAACTGCCGTTGACCATCTAACTTAAAATCTAACTGGCTAGCGTCTTGAAGGTTATTCAAATTCTTGAGGCGTGCTTGTAGATACTCCATACTCCGACGCATAATCGGATTACTACTTTCTTGGGCTTTTAGTCGCTTTTGTTCTTCACCTGTACCAACTGTCAGGGGTTGATTTGTGAGCGAAGTTGCAATCAATTCACCTGATGGTTCAATCAAAAATACCTGACCAGATTTACCAATCTGGAGTGTTTGTAAAAAGCCACGAATTTGATCGAGTCCCATCTGACAAGTAAACACACCCATCAACTTTCCCTGCGTATCGTAGTAAGTCGAGCTAGCATTAATTTGCAATGAACCATAGCCAAAGTTGATATAAACATCACTCCAACCTGCCCGATTATTCTTGAGCGCTGCTTTGTAAAGAGGACGCTTTCGTACATCATAATTGGGAACAGTTTTTGCAATTTTTATAGGATTGCCATTCTTATCAAGATTGTAATAAATTAAATCGCCAGTTCCTAGCTTGAGTTGCTCGGCAAGTTGAGGCTCTTCAGCACCGATTGAACGGTTTACCCAACCCACACGTAAATATTGACCTTTTTCATTAGCAAGTCCAGCATGACCAATTGATTTAAATCGCAGAACTTGTTTCCAAAGATAGCTTCTAGAACTCTCAAGATTATTGAAATCTAACGCCCCTAACCGAGCAGCATCTTCGTTAATTTGATTCACCAAATGTGGCGCTTCTAAGTAGCCTTTAACTTGTTCCTTAACTCTGGAACTAACTTCGTGCTGTAGCTGACTAACAAGGTCATTCACAGCCTGTTGACCATTACGGAAGGAGAGATAGCCAACCAAGCCAACGGCAGTCACAATTTGCAACACAAAGGGCAAAACTAGGGTAGTGTGGAGGCGGAATTTGCGGGGGGAGTAGGCAGTATTGGGTGAGACTGGCTTGGCACTCATAGGTTTGAGAATAATGTTAAATATACGGATGAATCGTGTTATCAGTTAGTTTTGAAGTTTCAGTTATTTTGTAGCGAATTTCGGTCATTCAAACTGACCCTATTCGTTTCAACTGGTGTTATAAAATCTACAGGTAAATTATCCTGCCGCTTGAGAACCACTAAGGTAATATCATCAAACAGCTTTTGTTCTCCAATAAATTTTTGTAGGTCATCAATCGCAGCTTGCTTGATTTGTTCCACACTCTTGTTCCAATTGCGCGAAACCACTTCACAAAGTCTTTCTAGCCCATAGAATTGTTTATTAATATCTTTGGCTTCAGTAATACCATCGGTGTAGAGGACAATACCATCCCCTAGTTCTAACTCCACGGTTATATGGCTAATCAAATCAGCAATATTTTCATCTAACCCAATCGGCAACCCCAAATCCATCGTATCAATCCGCTCAATTTCACCGCCTTTTCTCACCACCAAAGTTTCCTCATGTTGACCGCTGATGCTAATTCTACCATTGGAATAATTCAGAATAGCCAACGTTAAGTTTTTATCGGAGTTCATCCGCTGCACATTTTTATAAATCGTGCGGTTGAGAGTATCTAAAAAGCGAACCGGATCTTGTTCTCTAATTTCCTTCAAAGTGCGGACAGCCGTTTGAGCCATTACCATTAAAATGCCACTTTCTAGCCCATGTCCGGTAACATCCCCAATCCCAATCGTGACCACACCATCAGTATCAAGAACATCGTAATAATCCCCACCCACTTCATCAGCAGGTTCCATGAATCCGGCAATATCTAAATCTTCAATCGCTTCAAGTTCAGCCGCTTTTGGCAGAATTAACTGCTGCATTTCCCGGAGAATATCAAGTTCAGTACTCATGCGAAGATTGTCAGCTTGGAGACGCTGATTGAGAGTACTAATTTCTTCATTCGCTTCGGCGAGTTCAGCGGTGCGTTCTTTAACTTTATCTTCCAAGGTTTCAAACGCTTCTTTCAGTTGCCCTGCCATACTATTGAAGGAATTTGCTAATTTTTCAATTTCACCAATTGGACTCGGTTTGACCCGTTGAGCTAAATTCCCGCCTGCCATATCTTCCGAGGCTTGAGTAATATCAATAATGGGGCGACTAATCCAACGGGCGGTTAAAATTCCCATCCCTGTTGCAATTATTAAAGCACCCAAACATAGCAAGATTGTAATGCGAGTATTTTGGTGGATCTGTGCCATGAAATCTGATTCTGGAACCACTACCACAACCAACCAATCAATTCCTCGTCCATCTTGAATAGGGAGTACCTGAGCATAATACCACCCACCCTCAACTTTAAACTTCAACTGTTGACTCTTATGAATCGCCTCGAAGCTACCAAAATCATGAAGTAAACGTTGAGCCGTGGCTTGTACGGTTTTATCCTTACTTTTAATAGCCGGAATGCGTACAATTTTGGCATCTTCGCCCTCACCTTCAAGGGTAAAGGGTTGCCGAATTGTAGAGCTAACCACTAAATTACCGGAACGTTCAATAATAAAACTCTGACCGTGGGGGCTAATATATAAATCTCTGAGAAAATCAGTAATTCGTAGCAAGGTAACATTAATACACAAAACGCCTTCTAACTGCTTACTGGAATCAAAAACAGGCACAACCGCAGACATCCCTAAAGCAGTATTTGTCGCTTGACGAGAAAAGAAAGGATAGATAGGACTCCAAGTGGGTTTCTTAGCGCTTACGGCTGCTTGATACCAAGGGCGTTTTCTGGGGTCATAGTCAGCTTCTTTCAAAAGCTTTGCTCGATTACCCAAATTATCTAAAAGATAGGTTTCTCGGATCGGTTCAGTTGCTTTGGTGCGAATTTTAAGCTGAACTGTACCATCTTCTCGATGTTCAACTCCAACAAATTCTCCCTCTTCATTTCCAAAAGAGAGATAACTTTCTAAATCTCCCTCTTGTACCACGTTCCAAAAGTAGTGTTCTAGCCCTTCAAAATTATTCAAATCGAGATTGCCACTTTGAACCGAATCATAAGTAACTCGTAAAATTTGGTGAGTTTTATCAAAGTATCCAACAACGTGTTCGTCAATGCGGTTGCTAACTTCGTGTGTCAATTGATTGGCTAAGTCTTCAACGGCTTTCTGCCCATTTTTGAAGGAGAGATAGCCAACTAAGCCAACGGCTGTCATAATTTGCAATACAAAGGGAAGCACGAGGGCTGTGCGGAGGCGGAATTTACGAGATGTGGGAGCAATACTCTTTCCGAGACGCTGCCCTAACGCACGTTTTGAAAAAACCATCTTTAAGAGAGACTCCAATCAAACCGTTGAGGAATGCACCCACTCCAGATTGGAAAAAGAATACAATATCGCTATGAGTACCCAGATAGCAACATTACCGTTATCTAGATTGCCCATTTGCTCGACATGGATAATGGCTGGGTTCAAAGGCTAGTGGTCTATTTTATTAATTATGAGAGGTGTACAGACGTGCGATGGCGCGTCTCTACAGAATGTAAACCATCACTCATTAATGACATGAACCACTAGTATAGGCGGTAGAAATCAACAAACGTGACGAGAATACTTACTGACTCATCATATAGCATTTTTAGATGAGATCTGAACTAAAAGCCATTAGCTTATAAGGGTTTCAGCATTTTTGGTGTTTACGACCCATTTAAAAATGCTATATAGCCTTTCTCAACTGGAGAGTTTTGAGTTTTGAGGTAAGCATTCAGCTATCAGCCTTTACTTCCTCAACTTTTAAGGGAATTCTATAGCTGAAACTCTTGAGATTTCTCCCTCAACTAGGGTGATGGCAAAAATGGGCAAACTATTAGGTGGACATTACCAATTTATTAAGGTACTGGGTTTTGGGGAATTAGGACAAACTTATCTGGCAGCCGATGTCAGGGTTCCCACTCATCCTAAGTGTGTGATTAAGCAAATCAAACTTCCTACTAAAAATCTTAACACGCTGAAATTCATCCTCAGCTTTCTGACCAAAAAAGCGAAAATCTTGGAAAAACTCGGCAAGCATCCCCAAATCCCACAAATGCTGAGTTATTTTGCTCAGGAGCAAGACTTTTATTTAGTACAAGAATTTATTCCCGGTGAGGCTTTAACCGCAGAACTCCTGCCTAGTCAACCGATGACAGAGACTCAGGTAATTTCCTTGTTTCAAGATGTATTAGATATTCTGGTTTTTGTTCATAAATATGGCGCAATCCATCGCTGTATTAAACCGTCCAACATTATCCGCCGCCAGAGTGATGGAAAATTAATCTTAACGGACTTGGGAATTGTTAAAGAAGTCAGTTCTCAAATGCTTAACCCATCAGGGAAATTAGAACAGACTCGTGCAACTGAAGCCTATGTTTACATACCCGCAGAACAATCTCAAGGTAAACTTCAATTCAATAGCGATATTTATGCGCTAGGTATAGTAGGAATACAGGCGCTTACGGGGTTATCAACTAACGAGTTAGCCAACCTAAAACGTACTAGTGAATCGATGGGAAAGACGATAGTTTGGCGCGATCGCACTCCGGTTAGTTCAGAATTAGCAGCACTCATTGACAAAATGATAGATATTGATCCCCAGCAGCGCTATCAAACCGCCGCCGCCGTGCTAGCCGATTTACAAAAGATTCTTAATAGTAATACCGTTACAGCTTCATCCTCTCCCCCCAACTCCGCTCCCCTCAATTCCGTTTCTCAACCCTTGATTACTGGGAAAAATTGGTTCCAGCATTCCCAACTAATTGCCTCTGCATCCGCCGATAAAAAACTTGTTTTGAACGGGAATAAAAATAACAATAATAATTGTAGAATACCTTCATTAATCCTAACGACAACAGGAGCAATAATCGTTAGTGCGAGCCTAGTTTTTGGTTCTCAACTGTCCCGAACCCTACTCGCTGAATTTTCCTTTAACCAGGGAAAAACGCAGGAGCAAGCAGGCGAAACTCAAGAAGCAATTGAACACTATACTAAAGCCATTCAACTCCAGCCTATTAACTCTACTGCCTACTTTAGGCGGGGAATGGTTTACTCGAGTTTGGGAAGCTATGAATCAGCACTCGCAGATTTAACAGAAGCCATTCAACTCAATCCTAACGATGCTCAAGCTTATTATCAACGAGGCAATATTCGCTTACATATCGGCGATCGCCAAGGAGGCAAAACTGATTATACCCAAGCCATTCAACTCCAACCCAACTTAACAGTTGCCTATATTAACCGAGGTAAAATAGAGGCTGATTTAGGAAACGATTCCGAAGCCGTGAGAAACTATACTCAGGCAATTGAACTTAATCCCTATCAAGCAGATGCTTACCTACATCGTTGCCTTTCCCGCTCTAACTTAGGCAATCAACGCACTGCAATAGACGACTGTACCCAAGCCATTAATCTTAGACCCAACCATTCGTTAGCGTATCAGAATCGGGGTCTAGCCCGTCACCGTCGGGGAGATATTCGAGGAGCAATTGAAGATTATAACGTAGCGATTCAGCTCAATCCAGACAAAGCAGAACCATTCTACCACCGAGGATTAGCTCGCCAGGAATTGGGGGATAATGAAGGCGCGATCGCAGATTACACCCAGGCGATCGAGCGCAATCCCAATCATGCCTTAGTTTACTATCATCAAGCCTTAGCGCATATTGAACTGAACAATCAGCAGCAAGCGATCCAAGATTTGCAACAAGCAACTCAACTATGCCTCAATCAAAATCGACTAACTTGTTATAAAGATGCCCAGGATCAGCTTAACCAACTGGAGAGCGAGTGAGGGGGTGAGGGGGTGAGGGGGTGAGCTTAATGTCCCGATAATCGCTCATAAGCTCATAATAAGTAACTGGAGAGAAATATTTACACATATATTTGTATTTCACATCTTTAGCACGAACGTCACATATGGCAAGGGCGCATATCGATGCGCCCCTACTGATGGTGGTTCAATAATAATTTTGCGTAAGTTCTGATTTCTCCCCCTCTCCCCATCTCCCCATCTCCCCCGTTCCCCCTCTCCCCCCCCCCCCCTCCCCCCCCGCC
>DNGI01000127.1 GCA_003486645.1 Cyanobacteria bacterium UBA11370 | reverse complement strand
TCAACCACTAACGGCTCAACTACAGACGGCGGTAGCGGTTCAACGACTAACGGCTCAACTACAGACGGCGGTAGCGGTACTACTACAGATGGTGGCAGTGGTTCAACGACTAACGGCTCAACTACTAACGGTGGTAACGGTACTACTACAGATGGTGGCAGCGGTACCACAACGGGTGGCAATGGCACAGATGGCGGCGGTAGTGTTACTGATGGTGATACCAACCCTGACGATAACGGTACTAAACCAACCCCTAATTCCGAGCCAAATCAGCAGCATTCAAACCAACAGGATTCTAATTCCGAATCGGAGCAAGATTCTGATGAAAACGATCCAGTTTCTCAGCTAGAAGAAACATTTACAAAACAATTTGAGCAATATTTCCAGCGATCGCTCGTCACCAAAACTTACAATGAGCAAAATACCCGCGATCGCATTCAGGACATTGAGCAGGCAACAGGGATAAAAACAGCAATTATTTATATCAGTTTCACATCATCGTTAACATCACCTGAAACTCAATGTCAGACTCAACCTGTATCACCTACTATAGACCGACGGTTTGGTCACTCTCGCTCTGAACAATCTCAATCATCAAATAGTTGCTCTACAGCCGCTAACGATGAGCTAGAACTATTAATGATTACCGCAGATGGGGCAACCATTCGGCGACGAATTGCAGGAGCGAATCGTACCAATGTTGTAGCCTTAACTCAGGAATTCCAGCGAGCAATCAGCAATCCCCAAAAAACAAACTCAAATAAAAGTAATTCTCAAAAAACAGACTCTACGAACTATCTCTCTTCAGCGCAGCAACTTTACCAATGGTTGATAGAACCTTTATCAACGGATTTACAATCGCAAAAGATTCAGAGTTTAGTGTTTGCGATGGATACTGGGTTGCGTTCTCTACCCTTAGCTGCACTTCACGATGGCAAAGGGTTTTTAATTGAGCAGTATAGCGTTAGTTTAGTGCCAAGTTTGAGCTTAACCGAGCCGGGTTACAGAGATGTTAGACCTCTCCAAGTTTTAGCGATGGGAGCCTCTAAATTTACCGATCAACCTCCTCTACCTTGGGTACCTGTGGAGTTAGAAACGATTACGGAGCAGCTTTGGAAAGGGAAGTCGTTTCTCAACGAGGGCTTTACCCTACAGAATTTAAGAAGTCAACTTAGCCAGCATCAATTTGGGATTGTTCATTTAGCAACTCATGCAGAATTTAAGCCGGGTAGTCCTGAAGATTCGTATATTCAGTTATGGAATAGCAAGCTTCGTCTTAATGAGCTGGCTCAGTTACAATTATCCGATCCGCCAGTGGATTTGTTGGTCTTAAGTGCTTGCCGAACGGCATTGGGTAATCCCCAAGCTGAACTAGGATTTGCGGGTTCTGCATTGCAAGCTGGAGTTGACTCAACTCTAGCAACCCTGTGGTATGTCAGCGATCAAGGGGCTTTAGGTCTAACGACAGAATTCTACCGTCAGTTGAGTCAAGTGCCGATTAAGAGTGAGGCATTACGGCGGGCACAATTGGCAATGATTAGAGGCAATGTTCGCATCGCTAATAATCAACTCTATAACTCTGACAAGCAGGTGTCTTTACCACCAGAATTGTCGCAGACAACAAGTCCAAACCTCTCCGATCCGTACTACTGGGCAGCGTTTACCTTGGTTGGTAATCCTTGGTAAGTAACGCTCTTTTGTCACTCTGGTAAAAGTAAAATAACAGCTAACTGTTGAAACTTATCCTAGCAGAGAATTTAGCGATCGCTTGCCTAATAGAAACTCATGTCAAACGAAGATAACATCAACTTAATCCCAAATCCTAACCCCGGAGACATTCTCAGCGGACCGCTGATTCCCAAAGCCCCCATCGGATTTAAATCTGGCTTTGTTGGTATCATAGGTCGCCCTAATGTTGGTAAGTCTACCTTAATGAACCAACTAATCGGTCAAAAGATTGCCATTACGTCACCTGTAGCACAAACAACACGTAATCGATTGCGAGGTATTTTAACCACACCCGAAACCCAAATCATTTTTGTTGATACGCCAGGAATCCATAAACCTCATCATCAACTGGGAAAAGTACTAGTCCAAAATGCCAAAATAGCGATTGAATCTGTGGATGTGGTGCTGTTTGTTGTCGATGGATCAGTAGAAGCAGGAGGAGGCGATCGCTTTATCGTTGAGTTGTTAACTAACAGCCAGACACCTATCATCTTAGGCATTAACAAATCAGATTTACAACCCCAAGGGAAATTTGTGGATGAAAGCTATCATCAACTTGCAGCACCCCACAACTGGCAAGTGATAAAATTCTCGGCTGTTACAGGTGACGGTTTAGATCTTTTGCAACAACTGCTAATTAATCAATTAGAACCAGGGCCTTATTATTATCCACCAGACTTAGTAACAGACCAACCCGAACGGTTCATTATGGGAGAATTAATTCGAGAGCAAATCTTGCTGCTAACTCATGAGGAAATTCCCCATTCTGTTGCGATTACCATTGATTTAGTAGAGGAAGAACCAACAATTACCCGCGTTTTGGCTACCATCCACGTTGAACGGGACTCTCAAAAAGGAATTTTAATCGGGAAAAAAGGCAGTATGCTTAAAACTATCGGTTCTGCTGCCCGTCAACAAATCCAAAAGCTAATTGCTGGAAAGGTTTACCTAGAATTATTTGTTAAAGTTCTACCTAAATGGCGGCAATCTCGTCTCAGTCTAACGGAGTTAGGTTATCGTGTGGAAGAGTAAGAGTCGGTCAGGAGACAAGGGAACAAAAGTGACAAGAAGAGTATCTATTTTTCTCTCCCACTCCCCCTTTAGATTAGACATCTTGCCACCGTTGGGATAATGTTTCGCGGATATCAAAAAAGTCATTCCAGGGAATATAGAGGTGTTGACGCTCATCTAAGTAGTGACTGAGGCGATCGCGGGCAAACACAACTGATACTGCCAGAGCCATATTTAAATCTGTTACTGAATCTCCAATTCCAATCTGTTCTTCCGCCGGATGTTGTGTCATCACCTCTACCTTAGAAACGAGTTCTGTTTCTCCCTCAAATTGAGATAACACCCGCAAAAAATCACCCGTGGGATCAATATCTACCGCATAAATTGCAGCAACTCGTTCTAATAACGAATTTCCCGACTTACCCGCCTGACTCAATACCGTTTCTACCATACCGCGCAAACCCCCGGAAATGATAATAAACGGAACACCCTTTTCATCCAAAAAGTCGAGTAATTCCTCTAACCCCGGACGAGTAGGTTTAGACTGAGCATAGGCGAGGATTTCGGGATAACGTGTTGAGGGAATTGATTCCAGCATTCGACGGACTCCCTCTCGCAATGTTAGCCGCATCGCGTATAATTCTGGCATCACTTGAGCCGATAATTCGGGAGCAAAGTCTTTTAACATTCCGGCAAACGTTTCTACGGCTGTAATTGTGCCGTCAAAGTCGCAAAAAACGACTCGCTGCGTAAGATTTTGGATAGGAGTGGAGATATCGTAATTGTAACTATTCACAGCTAGTTTTGCCGGAAGCATCTTTTTACATACTCTTTGACTATAGGTGCGATCGCAAAAATACTTTGCTCGTTCTGTTGTTCTTTTTCAATTAATGAACGCCGTCCTAACGATTGCATGGCACTGAATAATTCTGAAGGCGATACTTTTATCTCGTCTAGCAATTTATTAGTGGTCAAAGGTTCTGCTGCATGAGCAAGACAAGACATGATTTGTTCTTCTAACTCGGATAACCGTTGAAACTGCTGATGCAATATGGCTTGTAAGTCGTCACAGACTATCAGTTTATCATAGTTGAAGTAATCAGAAACTTTACTATTGAATAAATCTTGAATCATTGTACCCACTAATTTTAACCATAAGGGGTTGCCTCGGTAGGTATCAATTAAGTCTTGCCAAGGAAACACAATCTACTTTTCATTACGGGAAATAAGGGAAAGGGAGTAATTATTAACCTGATTCTCCAATCGATCGCCCTTTCCTTTTCACCCCAACGTCAACACCCCAGTCGTAAAATTCACCGCCAATGGCAAAATTTTCAACCACTGTAAACCCAATATAGATTCCGGAATTCCTGAAGCCGCTAAAACCGGAATAATATACTCCTGTCCATCCACTAAAACTCTTCCTTCATATATATCAAAAAACTCCTCTCCCCGCGCCATCTGCATTGCTCGTTCACTTTCAATCTTAGACCACTCTAAACTTTCAACATCTTGATTATCAAGGGCTAGCCAGCCTGTCGTAAACCCTGTATCTAATAACACATCTATAGATAATCTTTCTCCATCAGCCGCAATTAAATCAATTTCAAAAATTAGCTCCCCGATATTACCAAACTTGCCTGCAATCATATCCTGCCACAAGTTCCTGTCTCATTAAGGCGCATAATACCAACCATTCCCTGCGGATATTTCTGACGAGCTTTTTGCATGGCTAATTCTTCATCAGAATCAATAAAATAATCACCACTATTTGGCTCAATAATAATGAACCAGTTGTAATGACTGTCTATTAGTTCAGGGCTAACTCGTGCAAAAATCTCCCGATAACGCTGACAACGGGCTTTTTTCTCAGCTTCCCGTCGGGCTAACTCTTCTGGAGGAATTGTATATTCAGGAAATAACCTACCTCGGCGACGAGGGCGACTGGATGTTGTTTGAGCCATAGTTTTTTTTCTAACTATTCAATTGGGATTTTTATTATATCAACATTTAATGCTTAGTTTCCCTTTTCTCTTCACCCCAGTGTCAACACCCCAGTCGTAAAATTCACCGCCAATGGCAAAATTTTCAACCACTGTAAACCCAGTATAGATTCCGGAATTCCTGAAGCCGCTAAAACCGGAATAATGTACTCCTGTCCATCCACTACAACTCTGCCTTCATATACATCGAAATACTCCTCCCCCCGTGCCATCTGCATCGTGCGGTTTCTTTCAATCAAAGACCATCCTAGGCTTTCAGTATCTTGAGTATCCAGTGCCAGCAAACCCGTTGTAAACCCCGTATCTAATAGCACCTCGACAGGGAATCTTTCTCCATCAGCCGCAATTAAATCAATTTCAAAAAATAGTTCCCCTATTTCACCAAACTTGCCGTCAATCATATCATCCCACAGGTTCCCGTTTCATTGAGACGAAACGTAACCAGCCATCCCTTTGAATACTTCTGACGCGCTTTTTGATAAGCAACTTCCTCATCAGGATCGATAAAATAATCACCACTATTGGGTTCAATCATAATAAACCAGTTGTAATGTTCATCTATTAGTTCAGGGCAAATTTGGTCAAAAACACTACGAGCTTTTTGACAGCGAGCTTTTTTCTCAGCTTCCCGTCGGGCTAACTCTTCTGGTGGGATGGTATATTCAGGAAATAACCTACCTCGGCGACGAGGGCGACTAGATGTTGTTTGAGTCATAGTTTTTTTCTAACTATTCAATTGGAGTTTTTATTATATCAAGATTTAATGCTTATATTGACGTTTAACTTAAATTCTTCCTTATTAGGACTTACACAAAAAATCCTTAAACCACCATTTGTAGGGGCGCATTGATATGTGCCCTCGCTATATAGGGAGTTCGTGCGTAAGTCCTGCTTATATAGCATTTTCATAGAAATAAAAAAGCGATCGCACCCCGTATATTTCCCAAATTCAACGCTAGATACAGATAAGCAATTCAAAATTCAAAATTCAAAATTCAAAATGAGGAAATCCACTGAAAGCAAGTCTTTTGGCAACTGTTGCAATGCAACTTGTAAGCGCGACAGCTTAGTCCTGTTGCAGGCTAAAGTTACAAAATTTGCCGACCTGTTAATAAACCTCGTACTTCTAACATTGCTGAATAAGTGGGTAAAATATGTAAGGTCTCATCCGCTGGAGTTTGTTCTAAAGCGGTTTTAATTGCCTCTTGCAAGTCTTCTTTAATAATTAACTTGCAATTATTTTCTCCCTCACTCTGGCTATAGCGCAGACGTAACGCCATATCATAAACGCGATCGCCACTAATTACAATCGTTCCTCCCAATTCCACTAACTTCTCAGTATCCACATCCCAAATCCACGAAACATCAGTTCCATCGGGTGTCCGATCATTGAGTACGACTAACTTAGTGGATGCTCCTCCAGCTTTTTGGATATCATGAACAGCGCGAATCGTTTCATTCATGCCTACTGGATTTTTCGATAATAAAATCCGTATATGTTTCCCGCCAACATCCAATTCTTCCGCCCGTCCAAAGGCAGCACGGAAGTTTTTAACAGTATCGTAGATTGTAGCGGTATCAATCCCCATTTCTTGGGCAACTAATCCAGCGGCTAGAGTGTTATATTTGTTGTAAATTCCAATCAGAATTTGCGGCCATTCCTGGCTATTAACGGCTAACGGACTTTTGCTAAACCCACATTTCGGACAGGTATAGTCTCCCAAATGGGAAAGGTAAACACCCTGATAATCTAAGGGATGTCCGCAACTGGGACAATAAATTGAATCCACCGCATGGGGAATTTCTTCGAGATAAGAATTGGGTTCAGTTAGTCCAAAGAATCGAACCTTTTGAGATAGCTGCTGACCTAAGTAGCAGAGGGTTGGGTCATCGGCATTTAAAATAATGGTAGTATCTGGGGGTAAGGGTGCGATCGCTTTCTGCCATCGTTGACTAATCGTGTCTACTTCGCCATAACGATCCAGTTGGTCACGAAATAGATTTAATCCTAAAATAAATTGGGGTTGGCAATTTTTTAAGACCAAGGGTAAGACGTTTTCATCGACTTCTAGAATGGCGTAGTCAGCATCTAATTGACCCATTAAATTTGTATGATCGATTAACGCCGTCACTAACCCATTAATCAAATTTGCACCTGTAGCATTATGGGCAACTCGCCAACCCTGACGTTCAAGGATAGTTCGTAATAGGAGAGAAGTCGTTGTTTTACCATTCGTACCCACAATTAGAATAACCCCGCGCCTAACTTGACTAAATAAGAGAGGTAACGCTTGCGGTTGGATGCGAAGGGCAATTGATCCGGGCAATACACTCGCTGCGCCTAAACGCAATAATCGGACTAGGGACGTTACAATTTTGGCGGTACTGACGGATAAACTAAGGCGCAATTGATTGATCATTGATGTACTCATACCATTTTGGATTTTGGATTGGGCAAGACGTACTCTGTCAGAGTTAGAGTCATTCATGTGTCGCATTTCTTTTTTAAATTGGTATCACATCCACACTCTTACCCAGAAAAGGCAGTCTTTGAACATTTATGATCTACACATCGATTTATTACTCCTCAGCATTTTATAGCAATTAGCACCTCAGCACTTCAGCCGTCAGCTTTTTTGTTGGTTTTGAGTATATCTGAGTTTGAAGGAACAGGAAATAGGGAACAGGGAACAGGTAAAAAAATTCTATGTCCCTCACTAAGCAGGTGGACATAAATAAACCCCACACCCAGAAGTCGGGTTTCTTTAAGAAACCCGACTTCTCAACGCCTGCGAGTTTCAAGCTTAATAATGCCTATCTGTTTAAGTTGGGAAACGGTATATAATTATTCCAAATCATCAAGGCTAATTCCTAACGCAGTTAGCTGTTCAGGAGAGAGCGATCTTAACTTTTCAGCTAATTCGAGGCGCTTTTGGCGTTCGTGTTCTGCATCTGTCAACACCCAATTCCCCGACGCATCATACCAGCGCAACCACCGACGATTAATCCCTTCAAATTCTCCTTGCCATACTCCTAATCCTAAATTAAGTTCAGGTATCCAAAACTGAGGATTATCAGTATCTATCGCTTGTTCTCGATACTGTCCTCCATCTAGTTTAAACCCACGCAGGCGATCGCTATACCGACTGAATACCACATAGTAAGGTACTCGTAAAATTCGTTCATAAACATCCCACTTCCTCGGCGGTATTTCTTTAGTGGGTTGTCCGTTATTCTCCTCAGTTTCATTAACATCGGATGTGTTCTCTTCCTCCGATGCAAACTTCCCTAAGTCTTCTTTTTCAGTCCCTGGAGAGAGCAATTCAACTACTACAAAAGGATTCGTACCTTCTTGCCAAACGACGTAACTAGAACGTAAGTCAGTGTCTTCGTACAGGCGGGGTACATCTAAGACGAGAAACCAATCTGGACGCTTGTACCACAGGGGATGATGCACATCGTAATATAGGTTTAGATCATAGCCGACAAAAATGCGATCGCTGGGGTATTCTGTTAAACGCAATGTGCGACTAAGCAACTGGGACTGCAAACCATGAAACTCATCAGGCAAACCTGGTTCCTCCGGATTTTCACTAGGGAGATCGTACATCGTCGGTAGCGTCTGCTTCGCAGGAAGAGGAGGATCAGTTTGGGGAATTGTAGGACGCTGTTGCAACATGGTGGTACTGGGGTGAATAATCCTATCTTTTGATTATGCACTAAGGAGTCCTTTGGATTTTGGATTTTAGATTTTGGATTTTTTAGATTTTAGATTTTAGATTTTAGATTTTGGATTTTTTAGATTTTGGATTTTTTAGATTTTAGATTTTGGATTTTGGATTTTAAAGTAATAATAACAATCCCCCCATCTCCCCATCTCCCCATCCCCTTACGCTTTTTTAATCTTACAGTTCACCTTCTATTTTCCCGGTAAGAAAGTAAGTTGTCATTTCACCTTTGCCTTTAATCTGAATTACGCCTCGTTCTTCAAATTTAAATTTATGTTTTAATTGTTTATAGGTATTTTCTGTAACTTGAATTCGGTCAGGAACTCCCTGAGATTCCATCCGCGAGGCGGTATTTACCGTATCTCCCCAGAGGTCATAACTAAACTTTTTAATCCCAATTACTCCCGCAACAACAGGACCACTATTAATGCCAATCCGAATGCTTAAGGTTTGGTTATTATGACTGTTGAATTTAGTAATAACCTCTTGCATATCGAGTGCCATTTGGGCGATCGCTTCGGTATGATTGGTTCGGGGTGTGGGTAATCCACCTACAACCATATAGGCATCACCGATTGTTTTAATTTTTTCTAATCCATAGCGTTCGCTCAATTCATCAAAGGCTGAGAAAATTTGATTGAGTAATTCTACAACTTGAGTAGGAGAAAAACACGATGCTAGTTCAGTAAAACCAACAATATCGGCAAATAAAACCGTGACTTCGGCAAAACTATCGGCAATTGTGCTATTAGATTGTTTCAGTCGTTCGGCGATAGGTTCAGGTAAGATATTGAGTAGCAAACGCTCTGATTGTTCTTGTTCAAAAAATAGTGCTTCTTGCCATGCCCGACGGACTGTAATATCTTCGACTGTACCTTCATAATAAATCAGATCCCCGTGGCGATCGCGCACGGCTTTAGCTTTCTCTACAATCCAAATAATATTACCATCCTTACGATAAACCTGAGATTCAAATCCTGAGACAGAATCCTGTTTTTCCAGTAAGTCAATTAACTCGGCGTGACGGTTGGGTTGAACGTAAACTTGGCGATCGATGTTCGTGATACTGGCGCATAGTTCTTCCGGTGAAGCGTAACCATAAATATTGGCAAGGGTTGTATTCGCACTCAAGTAACGTCCGCTGGGAGTCGTTCGGAAAATCCCTTCAACGGAGTTATCGACAATACTGCGATATTGCTCTTCCGCTTGTCGAATTAGAGTCGCAGACTTTCTTAATTTTAAGATGATATAAACGACTAAACTAGTCAAACTAATCAGAGAATAAAGATACAGCCAGAGGCGATAAAAATTAGCGGTTCTCAGCGCTTCTTGATAGTGTTGGTTATAGGTTTGAGCCAGTTTTTCGCTCGTTTGACTACTCGGCAACCCAACAATTTGTTGAACGAGAGTATCAACTTGGGGTTTATTCTGCAAGATGATTTCGGCATGAGCGATCGCAATATCCAAGTCAGGGTCTTGATAAATCTGCTTTTGCTTTTGGCTAATGTTATTGATTTGGCTTTGCAATTGGCGGTTTAATTCTTCACTATCAGAGGCGCTATAGAGTAGGACGTTCTTTAAAAGGTTATTCAGGTCTATGACTAATTCATAGCCCCCCAATTTTGTTGTTGTTTTTACTGACAGATTACTCACTGCGATCGGCAAATACAATAAAGATTTTTTAAGCGTTGAGTTTTTACTTTTAAAATCTTCAATGAGTTGTTCTTTTTGCTGTAAGATCTGTATATGTTCTTGGAGTATTTTACTTAATTCTAGGCGTTCTTGTCCCTCGATAAAATTGGGAGTGTTTTTTAATCGAGTTTGCAAGTCTTGCAAAGCATCTAACTCATTCACAATTGGGTCGTAGTCATTCAAGATTCCCGAACTAATTTGTAAGATTTCTTGATTCATTCGGGTATCTCGTTCATTGATCTGGCGCAGATCGGTGATATAACGATTGTGTTGATTTAAATCGATCGCTTGAGCTTTGATGAACAGAAATGCAAATAGAAATACTCCCCCTGTAGCCGTCACTATTTTTCGCACATCGGAGAATTTCATCAGCAGGTAGGAGCTAATCAACTCAATAGGACTTATACTATTTTCCCTTTGTTCTGCTACACATCAGTAGGGTAACGGAGGATTTATAGAGCATTTATCGAAAAGCGGTAAGCTACCCTTATCTCGAATTGACCCATTTTTGCACTGGGAACAAACACTCAACCCCTCTCCCCATCTGCTGTGATTCCCCGTTTCCCTGTTTCCGGTGTCAATCATAATTATGGATATTCATACCATTTTGGATTTTGGATGCAAGGATTTTGGATTGGGGAAGATGCACTCTGTCAGAGTTTCAGCAACTCCTATGCAACATTTCTTTTTTAAATTGGTATCAGTAAATCGGACTTGATACACCAGATTGCAACGGGATGAGGTACAAAGCTGAGGAAAGAAAGCTAGTGCAGGACGGCAGAAGTTTGTCACCACGTCTGAGCAAAAGGGAGACAAGGAGGACAAGGGGGACAAGGGAGAGATTTTAGGTGGTGAGTTATTTCCGCCATGCT
>DNGI01000115.1:10337-22474 GCA_003486645.1 Cyanobacteria bacterium UBA11370 | reverse complement strand
TAAATGGACATACTATAGCTAACTGCTAAATTCTATATAGCCAGTCTAAATGATTTGTAAAACTACCTCCCCCTTGTCCCCAAAAGTCCCCCTTGTCCCCCTTATCTCTGCCCTCTGCTTTGGTAAATTAATCTAGAATTTAACATCTAATGTGTAAAATCGATTGAGCAATGACAAAATTACAGGTAGGATTGCTGTTTGGTGGTCGTTCAGGGGAACATGAGGTTTCGATTCGTTCGGCAAAGGCGATCGCAAACGCCCTCAGTACGCCTCACAATACTGAGAAATACGAAGTGTTGCCCATTTATATTCAAAAAGATGGACTGTGGCAAGCGGGAGAGGTTGCTCAACAGGTTTTGGAATCCGGAACTGCTCTAGTGTCTAATAATAGTGGAAATCTGTGGCAATTTCCGTCTCAAGTAACACAGGTGGATGTGTGGTTTCCGATTCTACATGGTCCAAATGGAGAAGATGGCACAATTCAAGGTTTATTGCAATTAATGCAAGTTCCTTTTGTGGGTTCTGGGGTTTTAGGTTCAGCGATGGGGATGGATAAAATTGCGATGAAAATGGCATTTTCTCAAGCTGGATTAGCTCAAGTTAAGTATATGGCAGTGAACCGTTCTGAGGTGTGGTCGAGTCCCTGTGTTTTTCCCAAACTTTGTGATCAAATTGAGGAAACATTGGGGTATCCCTGCTTTGTGAAACCTGCAAATTTAGGGTCATCGGTAGGAATTGCTAAGGTGCGATCGCGTGCTGAATTAGAAGCGGCGTTGGATAGTGCAGCGAGTTATGATCGCCGGATTATTGTGGAAGCTGGAGTTGTGGCACGAGAAGTGGAATGTGCGGTTTTGGGGAATGATTATCCGAAAGCGTCAGTTGTGGGAGAAATTACGTTTAATAGTGATTTTTATGACTATGAAACGAAATATACCCAAGGTCAAGCGGATTTATTAATTCCGGCATTATTACCTGATGCCATTATCCGGCAAATTCAAGATATGGCATTACAGGCATTTAAAGCGGTAGATGCGGCGGGTTTAGGACGAGTTGACTTTTTTTATGTGGAAAAAACGGGGGAGGTTTTGATTAATGAAATTAATACTTTACCCGGTTTTACCGCAACGAGTATGTATCCGGAATTATGGGCAGCGACTGGTGTTCCTTTTCCAGAATTAGTGGATCAGTTGATTCAGTTAGGATTGGAGAGACATAAGGGTTAATTACTACTCTTAAAAATGGGTTAAAACCTGATATATAGCTAGTCTATTTGATTCGTGAACAAGGAAAGACAAGGAGAGACAAGGGAGACAAGGGGAAGGTGTTTTACAAATCATTTAGACTGGCTATATCAGGTTCGGTTAAATACTTTTGATGAGGAATGATACCATACCAAATCCAGTTTAAAAATCCCTGGGTTATTCCTAAAGCGAACAGTACGGGAAACGGACGAACAGTGGATCAAGTTCTAGCTTTAAACACAATTCATTTTCCATTTGAACAATTCGTTGCCTGTAAATCATGTGTTCAGAGGAATCTTCAAAGAAAATAAATAGAATTTTTTCTCTTCCTAAATCTGTCTTTTTTTCCTTATCCGGTATAATATATAAGTTTATATATTCAGGTCGATTAGGGTTAGCCGCTCTAGCAACCCCTTTAATCTCAAAATTCTCAGACTCTTCATTTATAATTTGTCCTAAAATTTCTTCATATCCTATCAATTCAGGAAAAGGATACCCAGCCGGAATATCAAGCTTCAATAATTCTGGATAATCACAATAATCAGCTAGACCGGGCGATATATATTTAATCATAAATTGATCATTGATCACAGCATACTCAATTGCTTTAGCTTTGAGGAACGTTGTCATCATAGAAAGTGAAGGAGAAATGATTGGATGATCCGAGTTCCGGTTTTCCAACGTTTTTAATCGATAACCCAGTCCATGAACGGTTTCAATGAGATTTTCGCTAGAATTAACTGTTTTGAATGCTTTTCTGAGTCCTTTGATATGAGATCTAATTGTACTAGGAGTTGGACATTTTTCCGTTTGCCAAAGCTGCTGTACGATCACCTCATAACTTAAAACATGATTGGGGTATTTCAGGAATAATAATAATAATTTATATTCTTGAGGAAGTAGAGTAATCTTCGTACCTTCATAGGTAACTATGTATGAATGGGTATCAACCCAAATTTTGCCATAGGATATCTTTTGAAAATCAAAAGTCTCATCGATATAGGTAGATTCAACCAATACGTTCATATGAATTCCCTACCCACACTCAATATGGGCCATAAAAGAAGTTGTTTCAAATTTAAAAATATCTTATTACAAAATTGGCTTTTAAACCCGAAAGATAAAAAAAATAATAATTAGGGTGATTGTACTTTCAAAAATGATTACAAGAAATGAATACCTCCTGTAGTTTCCCTTCCTAGGGGAATGGCGATCGCTTGGGGTGAGTACGCTATATTGGCAATTAATTCTACATTTTTCTCCATGGATTATTTTTTTATAGTTATATGTTTATCTTTGAATTTTAATCGATAACAATTAAAATTCAGCGGTAATAGTAATGAAAAATTTTCAGCAATAACCATTAAGCTTTTATTGAAGCGTTACGGATACCACCCCATCGGATCTAATGCCCTAATTGGAAATTTAGAAGGTTCCTGATTGGGTCAGAGTGTGGGTAAGGCTGACGGGAAAGCTGATTAGCTTATTAGTCACCAAGTATCAATGATCATGCGGCTGGTTCGGGTTGATCGAAATCACTCCCTAGCAACAGTCCTAGGATTTTTAGCTTAGGAGCCATGCGATCGCCTATCGTGGAAATAGGTGGAGAGATGGGGTCATACCCAATTCGGTTTTATTCCCTTTCCTTTGAGGAAGCAGGGGGCAGGTGGTAGAGGGCAGGGGAGAAATAAATCAAAGGGGTATATAAAGTGGATTGGGTATCAGATTTTTACGTTCTGATTGTTAACCCTGCCTAGAGTGTCTATAGCGGTTCTCAATTGAATGCACTACACTTTTGGTTTAACCCTATCTGTTGACCAAGATAACTCTACTTGATGTCATTAAGAGCTGCTATCAGCAAGAGATTTTATGGAGGAATTGTTGAATACTATTTTGAGTTCAGGTCCATTTATCCCCCATGGTCACTGTTATCTGTGGAAAACCGATTTAGTCTGGCTTCACATTGCCTCCGACTCTCTGATTGCACTGGCTTATTATTCCATTCCGATCACATTATTCTACTTTGTCCAGAAGCGAAAAGATCTCCCGTTTAACTGGATTTTTCTACTGTTTGCATCCTTTATTATTGCCTGCGGGACGACTCACATTATGGAAGTGTGGACCCTATGGCATCCTACTTATTGGTTGTCGGGATTCATCAAAGCTGGAACAGCAGCCGTTTCTGTGTTTACCGCTGGACAGCTTGTCCCCTTAGTTCCTCAAGCCTTAGCATTACCAAGTCCCGCCCAATTAGAAGCAGCAAACCAAGAACTCCAAGCCCAAATTACAGAACGTTTGAAAGCAGAAGCACAACTGCGCCTTTTAGAATCCGTTATTGTTAACTCGAATGATGCTGTCCTGATTACAGAAGCGGAACCCATTCATGAACCTGGGCCACGCATTCTTTATGCCAATGAAGCCTTCACCCGAATGACAGGTTATAGCCAACAGGAAATACTCGGAAAAACCCCCCGAATTTTGCAGGGCGAAAAAAGCGATCGCACCACACTCAACAAAATTTCAGCCGCCTTAAAAACCTGGCAACCTGTTGTAGTAGAACTGATTAATTACCGGAAAGATGGAGCAGAATTTTGGGTAGAGCTGAGTATTATCCCTGTAGTGAATAATAACGGTTGGTACACTCACTGGATCTCGGTGCAACGGGATATTACTGAACGCAAACGTGCCGATGAAGAATTAAAACAATACCGCGATCGCCTCGAAGAATTGGTCGAAGAACGAACGGCTGAAATTATTCAAGTGAATGAACAATTGCAACGGGAAATTGTCGAGCGCCAGCGGACTGAACAGTCGTTACGAGAGAGTGAGGAACAATTCCGTCAACTTGCCGAAAATATCCATGAAATTTTCTGGCTCATCCCGCCAGATGCCCAACAAATGCTCTACATTAGTCCCACGTATGAGCGAATCTGGGGGCGTTCCTGTGAGAGCTTATATCAGCAACCTCAATCCTGGCTAGACTCGATTTATCCAGAGGATCAAGACCGTGTAATTGCCGCTTTCAAAAACCGCATCCCAGGAGAACTCGATTTTAATGAAGAGTATCGAATTGTGCGATCCGACGGTTCCATTCGTTGGATTTGGGCGCGGGAATTTCCGATTAAAAATGAATTGGGAGAGGTTCATCGCATCGCGGGTCTTGCCGAAGATATCACGGAACGTAAGCAAGTAGAAAAAGAACGGGAAGAACTACTAGCTAGGGAAAAAGCCGCTCGTACTCAGGCAGAAATTGCGAACCGCACGAAGGATGAGTTTTTATCTATCCTTTCCCATGAACTACGCACCCCCCTCAATGCGATCCTCGGTTGGGCGCAAATGCTTCGCACCCGCTGGAATTTAGACCCAGACACTACCGCTCGTGCATTGGAAACGATTGAGCGTAATGCTAGGGGACAGGCGAACCTAATTGACGATCTCTTAGATATCTCCCGTATTATTACAGGAAAGTTGCGTTTGAATGTGCGCCCGGTTGAACTCACCTCCGTAATTTCTGCTGCCATTGATACAGTACGTCCAGCGGCTGAAGCGAAGAATATTCAGATTAAAAGCACGCTTGATCCCTTAGCAGGTCTTGTTTCCGGCGATCCAGACCGATTGCAACAAGTGACCTGGAATTTACTCTCGAATGCGATTAAGTTTACGCCTAATGGGGGGCATGTCGAGGTTCGATTGGAGTGCCTTAATGCCCATGTGAAAATTATAGTAAGTGATACAGGTCAGGGCATTAATCCTGATTTTCTGCCCTATGTTTTTGACCGCTTTCAACAGGGGAATAGTAGCACCACTCGGACTCACGGTGGGTTAGGGTTAGGGCTAGCGATTGTTCGTCACTTAGTTGAACTCCATGGTGGTACTGTTCAGGCTCAAAGTCCAGGAGAGGGACAGGGGTCAAAATTCATCGTTAATCTTCCCCTGGCGGTTGCACGAGAGGTAAGTAACCTAGAACGAGTGTACTCAACGGCTAGCCGAGAACCGTCATTTGACAATCCTCCAACATTGGAGGGTTTGCATATTCTACTGGTTGATGATGAAGCAGATGCCCGCGAGTTAATCTCTACAATCCTAATTCAGTGTGGTGCTGAAGTCACAGCCGTTGCCTCAGCAGCAGAAGCCCTAAATAGGCTGGAACGTCTAAAACCGGATTTACTCGTCAGTGATATCGGGATGCCTCATGAAGATGGGTACACTCTGATCCGCAATGTGAGGGCGCTAGAGGCAGAACAAGGGGGACGAATTCCCGCCGTAGCACTGACGGCTTATGCCAGAGTGGAAGACCGAACACAGGCGCTTTCTGCGGGTTTTCAAATGCACGTGGCTAAACCCGTTAATTTAGTTGAATTAACAACAGTGGTTGCTAGTTTGACCGAACGAACCCAAAGAGTTGAGTGAACTACCCACACTAAGTCGAAGCGACTATAGTGTAGGCTTCTAACATCATGGGGGAATGCCGTCGAGCGGGTACGCTCGCCCGCTTCGCTATCAGAACGGACTTACGTCCCAACTTTGGTCTTACTTCCCCTCCGTTAGCAGAGACGGCTGTTCCATCCGTCTGTAGCATTCTGATACCTTCTGTTCTGATATTTGTTGCGGCATTACCGTCTCGGTCGTGATGAGTACCACAATTGGGACAAATCCACTCTCTAATATCAAGTGGCAACTCATTAATTTGGTAATAGCAATTAGAACAGAGTTTAGAACTGGGGAACCAACGGTCAATTTCTACGTAAGTCTCAATTGACTTATTCAGAGCGTAATTCCACCACCATCTAGCACAACCAAAATGCTGAGATAGTAGCACTTGTTGCTCCAGTGTTGGGTTTGAGAACTGCTACATTCCTAGACTTCTCGCGTTAAATAAAATTCATTTTCTAGTTGAACGAGTCGTTGCTTGTAAAGCATCTGTTCAGACGCATCCTCAAAGAAAACAAATAAAAGTTTATCTTCTTGTTCATCTAAGAAGGTTGAATCATCGGTCATTACATAGAAATTGATATATGCAGGTCTATGCGGATTAGCTGCTCTGGCGATCGCTTTGACTATAAGATTATTACATTCTTTAGTAAGAATAGATTTGAAAAATTTTTCAAATCCCACAAACTCCGGAAAAGCTTCTGTTGCTTGAATACCAAGTTTCAACGTTTCCGGATAATCACAATAATTCTCTAAACCTGGGGATATAGATTTAATTATAAATTCTTCATTAATTACCAAATATTCTAATCCTTTAGCTTGCAGTAATCCTGTCATTAGAGAAAGGGAAGGTGAAATCAGGGAATTAATCAGTTTATCTTTCGGTAAAAGTTTTAATCGATATCCCACACCATGGACAGTTTCAATGATAGCTTCAGCACGAGCATCAGCTTTCTTAAACGCTTTTCTCAATCCTTTGATATGGGATCGAATACTACTATGGGTAGGACATTTATCAAATTCCCAAATCCCTTCTATTAGCGCTTCATAACTTAAAACATGATTGGGATATTTGAGAAAAAATAATAATAGACTATATTCTTTCGGAAGTAGGGGAACTATTGTGCCATCATAAGTAACTTGGCATGAATCCATATCAACCGAAATTCTGCCATAAGATATCACTTGAGACTTGAAATGAGAGTTGAAAGACGGATTGATACGACTCGAATTGACAACAACACTCATACAATTGGCGATCTTGGCTAAAGAGGGGTATAAAAAATCTATTATATTACTATACCATTTTTAATCCGACTACCCCCATTGGGAGGATATATGCCAAAGTTCCTGCCAACATGGGTTGTGGGAGTATCCAGTTCCCGGTTGCGATCGCAAGTCGGCTTTTGACACCCATTACAAATTGGCAACAATAGGTTTTTTGGGTCGCTAGGAACCGCCAAGGCGTAAGTCCTGAGCAAAAATTTAGTCAATTAGCCAGAAAACGTTGAAATTTGAGATTCAGTTCTGCTACTATTAATGTCCGTGGAACAAATGGGTCGGTGCCCGAGTGGTTAATGGGGGCGGACTGTAAATCCGCTGGCTACGCCTACGCTGGTTCAAATCCAGCCCGGCCCACCACAAAAAATATCAGTTATAATTTAGACTTAGGCTCTAAATTAAAAGTAGTGTGCCCGTGTAGCTCAGTGGTAGAGCACACCCTTGGTAAGGGTGAGGTCACGAGTTCAATCCTCGTCACGGGCTTGGTTTGAGTTGGGAAGATTGATATACGAATTAGCGTATAGACGTATTTTCTTCATAAAGCATTCGATTGGCGATCGCTTTCCATACATACGCCAACCCTTTCATCGATAATAAATTCGTCTGAGCAATAATATAATCGGGTAAATCCGTTGTTGCAGATACTACCATCAAACCGGATTCTTCATCTAGCAAGCGCTCAATCAATTCAGCTTTTTCATCGATAGATAACTTATCAGTATATTGTAAAATAGCATCAACACCGTTGTTTTGAGTATTGTTTAAAATTAACTCATTCTTATACATGGCTTTATTCCTTTTGGACTAACTGGCAGAATTATAGGAATGTTGGCAATAGCGATGAAACCGTGAATTTACCGAGAGAAAGCCGTTTTCAATACTATCCTTCCGAAAATTTACGAATTTTTGGATAGATGGGGGGATGGAATGTAATAGTGCGTATCAAACGTACTTACTTAAAACTTAACAAACAACAAACAACAAATTACGACTTCTTTAATAAACTCGGTTCTATGGGTAAATTAACAACAAATTTTGCGCCTTGCCCCAATTCAGAAATCACCTCTATTTTGCCGTTATGTTTCTCAATAATTTGATAAGAAATTGCTAATCCCATACCCGTCCCTTGTCCCACAGGCTTAGTTGTGAAAAAGGGATCAAATATTTTATCCAGAATTTCTGGAGGAATGCCAGATCCATTATCGCAAATAGTTACCTCAATTTTGTTGCATTCAATGAGTTTAGTTTGAATACAAATCTGCTTTAGCGATAATTTTGTATTCGCCAACAATTCATCAATTGCGTTGCTAATAATATTCATGAAGACTTGATTGAGTTGAGCTGGATAGCATTCAATTAAAGGCAAGTTATCATACTGCTTGATCACCTCAATACCCTGATTTAGGCGAGGACTCATAATTAACAATGTATTGTCAATTCCTTCATGAATATTAACCCGTTTCCGATCTGACTCATCAAGACGAGAGAAGTTTCGCAAAGATAGAATAATCTGGCGGATACGTTCTGCTCCTACCTGCATGGAATCTACAATTTTCGGCAAATCTGCGCTTAAAAAATCGAGGTCAATTTCTTCTATTTTGTTTTGAATTTCGGGCAATGGGTTGGGATAGTGCTGTTGATAAAGATGTAAGAGTTCCAAAAGATCTTGGGTATATTCATTAGCATAGGTAAGGTTGCCGTAGATAAAGTTAACGGGGTTATTAATTTCATGAGCGATTCCGGCTACCATCCGCCCTAGACTCGACATTTTTTCACTTTGGAGCAATTGAACTTGGGCTTGTTTTAGCTCTCGAATTTGAGTGGAAACTCGTTCAATGAGATGATTAAGAGAGGTGGCTAATACGCCAATTTCATCTTCAGTTGTAACAGGGGCTTGCACATCATAATTCCCGTCTTGAGTAGCTTGCTGGGCAACACGGGTAACAGCTTGAATTGGACGAGCAATCTCTCGACTTGTATAGAAGGCTAAAGCGGCAGCAATTGCCATTGATAGCATCATACTCGCTGCAATAATACTGCCTCGTAAAACTTTAGCTTTTTTAAACGTATAGGTTGCTTGCTTCTGTTGAGCTTCTGTAGATTCAATGAGTTGTGCTAAACTGGTAGAAAGTTGGGCAAATTGAGGTGATAACTCTTCTTCGATAGTTGTTAATAAGATGGGCTGTACTCCTTCAATCTTTTCTGTTATAAGAGCCTGGGCATCAAATTTCTCTAAGAGAGATTCAACTAACTGATGATACGCTAACAATTCTTTATCGCAGGTTGCTACCAATCCTTTTGATGTTGTTGCATCGTAACCGGGTAGAGGTGGCTGTTTTTTTAAACTTAATTTAAGCTCAGACAGTTGCTGTTCAGCCTTAATAATACTATTATCTAATTCTATAATATGCTGTAGTTCAGGGGTCTTTTTTTTAGTTAGATAAATTAACTGTTGCTGATGCCACTTTACCGTAGTAAAAGCTTTTTCTAAATGACCTATCCGATCCAACCGTTCATGAGTAATTTCTAAAGCCTCCCTTGCCCCTTCATCATAGTATTCTCCGACGATTAACCCGACGGTAGTACCCATCACGGCAATTCCAACCGCTAAAAAATATCCGTAACCGATTTTTTGATGAATACTCCAGCGACGGGTTAGGCGGTTAATCCAGAGTTTAGGAGTGGTGACTCGACTAACTTGATCAGTTTTCTGAGAACGATTTGAGGTTTGAGTGTTACTAAGGATACCAGATTGGGAGTGTTGCATAAGACAAAGGGCAAATCGGATAGAGTCATTTTTCAACTATATGCAAAACACCGAAAAAAGGTTATTAATTAGGGAGTGGGGAAAATTTAAATTACACTAGACTGATACTAAATATCCCTTTACCTTGCCATATCGATGTTATCTAATTGAATATAATTTTCATTTCAAAAATGAAAATTTGTCTCCCTTTCCTTCTCTATATTAGACCTCTTGGATAAATCTTTAAAATTCCTCCCTAACCCTGCCAGTCCTCCGCCTGCGGTATCTCAACTTGGTAAGGGAAAAAGAGGGAGAGTACCTAATTTGCCTTGCTTCCCACCTCGTTCTATTTGGTAGATGCTTATCTCTATAAACGATACAACCCGTATATGTCAGGGATGTGAATTTGATGTGTCAGCAGTTGCTAGGACAAGGTAAGCTAAGACGCATTTAAATTGGACATTGAAATTTTTGAAAAGGGTGTGGGGTGTGGGGTGTGGGGTGTGAGGATATACAAATTAAATGCATGACAGCTTATCATACTGCTAGAAACCGCTGAATTACTTCATTACTCAGTTCACTCGTGGAACCTGAAGCGACAACCCCTCCCTTTTGCATGGCATAATACCAATCCGCTTGCCGTACAAAATGCAGGTGTTGTTCCACTAATAACACGGAAATACCAGTAGATTCAATAATACGGCGAACGGCGGCTTCAATTTCTAGGATAATTGAGGGTTGAATGCCTTCAGTCGGTTCATCTAATACGAGTAATCGAGGTTTTCCCATTAAAGCACGGGCGATCGCTAGTTGCTGTTGTTGTCCTCCACTTAAATCCCCACCCATGCGAGAAAGCATGGATTTTAAGACGGGAAACAAACTAAAGATTTCATCTGGAATTTCTTGATTATTGGTGCGATCGCGTCGTGCTTCTAATCCTAACAAAAGATTTTCTTTTACCGTTAAACGAGGAATAATTTCTCGCCCTTGAGGAACATAACCAATTCCTAATTTTGCCCTACGATCCGTTGATTTAGATAGGATAGGTTCGCCTGCGAAGGTAATTGTGCCTGTGCGAGGTTTCAGTAATCCCATAATCGTTTTGAGTAACGTCGTTTTGCCTACACCATTGCGCCCAATTAGACAAACCATTTGTCCTGGTGATACGCTCAAATCAACATTGCGGAGAATATGACTCTCACCATAGTAAACATTTAAATTAGTAATTTCCAACATTAACTGGGTTAAGGTAGCGTTATTATCTTTATCCACAATCATTCTCCAGTTTCTACCTCCAAACGCTTGACTACCTCTTCTGGTAAATTGAAAAGCTTAACGAGTCGTTTGTAAGCGATAGTTTCTTCTTCATTAATATTAGGTTCATTAGGATTACGGGAACTTACACTAATCACTTCATACCCTAACTTCAAAATCAATTCGCGTTCTTCTGGGCTTTCAATTTGAGAAACTAATTCATCAATCGGGACATTTTGCACGAGATAATCTTTTAATTCAGCTTGCAATTTTTCTTGTTCTTCTATCTCGCTAGAAAACAATTTACTAAACTGAGATATTATTAAATCAGCTTCCTCCCGCGCCAGATTTCCATCCGACCATGCCATAGCAGCAACAATCCGTAGCATTTTCATCTGATCGGCATTGATAGATGGCGGTCGCCCCAAGTAAACTTCTATCACACGCGGGTCATTCTGTACATCTTCAATTGAACCTTCATATAATACCGAACCTTCATGCAGTACAGTTACTTTTCGCGCAATTTGTCGGACAAATTCCATATCATGTTCAATTACAATTATGGAATGACTCTTTGCCAAAGCTAACAGTAAGTCCCCAATATTTTCGGTTTCTTCATCTGTCAATCCTGCTACAGGTTCATCGACGAGTAATAAATCGGGCGACTGGGCGACTAACATTCCAATCTCTAAGCGTTGCTTTTCGCCATGAGAAAGTAAATCTGCTTGTAAATCTGCTTTGGCAACTAAACCAATGGTTTCTAATAACCCTGTTACAGTACGTTGTTCTGATACAGAAGCATGACCCCATAAGGTCGAAAAAACATTTTTATGGCGATTACAAACTAAATCTAAGTTTTCTCGAACAGTGAGGTTAAGGTAAACACGGGGGGTTTGGAATTTGCGACCAATTCCTAGCCGTGCAATTTTATCTTCTGACAAACGCCGTACATTGCGTCCTTTGAAGAGTACCCGTCCTTGAGTGGGTTGAACTTTCCCAGTAATGACATCTAAAAATGTGGTTTTTCCTGCCCCATTTGGGCCAATAATTACCCGCAACTCCCCGGTATCCATCGTGAAGTTGAGGTTATTGAGGGCTTTGAATCCGTCAAAACTAACGGTTAGGTTTTCTATTTGTAAGATTTTAGAAGTCATTCTTGGCAACGGATGTGGCAACGGATTGGG
>DNGI01000115.1:5152-10018 GCA_003486645.1 Cyanobacteria bacterium UBA11370 | reverse complement strand
TTGGGTAGCGGATTTAACGGATGGGTTATTGGTTGGTAATGAACAGTTAACTAACAACTGACAACTGACAACTGACAACTAATAACTAGCAACTAACAACTGACAACTAATGCCCAATTTTTTCTCGTTCTTGTTGTACTTCGGGGTTTTCTTCTAAGCTGGGGTAAGTGATGACTTGTTTACGTACTCCTAAAAGCGATCGCATTTGGTCAACTCCTTGAGAACTTAGCCAACCTACTACGCCATTGGGGAGTACGGTTACGACGAGTAAAAATAGCCCTCCTTGAAAAAATAGCCAAATTTCGGGAAATTGTTCGCTTAACAAACTCTTGGCAAAGTTTACTAGTACTGCCCCTAGTACTGCCCCTACTAATGTAGCGCGACCGCCTACGGCAACCCAAATGACCATCTCAATTGAAAAGGCAATATCCATGGCTTTGGGTGAGATAATTCCGGTTTGTAAGGTGAACATTGCACCCGCTAGTCCGGCTAAACCCGCAGAAATTGCAAAGACTAAAACCTTGAAACCTGTAGGATTGTAACCCGAAAATCTCACTCGGCTTTCATCATCTCGAATGGCAATTAATAGCCGCCCAAAACGTCCCTTTGTTAGCCATCGACACAGCCCATAAGATACTGCTAACAGCAGGACGGTAAGGATATAGAATATAAACTGGGTTTGGGCTGCATTTACATCTGCACCTAGTAAGGTTTTGTAATTGGTTAGACCATTGGTAACGTTGAAGAGTTCCAAACCATTAAAGATATTGAAAAAGACAATTGTTGCTGCTTGGGTCAAGATGGAAAAGTAAACTCCTCGGATGCGATTGCGGAACACTAAATAACCCAATACACTACCCAATAAAGTAGGGATAATGATAACAGCAATAGCCGCAAAACCAAACGAATCAAACGGTTGCCAAAACCAGGGAAGTTTGGTAACACCGTAGAGGTTCATGAATTCTGGTAGTTTGCCTGCTTCGAGTGGCGCAAGTTGCAGGTGCATGGCTAGGGCATAACCGCCTAGGGCGAAAAAGACCCCATGACCAAGACTTAATAATCCGGTATATCCCCAAATTAAGTCAATACCCAGTGTAGCGATCGCTAAGGCTAAAAATCGTCCTAATTGATTCAGGCGAACGTTACTTATGATAGCGGGTATTAGGAAGATGAGAATTAGGGCAACGAGGACAACGACACCTAACTCAATGAGTAATAACTGACGATGCTGTCGCCGTCGTTCAATACCAGGAATTTCAATTACTGAATTAGAGGTCATTGTTGTTGGTTATTGGTTGTTGGTTGTTGGTTGTTGGTTGTTGGTTGTTGGTTGTTGGTTGTTGGTTGTGATTTTTATCTTTTGGCAGTAAGGAGATGTAATTAAATATATTAAAACCATATTGTTCTATTCTAATTAGCGGTAACGAACCTACTCTTATATTAGTGGTCAGTTAGCAAAGAACTAACAACCAAAAACAAACAACCAACAACAAACAACAAACTAAGCATCAACTGATCGTCCTTTTTGTGGAAACATTCCGCCAGGTCGTACTTGAAGAAAGGCAATAATTAGGGCAAATACCATCACTTTTGCCATACTACTGGTGGCAAAAAAACTAAAGAAATCAAACAAAGGTTTGATTGGGGTAAAGGTTAAAGCGAGAACACCAGAACCGATGAGATAGTTAGCTGTACCAATAGCGATCGCTGCCACAATACTGCCAACTAGCTTACCAACACCCCCTACAACCACTACCATGAATGTATCTACCACATAGCTTTGACCCGTATTTGGGCTAACTGAACCGAGTAAACTAATCGCACAACCCGCAACACCAGCTAAACCCGAACCGATAGCAAAGGTTAAGGCATCAACCGTTTGAGTTGGAATTCCCAAACAAGCACTCATACTGCGATTTTGCGTCACGGAACGAATTCTTAAACCCCAGGCTGAACGCTGTAAAAATAGGTAAATTCCAACAACACAAAGTATCGTTAATCCAATAATAAATAGCCGAACATAGGAGAGTTGGAAATTGCCTCCTGATAACTCCACTCGCAAACCATCACGTAGCCATTTTGGTGCTGTAACATCGACTCCCTGCGTACCAAACCACGGTTGAGTAACTGCTAATTTGAATGTTTGTGCTAAGAATTTCCCCGTAAAAAACGAAATTCCTAAAGATAGAGGTAACATCACTGCTACTCCCCAATTGCGAATGCGATCTAAACGGTTAGATAGCACCCACATTGCCCCAAAAAATAGCAGGCAAAATACAGCAATTCCAATCACAAATACCCAATTCACACTCCGCACAAATTGCTGCAAGATCAGACTAACGCCCCAAGTAGCCAGCAAGGTTTCTAAGGGTCGTCCGTAAAGATAGCGAATTACTCCCCGTTCTAACACTAATCCCACTGCCGCCGCGACTAGGAAGGCAACAGGAATAGCAAAAATAATATAAACCTCAAACCAAGATTCACCGAGCAGCTTGAAACCATTTTGTACTACAAAAGTTGTGTAAGCTCCCAGCATCATTAACTCACCGTGAGCCATGTTAATCACGCCCATCAAGCCAAATACAATTGCCAGACCTAGTGCCGCAATTAACAAAACCGCGCCAATGCTTATACCGCTATATAAACTATCTAATAATCCTACAAGCAAATTTTTTCTCCAATCTTTATGTTGGTTGTTGGTTGTTAGTTGTTTGTGGGTTGTGCATTGTGCGTTGGTTATTGTGGGTTGATCGCCTATTGTTTCTCAACTAACTAATAAGCCCTGTTTAAAAACCAACAACCAACAACCAACAACAAACTCCTAAATTTTGTACTTCTCACCCTTGCTAGAATCAGACCAATCGCACGCATACCCTTTGGTATCAGCAACAAATTGATTCCAAGGAATTGGATCGACGGCCTTGTCAGTGGAATAGACAATTTTAAACAAACCATCATCCGCAACTTCGCCAATCCGCACTACTTTTGAAAGGTGATGGTTGGGGTTCATTTTGACCATGCCTTCGGGAGCATCAAAGGTCTGACCATAAGCCGCTTTACGAACCGCTTCTAAATCATCAGCCTTTCCAGCTTTTTCGACGGCCATCTTCCACAGATAAACAGCAATGTACGCGGCTTCCATCGGGTCGTTTGTTACCCGCTTCTCGCCGTACTTTTTCTTAAAAGCCTCAACAAATTTCTTATTGGCTTCACTCTCGACGGTTTGGAAGTAGTTCCAAGCGGCATAATGTCCTTTGAGATACTCAACCCCAATCGCTTGAACTTCTTCTTCCGCAATACTAACCGACATCACAGGATATTTATCTGGTCCTAAACCTGCCCCCTGCAACTGCTTAAAAAATGCGACATTACTATCACCATTTAGGGTGTTATAAATAACACCACCGTTGGGTAGAGCGGCTTTGATTTTGGCGATAATGGGTGTAACTTCCGTATTACCCAATTCTAAGTAATCTTCCCCTACAGTTTTGCCTCCTTTGGCTTCTAATTGAGCCTTGATGATGGTGTTGGCGGTGCGAGGAAACACATAATTAGAACCAACAAGGAAAAACTCTTTGCCCTTATTTTCTAACAACCAATCAACCGATGGTTCAATTTGTTGATTCGGTGCCGCACCCGTATAGAAGATATTGTTAGAACACTCTTGACCTTCGTACTGGACGGGATACCAAAGCATATGTTTTTTTTCTTGAAATACTGGCAGTACCGCCTTACGGCTAGCAGAAGTCCAGCATCCAAAGATCGTCACTACTTTGTCTTGGTCAATTAACTTTTTCGCCTTTTCCGCAAACGTAGGCCAATCAGACGCGCCATCTTCTTGGATGAATTCGATCTGCTTACCGAGTACACCACCAGCGGCATTGATTTCCTCAATTGCCAGCAGTTCAGCATCAACCACGCTCTTTTCGCTGATCGCCATCGTGCCACTCAGCGAGTGCAGAATGCCGACTTTAATCGTATCGCCCGTTGTTGCAGAGTTGCTACAGGCTTTGAGTAGAAGGGTAGTTCCCAACGTTGCAGAGCCGTAGATCAGAAATTTACGTCGCCCTAATCGCTTTACCATGTTTTAAATGTCTTCCTCTTTGAATTCAGCCAATCGATATAGAGACACACAGATAAGGTGTGATATTAGAGCGAGCTTAGGCCGTTAATTGTTATTTTTGATACAAAACGCCAGGATTGAGCCATCTTTCTGTGGATCTGTCTTGAATTCCCAACCTAAGTTACAAAAATTAGTACATATGTAATATAGGTTAAATAACCAATTTGAATACAACGTGGCATCATCAGCCAAAATACTAAGACTCTATTGCTGTAACAGTTTCAGCATTGGCTCTGACGAGAGTGACACAAGAGCGTTAAAGTGAATAAGTTCAACAGGGATAGCTGTCAGCGAAGCAGCGGGAAGTTGACCATGACGATCGCTTTCGATAAGATACTCACCAAAGACATCACCAAACCCGCACGTTACTTGGGTAACGAGTTAGGCGCAGTACACAAACCCTGGGACGCAGCAACAGTGCGTTGGGTATTAACCTATCCAGAAGTCTACGAAGTGGGTTCTTCCAATTTAGGGCATATCATTCTCTACAATATTTTGAATGCCCAACCCCGGCAACTGTGCGATCGCGCCTACTTACCCGCACCCGATTTAGCCACCAAGTTACGGGAAACTCGAACCCCTCTGTTTGCTGTAGAAAATCGGCGTAGTCTCACTGACTTTGATATTTTAGGGTTTAGTCTCAGTTATGAACTGGGTGCGACAAATATCCTGGAAATGCTCGATTTAGCAGGAATTCCCCTAACTTGGCGAGAAAGGTTGGTGGCAGCGGATGGGGTAACGGA
>DNGI01000115.1:0-4787 GCA_003486645.1 Cyanobacteria bacterium UBA11370 | reverse complement strand
CCGCTACCCAATCCGTTGCCACTTATCCTCTAATTTTTGCGGGGGGGCAAACGGCGACTTCTAATCCTGAACCTTATGCTGATTTTTTTGATTTTATTGCGTTGGGAGATGGGGAGGAGTTACTCCCGGAAATTGGTTTGGTGATTGAGGAAGGGAAGGCGGCAGGATTGAGTCGAGAGGAATTGCTGCTGGATTTGGCACAGATTCCGGGGGTTTATGTGCCTCGGTTTTATGATATGGCTGAGGATGGATCGGTGTATCCTAATCACCCGGATGTACCAAAACGGATTCTGCGACGGGTAGCGACTCCGATGCCGGAGTATTCTATCGGATTGGTGCCTTATATCGAAACGGTTCATGATCGGCTTAAAATTGAAGTGCGGCGGGGTTGTACTCGCGGGTGTCGCTTCTGCCAACCGGGGATGTTAACTCGTCCAGCGCGGGATGTGGAACCGGATAAGGTGGTGGAGGCAATTGAAAAGGGAATGCGGGAAACGGGGTATAATGAGTTTTCCCTATTGTCTCTGAGTTGTTCAGATTATCTATCTCTACCAGCGGTGGGGATGGAAATTAAGAATCGTCTGAAGGATGAGAATATTTCTCTCTCTTTACCGAGTCAGCGAGTAGACCGATTTGATGAAAATATTGCGAATATCTTGGGCGGAATGCGGCAGGGGGGCTTGACTTTTGCTCCGGAAGCGGGTACGCAACGGATGCGGGATATTGTGAATAAGGGATTGACGAATGAAGAGTTGCTGCGGGGTGTGAAGACGGCGTTTGAGCAGGGTTGGGATAAAATTAAACTCTATTTTATGATTGGTTTACCCGGTGAAACGGATGAGGATGTGCTGGGTATTGCGGAAACGGTGAGTTGGTTGCAGCAAGAGTGCCGAGCTAAGGGTAGAAAAAGCCTCAATTTTAATATTACTATCTCTAATTTTACACCAAAACCCCATACTCCGTTCCAGTGGCATTCGGTTTCGACCTCGGAATTTGAACGCAAGCAGGCTTTGTTGAAACAGGCATTCCAACGAGTTAAGGGTGTGAGGGTGAACTACACCGATGTCCGAATTTCGGCGATGGAAGATTTTGTCGGACGGGGGGATAGGCGTTTAGCGGCGGTGGTGCGTCGGGCTTGGGAATTCGGTGCGGGAATGGATTCTTGGTGGGATAGCTTGGATCGGGCATTTGCGGCTTGGGGAGAGGCGATCGCTCAATCTAATCTCACTTGGAAATACCGCCAGATAGAAAACGGCGAATGGAATGTTTTTCAGGAGACATTAAATGTAGAAACATTCAATGAAACCTCTGTACAGGATTCACAACCGCCAATCCAAAATCTAAAATCCCCACTTCCTTGGGATCATCTTGATACGGGAATTGATAAAAACTGGTTAATTGCTGACTTACAACGTGCTTTAGAAGCAGCAACTGTACCAGATTGTTCCTTTGAAGGATGTTCTCACTGCGGGATTTGTGGAACGGATTTTGGTCACAATATTGTGATTGAACCGCCGCCAATTCCCGAATTTGTAGGTCAATTCAAACCCAATAGCACAAAAGTCCAACGCTTGCGAGTTTGGTTTGGTAAATTGGGGGATATGACATTAGTCAGTCATTTGGATTTAGTGCGGTTATTTGATCGCACGGTGAGACGTGCATCCTTAGCGATCGCATTCAATAATGGGTTTCATCCTAGCCCTCGAATTATGATAGCAAATGCGTTACCGCTGGGAGCATCAAGTAGTAGTGAAATTGTGGAATTTGAGTTAACTCAACGGATGGATGTTGAGGAGTTTCAGGAAAAATTGGCATCTCAGTTACCCCAGGATATTCCCATTTATCGGGTTGAGGAAGTGGATTTAAAATCACCTGCGGCGACTCAAATATTAGAACGCGGAGAGTATTTAATTACCGTTGCGGTTAATCAGGAAACATCTGTTGAACAATGGCACGATTGGGTTGATAAGATTTTAGCCACTGAGGGGATTAAGTGGGAACAAACGACGAAATCCGGGAAAAAGCAACAGGTAAATTTGCGCGATCGCACCTTTGAATTAGCGGTTGTGGAAGCGAAGAATTATCGAGGACAGGATGCGGTTGTACTGCGTTATGTGGGGAGTTGTCGCAATGATGGGACGTTGTTGCGAGGGGAGCATATTATTTATATGTTGGAACAGGTTATTGGGTTGGAGTTTGAGTTATTGCATACCCATCGGTCTAAGTTGATTTTAGGTGTATAGCCATAGGGTTCTACTTTAAGTTTTTCAAAGCTATTCTAACAGAGAATAGGCATGATAGCAGTAGAGGCTATACCTCAACCTTCTTTCTTGGATAAGTTCTTAGCAAATAAATCTCACTATGCTTAAAGCAACAGAAGATTCAATTAGGTCACTCTCAAACAAAAATAGCGAAAACATTGTTAACAGTTTGGCTTTAGCCAAGTTGACATTAGAACAGTTGTATGAATCTGGGGAAGGTCAATTTTCTAGAGAGGAAATTCTAGATGACTTAACAAAGCTTTTAGACATTTCTGAACGTATTAAGTCAACAGAAAATTTTGTAGAGAAGAACAAAATCTTCTTTAATGAGTATCAAACATTCTCTAACCAACTCAAAACAAAATACAGTGATTTTCAACTAAAAACAACGACAAGCAATCGGCATCCGCCAACCCGTCCCAAAAGCCCGATCCGTAATCTTTAAACCTGGAGGCGCTTGTCTACGCTTAAACTCAGCACGAGATACCAACCGCAACACCTTATTCACCACTGTAGAATCGTGACCCACACTAATAATTTGATCAGCCGATTGATGCTCATGAATCAACCGTTGTAAAATATCATCCAAAACATCATAAGGCGGCAAAGAATCCTGATCAATTTGACCTGGTTTAAGTTCCGCACTCGGCGGTTTACTCAAAATATTGCCAGGAATAACCTCCCTCTCCCCATCCGCTAGATCCGCTACCCCATCCACACTCGGCGGTTTACTCAAAATATTGCCAGGAATAGCCTCCCTCTCCCCATCCGCTACATCCGCTACCCCATCCGTTGCCACCCGATTATTTAACCACTGACACAACGAATAAACACGAGTTTTAGGAACATCTGCGATCGCCGCTAATCCCCCATTCATATCCCCATACAACGTACAATACCCCACCGCCATTTCCGACTTATTACCAGTCGATAGCAAAAGATAACCAAACTTATTAGCGATCGCCATTAACAAATTCCCCCGAATTCGAGATTGAATATTCTCCTCCGCAATCCCAAACTCAGTATCCTTAAATAGGGATTCTAAAGTGCGATCATACCCCTGCATTAACTCTCCAATGGGTAGAGTATAAGTTTTAATTCCTAAGTTTTCTGCTAGCGCAAGGGCATCCTGTACTGAATGGTCAGAACTGTAGGGAGAAGGCATCAAAACACCCAATACATTTTCTGCCCCTAACGCGGCGGTGGCGATCGCAGCGACGAGTGCAGAATCAATCCCCCCACTCAACCCAATCACCACCTTTTTAAAGCCACATTTATGAGTGTAATCCCGCACACCTAATACCAGGGCTAACCAAATTTCCTCATCTTCATTTTCGGGTGCTGGTGCTATTGTTGCTGGCAATAAATCTCGTGTCTGTTCATCAAATTCTAAAATTAATAAATCGGTTTCAAAAGCACAAGCGCGACCAATCATTTCACCCGCCCGATTAAAGGCAATACTACTACCATCAAAAATTAAATCGTCATTTCCTCCTAATTGATTGGTGTAGAGAATAGGTTGTTGATAACGTTTAGCTGTATGTCGTAACATCGCCTCGCGCAATTGCTGTTTACCCACACTGTAGGGTGAGGCTGACAGATTGACGATAATATCTACGCCCTGTTCAGCTAAATCTGTAATCGGATTAACGGCGTAGTTTCGTTTGCCCCAAAACTCTTCATCATTCCACAAATCTTCGCAGATAGTAACCCCAATTTGGATTTTGGATTTTAGATTTTGGATTTTAGATTTTGGGTTTTGGGTGTTAATCTTTGAGTCTTTGAGATCAAGGGTGAAAGAATTACTATGCAGTCCGGGTTCAAAATAGCGATTTTCATCAAAAACATCATAGGTGGGTAAGAGTCGTTTGTGAAAAATCTGCTGTACTTTACCCTGTTCTAGGAGGGCAATACTGTTAAATAGGGGCTTACCACCTGCAATGTGGGCTTGAGGATTGGGTATCACTGTTCCTACCAAAACCGCTAAGGATGGTGGTAACTGCTGGGCTAATTTTTCCAGAGTGGTTGCCATTGATGTGACAAAACTGGGATTCAGCAGCAAGTCTCTGGGGGGATAACCGCAAATAGAGAGTTCCGGGGTGAGTAAGAGGCGGACACCCTTACTAGCAGCGTGATTAGCAGCATTGAGAATGTGTTGGGCGTTACCTGCTAAGTCGCCAATAGTGGGATTAAGTTGAGCGATCGCAAGTTTCATCGGAGTTGCTGTAAGGCAGACAATATCCAAACTCTAGCTCGAAAACTGCTGCTATCGCTAATCATACCAATTTCAAAAAATACTGCTACACATCAATTATCTAAATCTGTTCCCTGCTGCCTGTTGTGCAGTTTCGTTTTTTCATCGAAGTGTAGCAAGTTTAAATTAAATCGGTATAACTGATAGTTGAGTAGAACTGTTTAATGTTAAGAAAATCTTGCTCAAGCAAAAATACCTGTTGAAAAGGAAATCGCGGCTACACAAACAAAGCCTGCCTCCGCAGGCTCAATTGAGTCCGCGCAGGCGGACGA
>DNGI01000038.1 GCA_003486645.1 Cyanobacteria bacterium UBA11370 | reverse complement strand
CCTGTGATTGGGATCTGGTTCACGGCGCTGGGTATCAGCACGATGGCGTTCAACCTGAATGGGTTTAACTTCAACCAATCGATTCTAGATTCTAGTGGTCGTGTGGTGAATACTTGGGCAGATGTACTCAACCGCGCTAACTTAGGGTTTGAAGTGATGCACGAACGTAATGCTCACAACTTCCCCCTCGATTTAGCTGCTGGTGAAGCGACTCCCGTTGCTTTGACTGCTCCTGTGATCAATGGTTAATTGTTGAATCGGGTTTAGAGGCGTTAGATGTAACGTTTCTACACCATGAATAATACTGCGCTCTCCGCTATGGGGGGCGTTTTTCTGTGTTGGGTGGCTCACTCATCCGATATTTTTGATGTATAGCAACCGCCAAAGTGGTTAGGACATCCTTAATTGCTGAAACTATTGATTTTATAGGCTTTTCCCTTCTGCCCTCTGCCCTCTGCCCTCTGCCTTCTGCTATATAGCCATCAGCAGTTCGCTATCAGCAATCAGCACAATCTAAGCTTACTACTCACCAAAGAGTTTTCGTTTGCCAACACGCTCAACTAAAGGTGATAATTCCCACAAACACGGTTGCACGTAGATGTCTGTAAAGTACTTTTTTCTTTCCGATGGCTGGACTGTGGGTCGGGTTTGGGGATTTGGTGGGCTTTGGAATGTCAATGCTTGGCGACGGGAACCCGAAATTATGAGAATGAACCTTTGTATCGTGGAGCAAGGGGAAAAATTGTGGCTCTATCGGGTTGAAGACGCTGTTTTGATGGTGGAAGTGATGCCAACGGCCGAAGCTTCAGCCGAGTCAGCCAAGACAATTGGTCAAGTCGTTCTGAAACGGCTGATTACGGCTGACCAAGTGATTGAGCGCTTGGCAATTGCCGGGATGCTCTGTAATCCTCAATCGATGGACTCTTAGGCAATTTTCTCAAAAGATTTCAGTCGAGGAATATCTTAGCTGGGATTTGCACTCCCTAATTTGCTTGCAATCACCTCTAACAAAAGTTACACTTCTTTAAACAATCTTTTAGTTTCACGGATGCCGTGTCTAAAACTTGGCTTCTGCTGGCATGGAGTTCATTGGTGAATTCTAGGCGAGTAAGACTAAGTTCTAACATCTTTAGCAAAAGAAGCGTTGAAGTAGAAACTCTATCTCTAGGAGGAGCGTAGTCAATGGGACTACCGTGGTATCGAGTACATACAGTCGTTCTGAATGATCCAGGACGTCTGATTTCTGTGCATTTGATGCACACTGCCCTTGTGGCTGGCTGGGCTGGTTCGATGACCCTGTATGAACTAGCAATTTTTGATCCCAGTGACCCCGTGCTTAACCCCATGTGGCGGCAAGGGATGTTCGTTCTGCCCTTTATGGCACGTTTGGGTGTCACGGGTTCTTGGGGTGGCTGGAGCATAACGGGCGAAACTGGAGTAGACCCCGGCTTCTGGTCATTTGAAGGCGTGGCGGCAGCTCATATTATCCTTTCGGGTTTGTTGTTCCTTGCTGCTGTATGGCACTGGGTTTACTGGGATTTGGAACTCTTTAGAGATCCACGTACAGGTGAACCTGCTCTTGACCTGCCAAAAATGTTTGGCATTCACCTGTTCTTGTCTGGTCTTCTCTGTTTTGGTTTTGGTGCGTTTCACCTCACTGGGCTATTTGGGCCTGGGATGTGGGTGTCTGACCCCTATGGTTTGACGGGTAGCATTCAACCTGTCGCTCCCGCATGGGGACCCGAAGGCTTTAACCCGTACAATCCTGGTGGTATTGTTGCTCATCATATCGCGGCGGGTATTGTCGGTGTTATTGCTGGTCTGTTCCACTTGACCGTCCGACCCCCAGAACGGCTTTTTAAAGCTTTGCGGATGGGGAATATTGAAACCGTACTCTCTAGCAGTATTGCCGCTGTATTCTTTGCCGCCTTTGTGGTTGCGGGGACAATGTGGTACGGTTCGGCAGCGACTCCGATTGAACTGTTTGGACCAACCCGTTATCAATGGGATCAAGGCTATTTCAAACAGGAAATTGTCCGCCGTGTGGATGCTAGTATTGCAGCCGGAGCGAGTCAGGAAGAAGCGTGGAATCAGATTCCTGAAAAGCTGGCATTCTACGACTATATTGGCAACTCTCCAGCTAAAGGCGGTTTGTTCCGCACTGGACCAATGGACAAGGGAGATGGGATCGCTCAAGCTTGGCTGGGTCATCCCGTATTCACCGATAGCGAAGGTCGGGAGTTGATCGTGCGTCGGATGCCCAACTTCTTTGAAACCTTCCCGATTATCTTAACGGATGCCAATGGTGTGATTCGTGCGGATATTCCCTTCCGACGGGCAGAATCAAAATATAGCTTTGAGCAAGCTGGTGTTACGGTTAAATTCTACGGTGGCGCTCTTGATGGTCAAACCTTTAAAGACCCCATCGATGTGAAGAAATTTGCTCGTAAGGCACAAATCGGTGAGCCGTTTGAATTTGACCGTGAAACGTTAAACTCTGACGGAGTGTTCCGCACCAGTCCACGGGGTTGGTTCACCTTTGGTCATGCAGTGTTTGCTTTGTTGTTCTTCTTTGGACATATCTGGCACGGTTCTCGGACACTTTACCGAGATGTGTTTGCGGGTATTGATCCGGATCTTGATGAAGATCAAGTCGAGTTCGGTGTCTTCCAAAAACTGGGCGACAAGTCAACTCGGAAACAGGCTGTCTAGAACAGCAATTTTTACTAAAAACTAAAAGGCAAAAGGCAAGAGAAATTTTTCTTTTGCCTTTTTATTTTTTGCAGTTGCCTAGCAAGGTAGACTAGTAGTTAAGTGCAGAATGGGATCATTAATTATGGAAAGCCTTGTTTATATTTTTGTTGTGGTAGTGGCACTGGGTGTGCTATTTTTTGCGATCGCCTTCCGTGAACCACCTCGGATCGAGAAAAAGTAGTTCATGGCTATCGACTGGCTCCTAAGTCGTTGCGAAAGCAAATACTACCCTTTTGGATTGCCAGATCATGAATCCAACCCATTTATAGATCCGTTTAGATACCCTGAGCCGCAAACGTCTATCTAAGCCTCTAGCGGGAGGAAATTAGACAAGACGAGCATCGGCTCAGATTTTCATCTGTATTGACTCACATCTAGGTTAGAGCGTTCTGTTCAAGTTACTACTTTTGAGTCCACCACGAGAAAGGACTTTCTAAACTATGCGATGCCCCTATTGTCAGCATACCGACAGCCGCGTTCTGGAGTCCCGTTCAACAGAAGCCGGACAAAGTGTGCGGCGGCGTAGGGAGTGTTTGGAGTGCAAACATCGTTTTACGACGTATGAACGCATTGAATTTGTGCCTGTAACAGTCATCAAACGGGATGGCAAGCGCGAATCCTTTGACCGTTCTAAACTATTACGTGGAATTGTACGAGCTTGTGAGAAAACTGGCATTCCTCAAAGACGTTTGGAAGCCTTGGTGGATGAGATTGAAGCGGAAGTACAGCAGGGATTTGGGCGGGAAGTGACGAGTAATGAAATTGGGGAGTTGGTACTCCGATATCTACGGGGCGAGAGTGAAGTTGCCTATGTCCGTTTTGCCTCTGTGTATCGCCAATTTCAAGGCATTCGAGATTTTGTGGATACGTTGGATCATCTTCAAAGCAATACCGAGTCCATTGAACTGTCAAACTCTTCGCCACCCTCCTCAGTGGAATCAGAAGAATGGGAAAAATCAGTATTAGGAATAGGGAATAGAGAATAGGGTTTCCTCCTGACGTTTTACAACTAGTTTCTAGAAGGGACTTTTGGAGACAAGGAGGGCAAGGGAGACAAGGGGGACAAGGGGGACTTTTGGAGACAAGGAGGGCAAGGGAGACAAGGGGGACAAGGGAGATAGTACTGAGAAAAAATATATATTTGTTTGCATTGGGATAGTGTTGGAGAATAATTATTGCCCGTCCCCACTCCCCACTCCCGGTCTCCCCACTCCCCACTCCCCATTGCCCAAAGTTACCTAGATTGAGTTATAATTACCTGTCTGGACTTTATTAAATCTTTTAAAATAAGGTTGAGACAAAGCAATGTCGGTGTAGGTGGCACATTATGAACGTGCAGGTACATCAACAGGAGGCATAGTCATTAAGGAGATCAAAGTAGGAAACTCAACGCACATGGTCAGTCAGAAAACAAGCACGATAGATATTGGCTTCACTCACGACGATTTTGCTGCCCTCTTGGACAAGTATGATTATCACTTCAGTCCTGGGGATATCGTCGCTGGTACTGTATTCAGTCTGGAGCCAAGGGGCGCTCTGATTGACATTGGTGCTAAAACAGCAGCTTATATTCCAATTCAGGAAATGTCAATCAACCGGGTGGATAATCCGGAAGAAGTTTTACAGTCGAATGAAACACGGGAATTTTTCATTCTGACGGACGAGAATGAAGATGGACAGCTAACCCTTTCCATTCGTCGCATTGAGTATATGCGGGCGTGGGAGCGAGTGCGGCAGTTACAAACAGAAGACGCTACCGTGCGTTCTTTGGTTTTTGCAACTAATCGCGGTGGGGCGTTAGTTCGCATTGAGGGGTTAAGAGGATTTATTCCCGGTTCTCATATTAGTACTCGCAAACCAAAAGAAGATTTAGTGGGTGAAGAATTGCCGCTAAAATTTTTAGAGGTTGATGAAGATCGTAACCGTCTGGTTCTATCACACCGTCGCGCTTTGGTTGAGCGTAAGATGAACCGCTTAGAAGTAGGCGAAGTCGTGATTGGTTCGGTACGGGGGATTAAGCCCTATGGTGCCTTTATTGATATTGGGGGTGTCAGTGGGCTGTTGCACATCTCGGAAATTTCTCATGATCATATTGATACACCCCATAGTGTTTTCAATGTCAATGATGAAGTGAAAGTGATGATCATTGACTTAGATGCGGAACGAGGACGGATTTCACTGTCAACCAAGCAGCTTGAACCCGAACCCGGAGATATGATCAATAACCGCGATCGCGTCTATGATAAGGCAGAAGAAATGGCAGCGAAGTACCGAGAAAAGATGCTGGCGCAACAGCAAGGTATCACTCTTGAACTTGAAACTCCTGAATTGCCAGAGATTGATGAAGAAGAGATTGTCTCAGCCGTTGAAGAGTAATATCATGTCCGGTTGAATTACCCTAAAAAGAGTGAGGGGGAGAGGGGGAGATAGGGAGATAGGGAAAAATTTTATTCAGGGTATATTAGCCAGACATGATATCAGTGAGTAACATCGACGTTAAGAGGGATTTCCCCTCTTTTTTTTGTGTTCAAGAGGAGAAAAACCAACTGGGAGACAAGGAAAGTTTTTACTCTTTAGGAACTACATCTACTATCATGTCCGGCTAATTACCCTGACTAAAATTTCTTCCCCTTCTCCC
>DNGI01000393.1:834-15194 GCA_003486645.1 Cyanobacteria bacterium UBA11370 | reverse complement strand
CTCTTCCGATCTCCCTCTCTCCCCACTCCCCCCTTTCCCCATATGCCACAATTGTGAAAGCAAACCCCATCAACCAGCAACGAGGAGATGCTTTTGTGGAGTCACGTTACAACCCCGGCGAGATAGAGGAAAAATGGCAACAGATTTGGGTAGAACAAGGTTTAGATACTACCCCCACAGATAGCACTAAACCTAAATTTTATGCTCTATCGATGTTTCCTTATCCCTCTGGAAACCTGCATATGGGTCATGTCCGGAACTATACAATTACAGATGTAATTAGTAGAATTTGCCGAATGCAGGGGTATCGCGTACTCCATCCCATGGGTTGGGATGCGTTTGGTTTACCTGCGGAAAATGCTGCGATTCAACGGGGAGTTCATCCCGCGAAATGGACCTATCAAAACCTTGCTCAGATGCGATCTGAGTTGAAACGATTAGGTCTTTCTTACGATTGGAATTGCGAAGTTGCGACTTGTTCTCCAGAGTATTATAAATGGACGCAGTGGATTTTTCTGCAATTTTTGAAAGCCGGGTTAGCTTACCAAAAAGAAGCCGCCGTTAATTGGGACCCAATTGATCAGACAGTCTTAGCTAATGAACAAGTCGATAGTCAGGGACGTTCCTGGCGTTCTGGTGCATTAGTTGAGCGTAAACTATTGCGGCAATGGTTTCTCAAAATTACAGATTATGCCGAACAATTGCTTAATGACCTCGATAAATTAACAGGTTGGCCAGAACGAGTCAAGCTTATGCAAGCTAACTGGATTGGTAAATCGGTTGGGGCATATTTGGAATTTCCCATTATTGGTTTGGATGAAAAAATTGCCGTATTTACCACTCGTCCGGATACGGTTTATGGGGTAACTTATGTTGTCTTAGCGCCCGAACATCCGTTAACACTAAAAGTAACGACAACGGATCGGAAAGAGGCAGTTGAAACCTTCATTCAAGAAGTCACCCAAGAAAGTGAATTAGAACGGACAGCAGAAGATAAACCCAAGCGGGGTATTCCCACAGGCGGTAAGGCAATTAATCCATTTACTGGAGAAGAAATTCCCATTTGGATTGCCGATTATGTCTTGTATGAATACGGGACAGGTGCAGTCATGGGTGTACCTGCTCACGATACACGAGATTTTCAATTTGCCACTGAACAAAAATTACCCATCAAAGTCGTAATTAAACCACCCAATGTAGAGACGTTTCATGAAACGTCTCTACAAGCAGCCTATACAGAACCAGGAATTATGATTAATTCAGGTTCCTTTGATGGCATGATTTCTACTGAAGGGAAACAAGCCATTATTAACTATGCTGAAAAACAAGGATGGGGCAAAGCACGAATTCAATATCGCCTGCGGGATTGGTTAATTTCACGACAACGGTATTGGGGTGCGCCAATTCCAGTTATTCATTGTCCGAAATGCGGTATTGTCCCCGTTCCGGAAGCAGATTTGCCTGTACAATTACCCGAAGATGTCGAGTTTAGCGGAGGGCGTGTTTCGTCATTATCTCAATTAGAAGGTTGGGCAAATGTACCCTGTCCAAGCTGTGGTACAGCAGCGAGGCGAGAAACCGATACGATGGATACCTTTATTGATTCATCCTGGTATTTCTTGCGCTTTACGGATGCGAAAAACGAACAGCAAGTCTTTGATTCCGCCAAAACGAATGATTGGATGCCAGTGGATCAATATGTGGGTGGAATTGAACACGCTATTTTGCATTTGTTGTACTCACGATTCTTTACTAAAGTATTGCGCGATCGCGGTTTGCTCAACTTTGATGAACCCTTCCAACGCCTATTAACTCAAGGCATGGTGCAAGGATTAACCTATATCAATCCGAAAACGGGTAAATACATTCCCTCGGCTTTAGTTGATCCAGCTAACCCGAAAGATCCGGAAACAGGTGAAGCCTTGGATGTGTCTTATAAAACGATGTCCAAGTCTAAATATAACGGTGTTGCGCCAGAGGAAGTGATTAATAAATATGGGGCGGATACGGCGCGGATGTTCATCTTATTTAAAGCACCACCAGAGAAAGATTTGGAGTGGGATGATGCGGATGTAGAAGGGCAATTCCGCTTCCTTAACCGCGTCTGGCGTTTAGTTACTGAATTTATTGCTAACACCTCCCAACCCCAGACCAAACAATCCAAAATCCAAAATCCAAAATCTAAAATTGAAAAGGATTTGCGCCGCGCCATTCACACGGCAATTAAGGAAATCACCGATGATTTAGAGGATGAATATCAATTCAATACGGCTGTTTCAGAATTAATGAAACTCAGTAATGCTTTAACCGAAGCAACCTGTAAAGGCTCACCGATTTATGCCGAAGGAATTGAAACTTTAATCATTCTTTTGGCTCCTTTTGCACCTCATATTGCTGAGGAATTGTGGCAGATGATGAGTCATACTGATTCCATACATACCCAAGCATGGCCTAAATTTGATCCCGATGCTTTAGTGGTAGATGAAATTTCCTTGGTGATTCAAATTAATGGGAAATTACGCGGTACAATACAAGTGCCATCGCAAGCGGATAAGCAAGCATTAGAACAGTACGCTAGGGAGTCGGAAGCGGCTCAACGCCATCTTGAAGGCAAGGAGATTAAAAAAGTGATTGTTGTGCCTGGAAAGTTAGTCAATTTTGTAGTTAGCGGCTAAAAGGTTTGAAATGAAAGTATGGAGTTTTGAATTAGGAAATGATCAGATTTACTTAAAAACTAATCTAAGCAGTTGTTTCTTAATTCAAAACTCAAAACTCTCTTTAGTTAGTAAAAATCAAGGGCGTGTTGTTTCAATTCAGCGAGAGAAACATATTCTAAAGCAGAGGCATGGGTAGCTGATAAAATGATAGGTGGAGCAACGCCAGCATCAAGCGCTTCCTTCCATCGAGACGCACATAAACACCAGCGATCGCCGGGTTTCAAACCGGGAAAATTAAATGCCGTAACGGGTGTACTCAAATCATTTCCTTGGGATTTCGTAAAGGCGAGAAACTCTTCTGTCACCTCAGCACAGACGACGTGTGCACCAAAATCTCCACCTCCAGTATTACATTTTCCATCACGATAAAATCCAGTCATAGGGGAAGTGCAGCAGATTTGTAACTCTCCTCCAAGGACATTTGTGGCGTTGGTCATAAAAGCAAGTTTTTGGTAATCGTTATTCATAAATAGAGTACAGAGATCAGTTGGTCATTAGCAATATGGGTTTGAGTTAAAGTACAATTGCGACTAGGGATACTTGAAGCTTCTACCCTTTCAAATTGTCTGTTGAGACAGATGGAGACAGGGAAAGACAGATTTACAGTTTGTTTCCTAACTGAATACTATCCAATTGAGATGCACAACAGCTTATTACTAGAGGAGAGCTTAATAGGGAGTAATATTAGATGCAGAAGGGACTTATTTTGAAGCGAGATGAGGTACTAGCAATTGTTAAAGCTCATCAAGATCAACTTCAGAAATTAGGGGTTAAGTCTTTAGATTTATTTGGTTCGGTGGCACGGGATGAGGCGAGATTAGATAGTGATGTGGATTTGTTAGTAGAATTTTCTAAACCGATTGGATTATTTGGCTTTAGTGAAATTCGGCTTTATCTAGAAGATATTTTAGGTTGCTCTGTAGATTTGGGAACACTTGATGCGTTAAAAGAGCATTTACGTGAGCCTGTTTTGGAGGATATCATTCATGTCTTCTAGAAATTGGCAGCTTCGAGTACAGGATATTTTGAATGCAATTGATAGAATTCAGGAACGAACAGCGGGAATAACTTTAGAGGAATTAGCAGCAGATGAGGTGCTATTTGAGTCGATTCTTTATAAGTTTATGATAATTGGTGAGGCTGCTAGAAATGTTCCTGCTGAGATTCAGGATCGTGTACCTGAGATTCCCTGGCGATTGATGAATGATATGCGAAATGTAGTCACTCATGAATATTTTCAGATTAAGTTAAGGATTGTATGGGATGGAATTCAATATGAATTACCTCTTTTAGTGGAACCTCTACAAAATTTACTAGAAAGAGAAGCGAGGAAGGAAGAGTGATCGTGAGTGCGATCGCACACTTCATAAAATATCTAAATTCTTGAAATGTACTAAAAGAGCTGTAGTATAGATACTGACTTCAACCAGCGGCTGCTAATAAACCCTGATAAACCTCCTCAACACTCTCTAACTCTGAAGAAACCTCCCTCTGCAATTTTCTTAAACGCTCTAATTCTGCCCCATTATTAATTTCATGAGATTCTTTTTGAGCAATCAAATTATCTAACTCCGATTTCCGAGCTTTAATATCATCATTCATTCGTTCAGTAACTTCTCGCTCATAAATATCAAAACATTCTTTCACTGCATCATGAATCGGTTGCCATTGCTCCTGTGCCACCTGGGGTAGATATTTGACTAGCTCTTTTCTAGCCGCTTTCACTAACTCTTTTCGCGCTTGATCCGCTTGCACAACTCCAACACCCAAACCCAGTAATGCGAGTCCTATTGGTCCTAAAACAACCCCAGAAACAGTGGTAATTAAAGCACCCACTCCCATGACAGTAATAAAATTAAGTACGATATTTTTCCAATCAAATCCCGCACCCGCCATCGCAACGCCTGCAATATTTCCCCTAGCTAAAGAAAACAATCCTGCTGCCCATTTTGCCCAGGCGGGAGAGTTATCTTCATTACTAGAACCCATTACCGGGGGTATTTTTTGACCTGTAAGTTTCTCGGTAATTTTATCAGTTACCTTAGTATAAGAAGCCCCATAATTTGCCGCGCTTTTTGATAACTGCGAGAACGCACTATCCATTTCTTTCTCAGCCGTGAGACTCCAAGCTGCTAATTTATCATTAACATAACGCTCGAAGGCTTGCCTAAGTCCTACTTCAAACGCTTCCCGTCTACCTGAACTGAGGAAATCCATAAATCTTAATTCAGGCTGATAGTGCAAAAAATCGGCCTCAAACGTATTCCCTAAATTCAAAACATAGGTGCGAAATGAATCCGCAATTGTTCTTGCTTTACTATCCCGAACAGATTTAATTTCATCTTTAAATTGATTACAAATCTCAGTAAGCTTGTTAAATTCCGGTTCAACCGAACTAATGCGTTCCCTTAATTCCTTGACATCTTGCTCTAACAAAGGGATACGACGTTCAATCGCTTCACTAACATGGCTGTGACTTTGGCGTGCTAGAGTTCTTGCTTGTCGCAATTCAGAAATAGCACGTTCCTTGGTTAAAAACGTACTTAATGCTCCCATAAATTCCGGAAATCCTGTACCCTCTAGAGAGGCAGAAGGATTTTTTACTCGCAAACGTAGCGCTTTAATTGCCGAAATTTCAAAGACTCGTTCATCATAAATATTGTAACTATCCACTTGACAATAATCGACCAAGTTAGACTGAAAAACTTTTCGTAATCGTCCTTCTGCTTCTGCCAATTCTTCGGTATCATCAGGATCGATTAAACTTTCTCGAATCTGATCCCAAGCATTAATGAGGAAGAAAACCGATAATCCTCGACCTTTAATATAATTTTCTAAATAACGTCGTTCTGCTAAGGTACAAGGCTGAGTTGCCCTTAAGACAAAAAGGATAGCATGGCAATTATTAATATAACCTAGGGATAACTCATTCCGTGCTTCTGTATCATTTAACCCCGGACTATCAACAATTTCAATTCCCTTTTGTAACAGAGGTAACGGATATTCTACAACGGCATAATCAACATTTGGAAAAGCTTGTTTTTTCTGTTGTTCGAGTTTCTTCGCTTCAGCAGGATCAATGGTATAGCGACTCTTAAAACTTTTAAAATCAATCTCTTCCGGAGAACTACCATCATTGAAGTAAACGGTTACTTTCTTTTCAGAACCATAGCGCAAAACCGTTAATAAGGCTGTACAAGGATTCACATCACTGGGTAATAAGTTCTCTCCAATTAAGGCATTGAGAAACGTACTTTTTCCCCGTTTCATATCTCCCAAGACCAGCAGGCGAAATACCCCTTGCTGTAAATTTTTACTCGCTTTCGTTAAATCATCGATATCTCGTTCTAAACCCAATTGTCCAGAACTTGTTTGTCCTTCTGACTCCCCTTGTTCTAAGGTTTGAGCCATCTTACTTAGACAGCTTGCCACTTGCGATCGCACTCTGGCAACTCGATCTAAGTCATTAATAAAACTATCGGTTTCAATTTTGTAACTCATCTAGCTTATACTCTAGTAACTGACTCAATAAATAAGGTGGGCATTACCCACCTCACGGATCATTAAATTTTAGGCTGGTAATGACAGTAAATAGTCATACACCGACTCAATATTTTTGCATTCAGTTAAAACATCCGCATCCAAATTTTCCAGCCGTTTTAACTCAGTTTCTCGATTAATCTCACGAGATTCTTTTTGCAAGAGTAAATTCTCCAACTCAGCCTTTCGGGATTTAATATCGTCATTGATACGCTTACTAACTTCCCGTTCATAGGAATCAAACGACTCTTTAACCGCTTGATTAATTCGTTGCCATTGTTCCTCTGCTAACTGAGGTAGATATTTGGCAAACTCTTTTTTCGTTGCTTTAATTAATTCTTGCCGACCTTGTTCCGCTTGTAAAGCCCCAACCCCTAAACCGAGTAATAAAATACCCACCGGATTGATTACTAAAGGGACTGAAAAAATTGCTAAAAAACTCCAAATCCCAAGGACAGCAATCCAGTTTACCAGGATATTTTTCCAATCAAACCCTGCACTTGCTAAAACCAAACCCGCCACATTTGCAGAGGCTAATGAAAGAAATCCCATTGCCCAACTCGCCCAGGATGGAGAATTTTCTTCAGTATGAATACTTCTACCTGTATAAACTTTTTCTCCGATTAACTTTTCCGTTATCGAATCTGCCACTTGATTATAAGTCGCACCATAACTAGCTGCACTCTTAGCTAATTGTGAAAAGGCATCTTTCATTTCATTTTCAGCCGTGAGTTCCCAAGCCGCAATTTTATCATTAAGATACTGCTCAAAGGCTCGCTTGAATGCTGCATTAAACTCTTCTCGCTTTCCTTTACTTAGAAAATCTAGAAACCCAATATCAGGCTGATACCGTAAAAAATCCGATTCAAACGTATTATCCAAGTTCAAAATATAAGCCCGAAACGAATCTGCGATCGCCCTGGCTTTCTTATCCCGCATTCCTCTAATTTCATCCTGAAATTGATCGCGGATCTCATTAAATTGATTGAATTCCGGTTGAACTGAGTTAATCCGACGCTTTAATTCCTCAATATCTTCACCCAGTAAAGGGATGCGGCGTTCAATGGCTTCATGGAGACGGTTATAGGTTTGACGTGCTAACGTTCGTGCTTGTCGCAGTTGAGCAACCGCTCGTTCCTGAGTTAAAAAGGTATTGAGAGAATTGATAAACTCAGGAAACCCCGTTCCCTCTAACGAAGCTTCTGGATCTTTTACCCGTTGACGTAAGGCATTGAGTGAGGAAATTTCAAACACTCGTTCATCATAAATATCCTGTCCATCCACTTGGCAATAATCAGTTAGATTCGTTCGGAATACTTGGCGTAAGCGGTTTTCAGCCTGTTGTAATTCTTCCGGATCATCGGGATCAATTAATCCCTTACGAATTTCATCCCAGGCATTGATTAAAAAGAAAACCGTTAAACCACGACCTTTGATATAGTTCTCTAAATAGCGACGCTCTTCTAATGTACAAGGTTGCACGGCTTTAAAAACAAAGAAGAGTGCATGGCAGTTGTTAATATAGTTAAGCGAAAGTTCGTTGCGGGCTTCAGTATCATTTAGTCCTGGACTATCAACAATTTCGATACCCTTTTCTAACAAGGGTAATGGATACTCCACCACGGCATACTCAACATCGGGAAAGGCTAATTTTTTCTCTTCTTCCAGTTTCTTTGCTTCACTCGGTTCGATAGTATATTTCTGCTTAAATGTGTTAAAATCTAAATATTCTGGAGGTCTATCTTCTTTAAAATAAACGGTAACTTTCTTCTGGTTGCCGTAGCGTAAAACGGTCAGTAAAGCTGTACAAGGATTGACATCCGCAGGCAAGAGATTCTCGCCAATTAAGGCATTAAGAAACGTACTTTTGCCCCGCTTTAAGTCCCCTAAGACCATCAACCGAAACACACCCTGCCGTAAATTTTCACTGGCAATACTAACATCTTCGCTCTCTCGTTCTAGACCCAATTTTCCGGACGCTTCTGCTCCCTCTAACTCAGCTTGGTTGATAGTTTGGGCAAGTTGACTCAAATAATTGGCAACCTGATGACGAACTCTAACAACTCGATCTAGATCCTTGAGGAAGCTAGTTGTTTCCACGTTGTAACTCATAGTTTTTATCAGTTAATCGATTAATGTTAGCTCCGAACAGCACCCCAATTTAACCCTAGTCCCTAGAATTACCGCCGCGTGCGATCGCCTTCCAAGAAAATTTTGTAGCCAATAAAAGCGATCGCCCCAACAATCGCTATACTGGCAACGATTGTACCCAACTTCACCACACCATAACCAACGATGACAAACGCTAAAAACTTGCCCACCAGTATCGCTTTACGCCCCCATCGTTGCAGTTTACCCTCTGGTTGCTCATGCTTAACCGTTTTATACAGAGGAGGTTGATTAATTTCCGCTTCAAGTTCCCGCAGTCGGAGTTCTTGCTCTCGTTTTTGAAGCTCTTGTTCCCGGCGCTGAAGTTCCCGGTGTTCGTCATTTGGAGAATTCATCCTATCTGAGACTGTAAAATACTTAGGGTTTAAGAATTTAAATTTCCTATCACTCTAACCTTAGATCCTTAGCATCGACCAGAGCGAGTTAAGAAACTTTAAGTCCCAACCCTAAGCTGTCACTAAACAAACAGCAACTAGGATCGCTATTCTGTCCGGTTGCCTTTCGGATCAATTAACGTCTCTTTTGATTGATCGACGGTATCTTTTCGAGACGCAGCGCGTTTAGCGAGAACCGTTTGTAGTCCTGCCTTTGCCGTCTCTCCTTCAAGGTGAATGCGAATTTTCGGGCCAGAACTCGCCAGACGAATAATCATCCCATCCACCACTGGCATTTGGGTAATGCGCTTACCATCGATATAGGTTCCATTCGCACCTAAGCTGACAATTTCCCAACCCGAACCATTCCGCCGCAGTTCAACATGGTGTCGGGAAACGACGGCGCTATAGAGGATGACATCATTATCCGTGGAGCGACCAATCCGAATCACTGATTCGGTTTCAAACGGCCAACTTTGGACAGGAACAGACTGGAGAGGATGCAGCAGGGTCAGTGTAATCACCGGTATTACATCTTTCAAATACTTTCGCCTCACGACCTGAGACTCTTGAAACTTCTCATACCAACCTCAGAGTTTTCGTTGTAATTAACTGGAGGCTTGGCAAAAGCTATAACGGAATTGCTATAGGGGTTAGATAATAGATGTTTTAATTCTTCATACTCCCTGGTTAGTGATTACTGTTTGGCAGCGCCGTTCCCGTAAGGGTCATGGCAGTCTTCGACCGAACCAACAAGCACAGCAAATTAAGCTCGCTGCTACCTTGGAATTCTGCCACCTTAAGGCTACCACTTAATAAACATGGTCTGCAATTTGTTCTAACCCCTCACTCTACCCTTGTTTGAAGACCTTTGTTAATCCGTTACTTGCCGACTCAATGGCGATCACGTTTAGGAACTATGGAATAAAAATGTCACCTGGTCGCCTTTGCCCAAGCTAATGCGATCGCCTGTTCGCAACCGATGTCGATTACCTTTAGCTAAGGGAGCATGATTAATGTAGGTGCCATTGGAACTGCCCACATCTTCGATGTAATAGGTGTCGCCCTCCACTCGGATATCGGCATGAATTCGGGAAACGATCTCGGAGTTGGGATAACCTGAAACGTCAATATCGGGGGGAATCTGATCGTTCGGCTTACCGATATGAATCACGGTCAGATAGGATGGTAACTCAATTCTGGTATTCGTTTGCAGGTGCATGAGATGGGCGGAGTACACCTGTAATTGAGTTGTGGCAGTCCCGGCGGCGGGGGACGGTGGAGGACTAGTACGGCTAGGTGGAGTAGCAACAGGTTCCGGGGGCGGTGGGACGGTTGCTAAGTCAGGCGGAATCGTTTGTTCAGTGTCGGGGTTTTCCGGTTGACTAACGATAGTTGCCGGAATGGGAGTTGCCGGAATGGGGGAAACGGGGTCGGGCATTGCAGAGGGATAGCGAGTAGAAATGGGTTCAGGTTCAACCAGTGGGTCAGGAGGTAGCAAGTCCGGCACATCAAGGGATGGGTCAGGCGCGGAGGTTCCCCCTCCCCCTACCTCGGCAGGAATTTTCAAGTTAAAGCCACACTGACCGCAGAAGCTAGCGTCTGTCTGAACCATGGCACCACAGTTTGGACAACTGGTGGTCGCAGGTAAAGGGGTATAGCAGGCTTCGCATTGGGTAGCGCCATCCGGATTTTGGTGATTGCAGTTAGGGCAGACAATCATAAAGCCTCCTTGCAGCTATTAGCCTTCCTCCTCAATCAAAGCACAGCGAACTGTCAGATTTTAACAGTGACTCGTGACCTGTGACTAGTGGTCTATGGGATTAATTTGAATGACTGGAGGGGGAGAGGGGGAGAGAGGGGGAGGGGGAGATGGTTTAACTGGAACGTTACCTAAGTCAATACTAACGGTTAATTAATGCAAAATCTACTTGTTTAAGCAGGATTTCTATTGTAGAAGAATTATCCAGAACTACATTAGCACGAGCTATCTTTTCCTCGATAGGGAATTGACTATCGATTCGGGCTTGAGCTTGTTGTAAGGAAAGGCGATCGCGTTCTCTCATCCGATCAAGTTGTTGTTGGAAAGAGCAGATCACTACCCAAATTTCAGTCACTAAATCGGTCATATTCGCTTCAAATAATAAAGGTACAACGAATACGATTATGGGAGCCGTTAGGATGTCGAGTTGAGATTGGAAGCGATCGCGCACGTAAGGATGGATTTGTTGTTCTACCCACTGCCGTTCGTCTGGGTTACTGAAAATAATTTCGCCTAAACGTTTCCGGTTGAGTGTACCATCGGCGTGCTGGAGATCTGAACCATAACGTTGAACAATTTGAGTCAGAATTGCTGAACCCTGTTTCACGGCCTCTCTAGCGTAGATATCTGCATCTAAAACTGGGAGTTTGTGGTGGTGTTCAAGGTAATTCGAGACTGTCGTTTTGCCTGTCCCAATACCCCCGGTAAGGCCAATTATTCGTTTCAATTTATTTTAAAATGTCAAATTTAGTTGATTATTTATTTTATCATGATTTAAACGTATATGGGTATTTTAGTAATATCTAAAACCGCGACATTTAAATTATCATAACTTACCCACAAATGCCATATATAGCGAGAGGGCGCATCGATATGCGCCCCTACTGATGGTGGTTCAATGGTTTTTTTTGCGTAAGTCCTAATTATATCCTAAGACAGATTTTAAGGGAGTAATGAATTGATATAGCGCTAGTTTAGAATCTACCACAAGAGGTTTTGCAGTCAAGTATCCACACAGTAGATTGATGAGGTAGTCTCTGTCGTTGCGAGAGTATCTCTGTGGATATCTATATTTTGGATCTACTCGTTATTGGTTTACTGCTGCTTTTTGTCACATTAGGTTCGGGTTGGATTGCTCGCTTACCGCTTTCTTATGCGTTGATTTACTTAATTGTTGGAATTCTTCTCAGTCCCTACGGTTTTCATCTCATTCAATTGCGTCCCGAAGCAGAATTTTTAGAACGATTAACGGAGTTTGTGGTTATCGTTTCTCTGTTTAGCTGCGGCTTAAAAATGAATCGTCCCCTTAAGGTTTGGGCTTGGAATTCAACGGTGCGTTTGATTGGGTTTTTAATGCCGATTTCAATTTTTGCAGTAGCGGCAATTGGTCATTGGTGGTTGGGGTTAAATTGGGGAGCAGCTATTTTATTAGGAGCGATTCTGGCACCAACCGATCCCGTTTTAGCTTCAGAAGTTCAACTTTCCCATCCTGATGATAGGGATGAATTACGCTTTGGGTTAACGTCCGAGGGAGGATTAAACGATGCGTTAGCGTTTCCATTTGTTTATTTTGGATTGTATTGGTTGAAAGATAATAATTGGGAGAATTGGTTTAAGCAATGGGTGGCAATTGATCTAATTTGGGCGATCGCAGCAGGTTTAGTGATGGGTGTTGTCGTTGCCAAAATTGTCGTTTGGTTGGATAAGCGATTGCGGAGATTTGTGTCTGTCGATGCGTTAATGGAAGATTTTGTTGCCCTCAGTATTATTCTGCTAACGTATTCCTTGACGGAAGTTGTGAATGGGTACGGATTTTTAGCAGTTTTTGTAGCTGGAATCGTGGCACAACGGAGTTATCATGACCCAGAAAAGCGCCTTTCTCAGCTTGAATTTACCGAAACCATTGAAAAATTGATGGAGGTTGGAACAATTTTGTTGCTGGGATCGCTACTCAGAATTGAACCGATCCTGAAATTTTTACCCCAGGCGCTTTTAGTCGCAGGATTATTAATTTTTATCATTCGCCCTTTGGGAGCTTTAATCAGTACCATTGGCGAAAATTATAGTCCCACTAGACGATGGCTATTTGGTTGGTTTGGGATTCGAGGAGTGGGTTCGATTTACTATTTATCTTACGCTTTGGGAGAGGGATTAAAAGGTGAAGTCGGTGAACAGATTGCTTGGATTACTTTCATCACTATTGTCATTTCAGTGGTGCTGCATGGAATTAGTGCAACTCCCTTAATGAACTGGTATGAGCAGGAAATTGAAAAACAAAAGAAAAAGTCTGCACCCTGGCTCATAAATCAAGACGCGACTAATTTAAAAATAGGAGGTGAGGAATAACAAATAGGGAGTTACCATAGAGTAAGAGTTTAAAGAAACAAAGATGCTTACCCAAGTACCAATAAAGGATATTATCTGCAAACAACGAGATTTTTTCGCAACGGGGGTAACGAAAGACGTTAATTGGCGGATCGAACAGCTTAAACGTCTCAAACAAGCTATTGTCGATCATCAAGAGGCGATTATTAATGCGGTTAAGGCTGACTTAGGACGACCTGATTTAGAAGCCTATGTTGAAGTTGCTGCAATTAGTGAAATTAAGTATGCCCTTAAACATCTTAAATCGTGGGTCAAACCAAAGACGGTTCCTACAGGTATTGATCAATTACCTGCTTCGGCAAAAATTTATCCAGAACCCCTGGGTGTTGTGTTAATTATTGCGCCGTGGAATTATCCCTTTTCCTTAACAATTTCTCCTCTAACGGGAGCGATAGCAGCAGGGAACTGTGCGATTCTTAAACCTTCAGAAATCTCTGCTAATACTTCCAAAGTTGTTGCTAATTTAATCCAAAAAACCTTTGACTCTGCCTATATTGCTGTGGTGGAAGGTGGGGTTGAAACCAGTCAACAACTCCTGGCGGAACGATTCGATCATATTTTCTTTACAGGCGGTACAGCTATTGGCAAAATTGTGATGCAAGCTGCCGCTAAACATCTGACTCCAGTGACGTTGGAATTAGGAGGAAAAAGCCCTTGTATTGTTGATGCTGATGTTAATCTGAATCATGCGGCAAAACGCATTGCTTGGGGTAAATACCTCAATGCAGGTCAAACCTGTATTGCCCCTGATTATCTTTTAGTCGATCGCCGAATCAAATCCGATTTTTTAACAGAAATCAAGAAATGTGTACAAGAATTTTATGGGGATGAACCCTCAGAAAGTCCTGACTATGGTCGGCTTATTAGCCAGCGTCATTTTGAGCGACTTGTTCCCTTACTTCAGGAAGGAAAAATTGTCATTGGTGGACAAACAAAGCCAGAAGAAAACTATATCGCCCCAACGGTAATTGACGGGGTTTCATGGGATTCTGCCGTCATGGAAGAAGAAATCTTTGGACCCATTTTACCTGTACTAGAGTATTCAGACTTGAATGAAGCGATCGCGCAAATTAACGCTCGACCTAAACCGTTAGCTCTTTATCTTTTCTCAAAAGATAAACAAAAGCAAGAGCAAGTCTTACAACAAACCTCTTCAGGTGGGGTGTGCATTAATGATACGATTATGCACGTTGGTGTCTCAACTTTACCCTTTGGTGGAGTTGGGGATAGCGGTATCGGTAGCTATCATGGTCGCGCCAGTTTTGATACTTTCTCCCATTATAAAAGTGTGCTAAAGAAAGGGTTTTGGTTTGATCCAAATTGGCGGTATCCTCCTTACAAAGATAAATTATCCTTGTTCAAGCGGATGATTGGGTGATGGGTTGTTGGTTGTTGGTTGTTTGTTGTTTGTTG
>DNGI01000393.1:0-593 GCA_003486645.1 Cyanobacteria bacterium UBA11370 | reverse complement strand
GTTGTTTGTTGTTTGTTGTTTAATACGAGCAAATTTTGGGTAAAATAGAGCATGAGGTATTTTCAATCCTTAGCGGCAATTGTTTTAACACTACTTGTTCTTTGGGTGCCCCTCTCAGCCCAAGCAGCGAGTTCTTCTGTGATTGGACGTGCGGCTGATGATAGTGAATTAGTAGGTAAAGATTTCTCTGGTCAATCTTTAGCAGGGGCGGAATTTTCTAATGCTAATTTGGAAAAAGCTAACTTTAGTGAGGCTGACTTGCAAGGTGCAGTATTTAGCGGTTCAACGATGACTAATACCAACCTACATGGGGCAAATTTTACCTATGGTATTGCTTATTTGGTGGACTTTACGGGGGCTGATTTGAGTGATGCAGTTTTGATTGAAGCTATTATGCTTCGTTCTCGCTTTGATAATACTAATATTACAGGCGCTGACTTCACCGATGCCGTTTTAGATAAGGTACAAGTACAAAAACTTTGTGCTAGGGCAAACGGTATTAACTCAAAAACTGGAGTTGATACGCGCGAATCTTTAGGATGTCGATAAGGTGCGATCGCATCGGTTTATAAAATAGGGAGTGGGGAGTGGGG
>DNGI01000518.1:3783-5322 GCA_003486645.1 Cyanobacteria bacterium UBA11370 | reverse complement strand
CAAGATCTGAGTTTTAACGGACTGAAATCACTACCAATAGTCGGTTTCAACCGACTTGAGCTTTGAGACAGGGGTTTTAACCCCTGGCGGAGAGAGTATTTATGCAAGAAGTCTATTATAGGAAATGGAGAATTCGCTTGACTAATAAGAGTGAGACAGAACACTTATCTAGAGGTTGGCACGGCAGTTTAGAGTTGAACTATGCCCATCACCAGGGCAGTACTGAATTAGTTCACAATCAAGTGCGATCGCCCTTAAAGGTACAGCGTCCTTTTTATCCCGAAGGGCAAGGAGTTTGTCACACGGTAATCTTACATACGGCGGGAGGAATGGTAGGAGGAGATCGCCTCTCTCAACGAATTGATCTTCACCCGAATGCCCACACTTTAATTACTACTGCTGCGGCTAGTAAAGTTTATCGTAGTAATGGACAAGCCGCCAAACAAACGGTTGAAATCAAAGTTGAGGCGGGTGCGTGTTTGGAGTGGTTGCCGCAGGAGACAATTGTATTCAATGGTGCAGTTTATCAACAGGATTTGCGGGTAGAATTAGCACCAGGAGCAAGTTGGTTAGGATGGGAAATTACTCGCTTTGGTCGTACTGCTAGGAGAGAACAGTTCTTACAAGGAGAGTGGCGATCGCATACCGAAATCTGGCAACAAGGACAGCCTTTATGGATTGATCGGCAAGGGTTGCTAGCAGGGGAAGAAATTATCAATAGTCCTCATGGATTGGCTGGGCAACCGATAGTAGCAAGTCTCATTTGGATCGGTCAACCGATATCATCTACGATTGTTAACAAAGCAAGAATGATCTGGATGGCAACTGCACGACAAGGCGAAGCTGGTGTTACTCAAACGTTGGGACAAGGGTTGGTATGCCGCTATCGTGGCTCATCGACCTCGGAGGTGCGAAACTGGTTTATAGAGGTTTGGCAGCTATTGCGTCTTTCGTGTTTTGGATGTCAGGCTATCAAGCCGAGAGTTTGGCAAATTTAAAGGCTTTTATTGAGATATTTAGAATAAAACTTGAAGGGATTAAATTTTAATACTGACTGTCTAAAGGAACATGATATAAAAATACAATCGGAAGTAATTGCCTAGATAATAATCTAAAATCCAAAATCCAAAATCCAAAATCCAAAATCCAAAATTGACAGATGCAACTATCACCCCAAGAAAAGGATAAATTACTAATTTTTACGGCTGCCCTGTTAGCAGAACGACGTAAGGAACGACAAATTAAACTAAACTATCCAGAATCTGTCGCATACATTACGGCGGCTATTCTTGAAGGTGCAAGAGAGGGGCGAACTGTAGCAGACTTAATGAGTTATGGGACTACTATCCTAACGCGGGATGAAGTGATGGAAGGTGTCCCGGAAATGGTGCAGGAAGTCCAGGTAGAAGCAACGTTTCCTGATGGGACTAAGTTGGTTACGGTGCATAATCCAATTCGTTAGCGGGACTTATACTAAGTTGCTTTCAAAGAGAGTAGATAGAGAGGACAAGGAAGACAAGGGAGACAAGGAGGACAAGG
>DNGI01000518.1:3255-3558 GCA_003486645.1 Cyanobacteria bacterium UBA11370 | reverse complement strand
TACGTATGAACGCAACTCGGTATTAGGGCGTGTCATCCATTACCGATACATCTCTGATGAGTGTTGGATTCTGGCGTTCAACTTGTTTTTAACAAATTAGCCTAAAACCCTTGTCCTGAAAGGATTCTGGATTTAATTAATGACACGCCCTAGGAGTAGGTGGGCATTGCCTTGAAATAGGGAAAGGGAAGGGGAAAGACGAACTGCCTTTCCCCAACTCAATTTCCCGTTTAGGGTGCTTATCCGAGTAGTAAGCTGTCATGCATTTAATTTGTATATCCTCACACCCCACACCCCACACCC
>DNGI01000518.1:2527-3003 GCA_003486645.1 Cyanobacteria bacterium UBA11370 | reverse complement strand
ATTTAAATGCGTCTTAGCTTATTGGGTTAACTCCCTTTCTGTAATAGGTTAGCGCGGGTACATCCCCCATTCCACGTCCACTTCGGTATGCAGGAAAGTGGATTATATTGCGCCCAGACACCGCCGTGATTGTCTACATAAAAGCTAGCAATTTCTGCGATCGCCTGACCTCCCCAAGGGGCTTTGACGCTAATTTTATCTCCAGGCTTGAAGACTTCACCTTCTTGGTTGGTGGCTTCTGGAACAGTCTGTATCGGTTGGGGTCTGGGTCGTTGAGGTCGCCTTTCCAATCGGGTATCTTTCGTGGGTGCTGATCGTGCTGACAAAGACACCCCTTCTTCTCCAGCAGCTCTCACTTCAATGACAGTTTGAGCCGATTCTTTTACAGGAGCAACCCTCTGTGTGGTGATGGTTTGAGGGGGTTCCTTCAGAAGAGCAGACTTGACTGCAACAACGGTTTGAGGGGGTTCCTCCAC
>DNGI01000518.1:0-2187 GCA_003486645.1 Cyanobacteria bacterium UBA11370 | reverse complement strand
GTGACGGTTTGAGGGGGTTCCTCTACAGGAGGAGCTTTCTCTTCCGTGACGGTGGGAGTGGGTTCCTCCATAGAAACAGCACTCACTTCAGTGGGACTGTCCGTTAACTCTTCCACCGTTTCTGTTCGTTGGGGTTGCTCCTCCGTTTCAACCGTTGGGGTTGTCAGGGTATCAAGATTAGTCAGGTTCAGTTTTTTACGGGATGATTTTTTTCGAGCCATAGAAATCTGATAGTTGTCAGCTTGCACAAGCCTAGCTTTGTTACCAAAATCGGCAGGGGGTAGGGGGAGTCACCCCTCACCCCACGGTGAGAAAATTGCGTTACATTAGTTGTCTCAGGGGCATCTACTTTACGCGATCTACTCCAGTCGCAAACCCTTATAGCTATAGCGCTGGCTTCTTCTGCCCAACACCATTAAACTGTTCAAAACAATATCGTTTAAGACTATTATCTCAAGACTACAGGGTCTTTCGAGTGTTTTAGCGTCAGGGATAGATCGATTCTCGGTTTGAACAGGTTTGTTGAGCAAAGTTTGTAATCAGCCTAGCTCCAAAAAAGCACCCCCAAAAGCCGTCTTAATCACTGGTAGAGTTTTAGAAAGCCAGAGTGCAGTTTTAACAGCATTCTGCTGGCTAGAGTTCTAGGCTCTGAGTTATCAAGGTTCGGTTTAAGGGCTTGCGAATCATGGCGTAAGTATAACACCTTTACGTGGGTGCTTAGTTTATCAACAAACTGATGAATAAATCCTAAGAAAGGCACAAGCATAGACTCTCGTGCCTTTTTTGTGTATTAGCGGTCTACTGAACCCATAATTACGTCAATACTACCGAGAATCGCCACAATATCGGCAACCTTCACCCCTCGCAGAATATGAGGGAGAATTTGCAGGTTATTGAAATCTGCGGGACGAATTTTCCAACGCCACGGGAAGACATTATCATCGCCGATAATAAAAATGCCCAATTCTCCCTTACCACTTTCTAGGCGAACATAGTGTTCTCCTTTAGGAATCTTAAAGGTAGGGGCAATTTTCTTGCCGATGTACTGATAATCGAAATCATTCCACTGAGACTTCTTGCCTTCAGCCATGCGCTTGGCTTCCAGGTTCTCGTATGGGCCACCGGGTAATCCTTTTAACCCTTGACGAATAATCTTAACCGACTCGCGCATTTCCCGAATTCGGACTAAATACCGGGCAAGGCAATCTCCAGCCGTTTCCCACTGCACCTCCCAGTCAAAATCATCGTAGCACTCGTAGTGGTCAACTTTCCGCAAATCCCACTTCACACCGGAACCCCGCAGCATTGGACCAGAAAGTCCCCAGTTAATCGCTTCGTCCCGTGTGACAGTGCCCACACCTTCAACCCGACGGCGGAAAATCGGATTATCCGTAATTAAGCGTTCATATTCATCAACTACAGGGTCAAAGTAATTGCAAAAATCTTCGCATTTGTCAACCCATCCGTAGGGTAAGTCAACGGCAACTCCACCGATGCGGAAGTAGTTGTTATTCACTAACCGCTGTCCAGAAGCCGCTTCCCATAAATCATAAATCATCTCCCGTTCGCGGAAGATATAGAAGAAGGGCGTTTGGGCACCCACGTCAGCGAGGAATGGGCCTAACCATAATAGGTGATTCGCAATCCGATTCAACTCCAGCATAATCACGCGGATGTAGCTGGCGCGTTTGGGTACGGCAATATCGGCTAACTTTTCTGGCGCATTAACGGTAATTGCCTCATTGAACATTCCCGCCGCATAGTCCCACCGACTGACGTAGGGGACGTACATAATATTAGTGCGGTTCTCAGCAATTTTCTCCATGCCTCGGTGCAAGTAGCCGATGACTGGTTCACAATCAATGACATCCTCGCCATCTAGGGTGACAATGAGGCGGAGAACGCCGTGCATCGAGGGATGGTGAGGTCCCATGTTGAGAACCATGGGTTCGGTTCTAGTTTCGATTTTCATACAATGATTGGTTTCCCCAACGGTTAGCAGCAACGCATGAGCTTTTGTCTATTAGACCTCTCCAGGAAATAAGGTTAAAGGGAGGCGGAATGCCTACCCCACAAGAGTTTTGGGAGAGGTCTATTCGCTTATAAAGAGCATACCTGAAAACCCCGAGTGTTTGGGGCAATGGGTAGATTGTTGATGTCAGTCATTGGCAACGGATTTGATAACGG
>DNGI01000367.1:2438-2865 GCA_003486645.1 Cyanobacteria bacterium UBA11370 | reverse complement strand
CCACTCCCCACTCCCCATTCCCCCTATCCGGAATGGATAGCAGCGATGGTTTAGCAGACGCGATTGTACAAATTTGTCGTGCAAGTGGGTTTGGTGCCGTGATTGAGCGATCGCACATTCCCCTACCCTCTATCTTGAACCAGCTCGTTACTCCACAGCAAGTTTGGGATTGGGTTTTATATGGGGGTGAAGACTTTGAATTGGTATTATGCTTACCCCCTAAATCCGCTGAGAAATTAGTACAACAATTGGGAAAAGGTGCAGCATTAATTGGTTATATTACAACGGGCCATGAGGTTTGGTTAAGAGACAGTACCGGGACTTATAGAAGTGAGTTGTTAACCCTAACACGAGGATTTCAGCATTTTTAAATGGGTAAGAATCCAGAAGTTGCAGGAGTTAATGGGACTCCCCAATAAAAAAGTAT
>DNGI01000367.1:0-2190 GCA_003486645.1 Cyanobacteria bacterium UBA11370 | reverse complement strand
CAATATAGTAGCGCTAGCCGACAATATAACTTGACTCGCCCTAATTGAATGGATAATTTATTTTTTGGCAGTCCCTAATGACATCTTAAAATTTAAGAATTTACACCCCCAAGAGACTAAACTAAAAGTTAGACAGTTATATCAAATCCGGTTAATCAACGTCAGTACCTGTAAACCGAAACCCTGTAGAGACGTTGCAATGCAACGTCTCTACAATACCTGGATTCACGGCGGACATGATAGTAGTAGTCATCAATATAGGTGACGCATATGCCACAAGATAAACGTTCTGAAGTTCGCAAAGTCTTACTCATTACCCTATTACTCAATCTATTCGTGATGGGATTGAAGGTAATCGTAGGGAATGTAACAGGTTCCCTCAGCTTACAAGCTGATGCTTTGCACAGTGTTACCGATAGTGCTAATAATATTTTAGGGTTGATTGCTAATCGTTTTTCTTCCCCCCTACCTGATCGCAAACATCCCTATGGACATCAGAAATTTGAAGCGGTGGGAGCATTAGGGATTGCGGCTTTTTTAGGGATTGCTTGTTTTGAAATTCTCCAAGGAGGGATAGAACGGATTGTGGGTAAGCTGACTCCCGTTACTATCTCTGCTCCAGAACTAGGCTTACTTCTTATTGTATTGGGTGTGAATATTTTTGTTGCCTTCTACGAGCGCAATGTCGGACAACGGGTGGGGAGTCCAATTTTAATTGCCGATTCCCGCCATACCATGAGTGATGTTTGGGTCACGATTACTGTTCTAGCCGGATTAATTGGCATTTGGCAGGGACGATTATTAGATTTACCCCAACTTCAATGGTTGGATGTTATTCTCGCTTTCCCGGTTGCTTTATTGGTGTTTTGGAGTGGTTGGGAAGTCCTCAAGGAGAATTTACCGTGGTTAGTGGATCAAATGGCAGTCGCCCCCGAAGTTATTCAAGCGATCGCTATGCAAGTCCCCGGTGTGATCAACTGTCATAATATTGCCTCTCGTGGTGTCTTAGGGCGGCAAGTGTTCATTGAGATGCACATGATTGTAGAGGCAAAAGATGTCGAAACTGCCCACAAGATTACTGAGGAGGTTGAAGCACGATTAGAAGAACGCTTCAGTCCCGTGCGTGTATTGATTCACGTCGAACCTCCCACTTATCAGTCTGACCAAATTAGCTTTTAATTATACTCTTACTCTCAGAAGTCTCCCAGAAGTCGGGTTTCTTAAAGAAACCCGACTTCTAAACCCCTAAACCCCTGCGATATTTTATACCCAGCAAAGCGCTTACTTTTCCACAGACAGGGGCACTTTTCCACAGAATTTAGTTAGTTTTCCACAAAAGATCAGCAAACGTTAAACACTGTTACCGCTATTCTTAACCAAGGGTTTTGCTGAAGCGATCGCCAACTTCGAGTAATACCAAGTTGCTGTCAAAATAGAGTCGATAGGCAAGACAACGATATCAAACCCCAGTCAGCGATCGCAAATCTTGGCTTAAGTAGATAACTGTCCAGTCATCTCGTCATTTTTACGTTGAGATTCTGCCAATCGTTTCTCCGCATCCCGCCGACGTTTTTTGGCATACAGTTGAATCGATGCTGCCATGAAGATAACCAGAGCAAAGATACCCCAAGCGGTGATATCAGTCGGTAAACTATTCTTAAATACTGCCAGCAAGACAATCACAACCAATAGGACAGTCGGTGCTTCATTAAGCGCTCGAAACTGCTGACCACTCCACTTACATTCCCCTGCTGCTAACTTCCGCATCAAATAACCACAGTAAAAATGATACCCCAGCAAAGCCACCACAAACGCTAACTTGATATGCAACCAACCGCTTTTGAGAACCTCTGGTTCAGTCGTTAGCAAACCAATTGCCATAGCGACTGTCACAACCATCCCTGGCATGGTAATGATGTGATAGAGGCGTTTTTCCATTATTTCATACTGATTTTTCAAAATGGTTTGGGCAGGTTCCGGCTGTTGGGACGCTTCCGCGTGATAGACGAAAAGACGTACCAGGTAGAACAACCCAGCAAACCAAACGACAACGCCAATCAGGTGAAATGCCTTATACCAGTAATAAGCCATGAATTGTCTCCTCGACTATTGAGTAGTTTGAGTAGGGTAGGGTATGCCCACGCTACTAGCTGTGGGTATGATTATCCCAATTTATGGGTCTTCTGTTTT
>DNGI01000368.1:1866-7886 GCA_003486645.1 Cyanobacteria bacterium UBA11370 | reverse complement strand
GGGGACAAGGAAGGTTTTTGCTCGCTACCAACTACTTCTGACCACACCCGTGATGTGTCCTTAGTGATCTGTAATCGACTCCCAAACAACTGATGTTATAGTAAGGGGTTTATCATTCGCCATTTCCTCAAAATGTTGTTGTATTCTGGAAGCTTTAGCTGGGAACTTTTAATTAAAAGCCTTTGTAGGGAAAGTTAAAGATCATGCATGAGTCTCAGATGAATCAGCGAATTGCAGCCGCCAGAGCGTTTAAGGAATCGCTTGACCAACTACAGGATATTTTGGCACAGGAACGACCAACAGCTAGATCCAATAAATCTGAGTCTCACCGATCAGGCGATCGTTCTTCCCAGAATTCCTTTGATTTAAAAATGCTAGAAGAAGCGGCGGCTGATTTAGATGCCTTTTTTGGGGATACTGAGTTACCGGAAGATGGGGAATAGGGAGGGGGCATGGGTAGCCCCTACGCGATATCGCACGAGACAGCTTGGTATGATAGGTTTGAATTGCACCTCGCTTATCAGATCGTCTGTTGTGGCTAAGGATCGTTTTCATCAAGTGGTTAAGACCGCTCTGGCTAAGGATGGGTGGAATGTTACTCACGATCCGCTTCAGATAAAAGTAGGTGGTGTAGATATGGAAATTGACTTGGGGGCAGAACGATTACTGGCTGCGGAGCGAGGAGATGAGAAAATTGCGGTTGAAGTCAAAAGTTTTTTGGCTAGTGCATCGGCAATTTCAGAGTTTCATACAGCACTGGGGCAGTTTATTAACTATCGGGCTGCATTGCGTCGTGAAGAACCCGATCGCATTCTCTATCTAGCTGTACCCGATCTAATCTATAACAGTTTCTTTCAACTTGATTTTCCAGCCTCAATGCTGCAAGAAAATTCCGTAAAAATAATTGTTTACGATATTGAATTGGAGCAAATTTCACTATGGAAGGAGTGACGGATAAATTAATGCTCTATCAGCAAGTTGTGCAGCAATTGTTGATGGGTTACGCAGAAAGTAAGCCAGCTTATGGCGAGATTGAGGTTGAGACTATCTTTGATACGCAGCAAGATCGCTATCAAATTGTGCATCTAGGTTGGCAGCATAAGCGCTGGGTGCATCATTGTATAATGCATCTTGATATTCGCCATGATAAAATCTGGATTTTTTATAATTCAACGGAGCATGATATTGCGGCTGATTTAGTCGATTTGGGCGTACCAAAACAAGATATTGTGCTAGGTTTTCATCCTCCTTTTGTGCGTGAAATGAGTGACTATGCAGTGGGCTAAAAGCTGCAAGGATGAAAGAGGCGATAGCGAAGCGAGAAGAGCGAAGCGCAGATATCCCTCTTCTGTCACTCTCCGGTTTCTCGTATGATTAGTAATTCCCAAAAACAAGGTATGCTGAGTGATGCGGAGTTGGGCAATCGCATTTTGACCAGTTTAGCATCTCCTTTGAATTTCTACTCAGAAAAAATGGCGCGATCGTTTGCTCTGTCTATGCTCTAGGATTCAGAAAATGTAAGGCTTTTCGGAGAGTGACAGAAGAGGGTTATACCAGTTTGCTAAAGCAATGATAGACTGAGTTGATCTAAAACAGTTGTCCTGTCTAGATTCCGTTTATCTTATATTGATAAATTAGTTTGATAACAAACAGAGGCAATGAAATGACCCCCCATTCACGACTCACAGAAGTGAGAATTAAAGGCTATCGACCTTTTAGAGAATTTACTGCTCCATTATTACCTCTAGAAGTTATGGTTGGAGCCAATGGATCTGGTAAATCAAGCTTATTTGAATTTCTAAAATTTCTGCGAGACAGTATTTATCATGAAATTCCTCCCGAAATTATTCCTGGAGCTATTGGTCAACAGATTTTTCACACTCCAGGGTCAGAAAAGTTTCAATGGGATATTGAAGTTGATACTGGTAGACCAGTACCGATCCGTTATCAAGGAGAACTTATGGGTCCCACTGGTCGTACTAAAATTTCCTACGAACGAGTAGAATCTTCTAGACCATTTAGTGAGCAATACAACCAGCCTTATCTATTTATGGATATTAAAGGAAATAGAGGCGTGGTTCAAGAGCCTGGTGAAGGACTCAAACAAAGAGAGATTAAACAAGATGTAGCCTCAAGGCGCAATCAATTAGCACTCAGCAGCATGACAAATCCAGATATGGTGATTCTCTTTGAGCTAAGTGAATATATCCGTAATTGGAGATTTTACAGCTCATTTAACATCGCCAATGAAAAAATTCGCAAGTCTGTGCCTGTTGAACAAGAACCTTTATTACGTGAAGATGCAGGCAATCTTAGTTCAGTATTACACTATTTTCTAACTGAGCATCGCCCAATATTTGATGAATTGCAACAACATTTACGTTCTGTTATTCCTGGATTTAAAGAGTTGGCTGTAAAAGCTCGTGGTGGGCCTGGAGAAGTAATCGCTTTTTGGCAAGAAGCTGGAGTTGACCAAGACTTAAGTCTTGCCGATCTATCTGATGGTATTCTGCGTCTTATATGTTGGATCTGTCTTTGTCTGCATCCAAATCCACCTTCTCTAATTTGCATTGACGAACCCGATCAGGGTGTTCATCCTCGAACACTACCAATTTTAGCGGGTTTGTTTGAAAAAGCATCTGGGCGTACTCAGATTCTTTTAGCTACTCATGCTTCGTATTTTTTAACTCAATTTGATATTTCTCAAATCGCTGTACTCCGAAAAGAAAATGGAGAAGCTAAGTTTATTAAACCTGGTGAGTCTCAAGTTTTAAGAGAAATGCTCGATGATTTTGGAGCTGAGGAAATTGAACAACTGCACCGGAGTGATGAACTGGAGCGGTTGCCATGAGGGTGATTATTTATGTAGAAGGTTCCTCGGATAAAGATGCACTGGAAGCCTTACTTGCACCTTTGATTGCTGCCAAATATCAACAAGGTGTTGGGATTGAATTTTTTCCGGTTAAAGGAAGTAACAATCAGCGAGGAGGAGATGCTAAAGAGGATTTAGTAACGAAGTTCCCACTCAAAGCCGTTAGTATTCTCCGCAATGAAGCCGATGCAATAGTTATTTTATTACCAGACCTCTATCCTAAAAACAAAGGTTTTACTCATGAAACTTTTCAAGAGTTAAAAGCAGGGATAATAAATAAATTTGAGCAATCTTTAAGCTCGAAAGGGATTGAAGATGAACGGATAAAAAAGCGTTTTCAAGTTTTTTGTCTTAAATATGAACTTGAAGCCCTAATTCTAGCTGCTGAATCAGAATTAGCAAATCGATTAGAAGTCAATCCTCTGAGGATAACATGGAAAGTTCCTGTAGAGGATCAAAATCATGGCTATCCACCAAGTAAGCTATTAGAGAAACTCTTTGAAGATTGTGGAAAAACTTATAAAAAGACTGTAGATGCCTCAATCATATTGGGTATGGAGAGTGTTTCATATCAAGCTATTGCCGAGCGATGCCATCAATGCTTTAAACCATTTGTTGAGTTTCTAGAAGGTCTTGACGCTGCTAAATTATAAGCTTGTATTAGTGTATTAGCACCATAAGTACTGGAGAGCCTCACCCTAGGTGAATACTAGAATATGCAAGTTACTTCATTAGTACCCTCTTCTACGAAGGAACCTCTTTTGCTAAATACAATAGATGCTATTGCTACGTTATTCAGAGTTTTTGGTGGTTCTTCGGAAATTTCCCAGACTTTATGAGGGAAGCTTATCTGCAAATCAAAATTATTTAACTTCCCTAACAGCTTTTGCTTGTCTAAAAAGTTAATAACTAACTGATCCCAATAAACAGTTACACTATTACCTTGATATTCAAAAACTGGATATATTACTTGTGCTTTATGGTTTCTGATTCGTTCAATTTGTATCATTTTGTTAATCCCACCTTATTAGTAGCAACTTTTATTTATATTACGTTATAAAACGATTTCAGCTTTCTGTCAACGCACACCTAAAAGCTGACGGAAATTTGCCAGTGTAGCTTCGCGGGTTTTCCCCGTAGTATAGGAATTTGGTAAACGTAATTAAGTATGATAACTACATAAATTAATAAGGAGTAACTATGAGCTACAGAATGGATCGCCGCGCCTACGCTGAAACCTATGGCCCAACAGTAGGCGATCGCATCCGTCTTGCTGATACGGAATTATTTATAGAAGTTGAACAAGACTACACAACCTACGGCGATGAAGTTAAATTTGGTGGGGGTAAAGTCATTCGTGATGGCATGGGGCAATCTCCGATTTCTAATGCTGATGGTGCGGTTGATCTGGTAATTACGAATGCTTTAATTCTCGATTGGTGGGGTATTGTTAAAGCAGATATTGGGATTAAAGATGGTAAAATTTATAAAATTGGTAAAGCCGGAAATCCCTATATTCAAGATAATGTAGATATTATTATTGGTCCTGGTACGGAAGTCGTGGCAGGGGAAGGAATGATTGTTACGGCTGGGGGAATTGATAGTCATATTCACTTTATTTGTCCCCAACAAATCGAAGTAGCGATCGCATCCGGTATTACAACAATGATTGGGGGTGGAACAGGGCCAGCGACTGGAACAAATGCAACAACTTGTACGCCTGGTCCTTGGAATATTTACCGAATGTTACAAGCGGCAGATGCCTTTCCTGTAAATTTAGGTTTTTTAGGTAAAGGTAATAGCAGTCAACCCCAAGGATTAGTGGAACAAATACTAGCAGGTGCGATGGGATTAAAGTTACATGAAGATTGGGGAACGACACCTGCAACCATTGATACTTGTTTAAATGTTGCGGATGACTATGATGTACAAGTGGCAATTCATACCGATACTTTAAATGAAGCGGGGTTTGTTGAATCAACAATTGCTGCATTTAAAAATCGCACGATTCATACTTACCATACCGAGGGTGCAGGTGGGGGTCATGCACCGGATATTATTAAAGTTTGTGGGAAAACAAATGTTCTCCCTTCTTCTACAAATCCGACTCGTCCTTATACGGTTAATACCTTAGAAGAACATCTGGATATGTTGATGGTTTGTCACCACTTAGATCGGGGAATTCCAGAGGATGTGGCGTTTGCTGAATCACGAATTCGTCGAGAGACTATTGCTGCTGAAGATATCTTGCATGATTTGGGTGCATTTAGTATGATTTCATCTGATTCTCAGGCAATGGGACGAGTGGGTGAGGTGATTATTCGGACGTGGCAAACTGCCCATAAAATGAAAGTGCAGCGAGGACACCTAACCCCCCAACCCCCTTCCCTGCAAGGGAAGGGGGAGTCAAACTCCCCTCTCCTTGCCGGAGAGAGGGTGGGGGAGAGGTCAGATAATTTTCGAGCCAAACGATATATTGCTAAATATACAATTAATCCGGCAATTACTCACGGTATTGCTGAGTATGTCGGTTCTATAGAAGCAGGAAAATTGGCAGATTTATGTCTGTGGAAACCTGCTTTTTTTGGCGTAAAACCGGAGATAGTGATAAAAGGAGGTGCGATCGCGTATTCCCAAATGGGAGATGCGAATGCGAGTATTCCTACACCCCAACCCGTACATATGCGCCCGATGTTTGGCAGTTTTGGCGGTGCGATCGCGGCGACATCTGTTACCTTTATGTCTAAGGCTGCCTTAGAAAAGGGAATTCCTCAACAAATTGGCTTACAAAAACCTGCGATTGCGGTATCAAATACACGGCAATTAAGTAAGCGAGATATGAAATTGAATGAGGCGTTACCTCGAATGGATGTTGATCCAGAAACCTATGAAGTGAGGGCAGATGGAGAGTTATTAATTTGCGAACCTGCTGAGATTTTACCAATGGCACAGCGTTACTTTTTGTTTTAAAGGCTTGACAATGGCAAATTGCAGCTTTGACCTGGTGGGATCAAGTATCTATTGTTAATACCAAGTTGCAGTCATAGTAGATAAGGGGGACAAGGGGGACAAGGAGGACAAGGGAGACAAGGGGGACAAGGGGGACAAGGGGGACAAGGAGGACAAGGGAGACAAGGGGGAAAGAAAG
>DNGI01000368.1:0-1650 GCA_003486645.1 Cyanobacteria bacterium UBA11370 | reverse complement strand
TATGAACGCAACTTGGTATAAACTCTTGTAGGATGGGCATTTTGCCCGTTCAAGCTATCCAATTTACATAGGGAATAGCTGATTAATTGCAACGATTAGGAATAGGGATTTAACTCAAAATTCAAAACTCTCTTCTCCAGTTCCTTGATGAACAGTTTTCACCCATTTTAAGCGCTTTGGACGTAGAGACATCCGGATGGTTGTTGCTGGCATAATCACCAGCCAGTGGAGAATATAAAGAGTACCGCGTAGCGCGTGCAACAGAATTAGAAAAATACTCGATACTGTTAATTTACGGTTTTTCTGCATACGCCATAGTCCACCAAACATACCAATGGCAGAAATACTAATTGCCAGTCCAGTTAGAGGGATGAAAAGGGGTGGACGGTTGCGGGCGATCGCCATTAAAAAATCGGGTATCGCTGCCGTCGGTAATAGGTATTGGAGTAACATCCAAGAAAACAAATCCAAGGTTTTCCGCGTACCCATGCGGTTACTTGCAATGAGTCGCCAATAGTCAAAATAGCGCTGATATCCGCCTTCTGCCCAACGACTGCGTTGATGCCAAAGGGCTACGGCATTTGTAACACCCTCTTCTTCCACAGCCGGAGAATCAAGAAAACGAATATCCCAATTATCCAGGTGCAAACGTAAGGTTAAATCTAAATCATCGGTAATCGTTTGCTCATTCCAACCACCACAACGATCTAAGGCTAAACGCCGGACAAATTGACCATTCCCGCGCAATTCTCCAATGCCACCAATAGCAGTACGTTGTTGTTGATTATAGGCATCTAATGCCATTTCTACCATTTGCCCTTTCGTCCAGAAATTCAGTGAGGCATTTGCGATCGCTTTTCGCACTTGCACCGCACCAACTTCCGGTTTATTGAAAAATGGCAAAACATGACGCAATAAATCTCTGGTTACGTGAGCGTCCGCATCAAATACGCCAATAATTTCCCCTTTAATTAAGGGTAGTACGTTATTGAGTGCCCCGGATTTTCCTCCACCTGCATCAGCGGGGCGGTGTAATACTTTGAGTTGGTTATATTCTGCGGCTAATTGATCTAACAATACGGGTGTCTGGTCGGTACTGTGGTCATCAATAACCCAAAGTTCATACTTATGTTTCGGGTAATCTAAATTACACAACATCTTCACCAGCTTACCGATAACCGCTTCTTCATTTTTGGCGGCTACCAGCAGAGAAACATGAGGAAAATCCTCTGAATCTTCTTGAGTGAAAGGATTGGGAGTCTTTAAGGGTCGAGCCAAAAATACCCATAGTGCCTGAATTCCCAGCAGCATGGTCAAGCCCAAAATGAACCACGAACCCCAGGACAACAAATGAAGCGTAATCGTACCGCCCCAAAGGATCGTTAAGGTTAAAGCCGCTTTGCGTCTGCGTCCTTCCAACCCCTGAAAGAAGAATGCACTTTCATCAAACTCGTCTTCAGACAACTCAGAGAGCAGAGAGCTAATCGGGTCAAGCTCACTGTAAGCTTCGTTTTCCGTCCAGGAATTCTCTGGCATAAGTTACTCGATCTCACCACCCCATTACGTTATCAAATTGTATCTGATTGTATCCAACATTGTTAAATTTTTTATACTTTGATGGGAGTTAGGGAATGGGGTGTGGGGTGTGGG
>DNGI01000435.1 GCA_003486645.1 Cyanobacteria bacterium UBA11370 | reverse complement strand
AACCAATAACTAACAACCAACAACAAACAACCAATAACTACGCTGCTAAACTAGGACGTGAATCGAGAATGACTTCGGCGATACTGAAATCGCGTTTAATTTCCAGATTATTGAGATAGCCAATTGGGTCGTCAGCGGTGAAGGTGCTGCCATCGAACATCTTGATTGCGCCGCTGGTGTATTTTACATCCAGCAAACCCAATTCTCGCGCGGCAGTGCTAAATACACTGACCCGACATACTCGTTCCATAATTTCCACCCAGTTTCTGGGGAAGGGGGTGTGACCCCAACGCGCTAGCTGTGCCATATGCCACAGGTGTTCGGTACGACTAGGACGATTAACGCCATCCCCAAAGAAGAGATGATGGGCAAATTCGCGCATGGGTTGATCGAGGTTACAAACTGCCACATCCGGATCTCCCAAGTGAATATAATCGATATGTGTGCCGACATATTCCCGCTGGGATAGAATCTGACGTACCTCTTGATGATTCGCTGGATCGGCGCAATACTGGGCGGCTTCGAGTAAGGCTTTAACTATGGCAATGTGGGTGTTGGGATAAGCATTTGCCCAGTCTTCACGAACCCCTAAAACTTTTCCAGGATGTCCCGGCCAAATTTCCAGGTCAGTAGCAACGGTGAAGCCGACTCCTTCCATCGCAGCGCGGGTATTCCAGGGTTCCCCGACACAGAATCCATCAATGGTTGCCCCTTGCAAATCGACGATCATTTGGGCAGGGGGAATACTTTTGAGAGACAGATCGTAATCAGGATCGATACCACCGGATGCTAGCCAGTACCGCAAGAGTAGGTTGTGCATGGAGGAGGGATGGACTAATCCCATCCGGTGTTGCTGTTCTGGAGACTCTTGCAACATCCGTTTGAAATCCGCTAAGTTACGGATGCCCTGGTCATAAAATCGCTTATCTAAGGTGATGCCATTACCATTACGGGTCATGGTTAGGGCACTGACCACAGGTACGGGTCGGTCTTCGTGTCCTCCTAGGGTTAACCACAAGGGCATTCCAGACGGCATTTGGGCAGCGTCTACGTACCCACCAATTATTCCATCGACAATACCGCGCCAGCTTGTTTCCCGTACTAGACTCACTTCATCTAAACCATGCTTGGTGAAGAAGCCTTTTTCTTTAGCGATCGCCACAGGCGCACAAGCGGTTAGGGGAACGAAGCCCACTTCCACATTAACTTTTTCCAGACCGTGACGGGCGATCACCGCCGTTTTTCTGGCTCGAATCTTTTTAATCCGCTTCTGCTGGTTGAGGAAGTATATCATCTCAGAGCGCAAGCTGTAATAGCTGGGATGTTCCACCACTTCCATCCGCTTGCGGGGTCGAGGAATATCGACATCTAAAATTTGACCAATCTTTGATCCTGGGCCATTGGTGAGCATTACAATCCGGTCAGATAGTAACACGGCTTCATCGACATCATGAGTCACCATGACTGCCGTAACTTCGTTTTCTTCACAGATTTTCATTAACTGCTCTTGCAGATTTCCCCTAGTTAGCGCATCCAACGCCCCAAAGGGTTCATCTAATAGTAATACTTTGGGACGTAGAGCTAATGCACGAGCGATCGCTACCCGTTGTTTTTGTCCCCCGGATAACATGGCAGGGGGTTTGTCGGCATGAGGACGCAATCCGACTAAATCAATGTGTTGTTCTACAATGGTTCGCCGTTCACTTTTGGGCAAACCTTTCATCACCGAATTAACAGCGAGGGCAATATTCTCTCGTACAGTTCGCCACGGTAGCAGCGAATAATTTTGGAATACCACCATCCGGTCTGGGCCTGGTTGTTTGATACGTTGACCTTCCAGACTAACAACGCCATCCGTGGGCAGATCCAATCCGGCAATCATGTTTAATAAGGTAGATTTTCCACAACCGGAGTGACCGATTAACGAAACAAATTCTCCTTTTTTAATCTCAAGGTCAATTCCTTTCAGGGCTACATATTGACCACCCCCCGTTAAGGGGAAAACTTTTTCAATTTGATCGACAGCAACAAAGACAGACATGGCAGTAATAAGTAATAAGTTTTGAGTTTTGAGTGTTGTTAGCGCAGCGGGACGATAGTCCGTTTTGAGTTTTGAATTATGAATTAATGCTGGGTTGATTAATTCATAATTCATTGTCAATGATTACTTGGGATCTTGGGGAACAATTGCGTTTTGTAAGTAAGCCATCCCGCGATCCAACAGCAAGCCAACCGCACCAATGTAGATTACAGCTAAGATAATTTCACTGATGTAGTTGTTTTGGTAAGCATCCCAGATAAAGAAGCCAATGCCGACAATCCCTGACATAACGATTTCTGCGGCAATAATTGCCAACCAAGCTAATCCAATCGCAATTCTTAGTCCAGTGAAGATGTAGGGAAGGGCTGAGGGAATGAGGATGTTGAAGAAGTATTCTTTCCGAGAAAGTTGCAAGACTTTGGAGACATTATTGTAATCTTGGGGAATTTGCTTAACACCCACTGCGGTATTAATTAAAATTGGCCAAACAGCGGTTACAAAAATCACGAAGAGGGCAGCAGGTTCGTTCTGTTGTAGGGCAGCAAGCGCAATGGGTACCCAGGCTAAAGGTGCGACCATTCGCAAAAACTGGAAGATGGGATCTAACGCCTTATCCATGATTGGAGTTGTACCCACCAAAATCCCTAAGCCAATTCCCACAATTGCGGCGAATGAGTAACCAATGGCAACGCGTTGTAAACTTGCCAAGGTTTGCCAGAACATTCCTTTATCTAAACCACCCCGGTCTAAAAAAGGATACATGAGGAGTTCTTTGGTTCGTTGGTCAGTCCAAAGACTCAAAGGTCCTGGGAGTTTGGTGATGCCAGACCAAGAGAGGACTTGCCAAAGTGTGAGCAAAATTGCTAGAGCTATTAAGGGAGGCAGAATGTTAGGGATTTGCTTTTTTAGGGCAGATACGAAGGCATTTTCAGAGCCATTTGTTGCTGCGCGTCTTGGGAATGTTGTCATGGACTTTAGTCTTCCTTTTTTTGTCTGTCTGAATTACAAGTCGCAAGTTGCCATTAACCATTAGCCATTAGCCATTAGCTAATAGCTATAACCAAACCTAAGCTTTGACTTTCTTAATCTTGAGACTATCTAAGTAAGCCTTGGGATTTTCGGGGTCAAATTTGATGCCATCAAAAAACTCTTCAATACCACGGGATGTACTGGTTGGAATGTCAGCGTCTGGAATTCCTGCTTCTTTCGCTGCTTCTTTCCATAAGTCTTCCCGGTTGACTTTATCAATCATTTCTTGGGCTTTATCGAGAGTATCGGGAGGTAAAAAGCCCCAGCGTACACTCTCAGTTAGGAACCAAAGATCATGGCTCTTGTAGGGATAAGATACGCTACCTTTTTCGTCTTTCCAATACAATGCCGCCATTGTTTTATCATCAATGGTACGCTCACCCATGTTGTACTTACCCATGAATGGATCTAAAAGTACGCTTTCTGGAACGTTGAAGTAATCTCGACCGGAAAGGATTTTGGCTAACTCCGCACGGTTATCAAAATTATCGCACCATTGTTGAGCCTCCATAATCCCTTTTAAGATTGCTTTGGCGGCTTTAGGATTGGCATCAACCCAATCACCCCTCATTGCCAAATATTCTTCGGGATGATATTTCCACATTTCTGCGGTTAAGGCTGCCATGAAGCCAATTTTGTCGGCTACAATCCGGTAAGGCCAAGGGTCGCCTGTACTGAAGGCATCCATGGTTCCTGTTTTCATGTTGGCAACTGTTTGGGCGGCGGGTACTGTCAGCAACTCAATCTCTGCATCTGGATCAATACCCCCTGCGGCGACCCAATACCGAATCCAGAATTCTTGGTTCGCTTGGGGGAAGGTATAAGCGGCTTTGAATTTCCCGCCGGATGATTTTAACTGATCGAAGAACGACTTCTTACCATCCAGCTTTAAACCTAAACCTTTGCCTAGATGTTTGTTGGCGATCGCAATTCCATTCCCATGAGTATTTAATTGAGCCAGAATATACATGGGAATTTTCTGATTGCCCTTGGTAATTAACCCTTCAGAAATCTGATAAGGCATGGGCATTTGCCATTGTCCGCCATCAATACCACCCCCAGCCGAACCAATTTCTACGTTGTCTCTCGCTGAACCCCAGTTGGCTTGTTTGGCAACTTCAACATCGGTCATTCCATATTTAGCAAAGAAGCCTTTTTCTTTAGCAATAATTAAAGGAGCAGCTTCAACAATGGCAATATACCCTAACTGAGCTTTAGTGGTTTCTGGTTTTTGTTCTGGACTCAGGTTGACTGGAGTCTGTACAGCTTCAGGAGCAGCATTGGTAGCAGAAGGGGGATTTCCCAAACAGCCTTTAAGTAATATAGAACCAGCAGCCGATGCTCCAGCAGTTAACAGAAACCTACGGCGAGAAAAATTAGACATCAAACCTCCTTGTAGCTTATCCTATGGTTTCTAGGGCTACTAACAACGTGTTAGATTTTTTGTAAGGAAAAGACTTAACTACGCTCTCTTCAAGTTGTATTGCAATAAGCAATTTCCGCTCAGGTTATGTAAAACCTAGCGACTCGTCTTTAGAGAATTTCGTTAACGTTCAGTCGTGAGAAACTACTGTTAACTCAATTAAGTGTGGAATGTTAAGTTGCTTTAGAAAGCTACTGTAAGCGGAGCGAATAACCTCTGGGGCTGTTTCGCTTCGTTCGCAATTACATTTTTTATTCCCTTGCAACTTGTTGTTATTAAGCTTACCACCTTCAGGAAGTGAATAATTCACTGGCAAGCCTGAATCTGAAAAAAATATTAAATGGATCTAATAAGTAAGCTTTTAGGTTTTTGATTTTAAGAGGTTTTACGCCTCTTCATTGATTCCATCTATAATAACTATTGAAGCAAACCCCAAGTAATAATTACTAGGACTTTTAAGGATGAGAAATTTTAGTTATAAGCTATTAGCTGTAGCTCTATACTCACTCATTAGTGGGGAGTGGGGGAGTGGGGGAGTGGAGGAGATGGGGGGAATTTGTTAATAACTATCTTGTGTTCTATTGTCTTATTGTCCTGTTGTTTTTTTATTTCACATTGCCTAGTAGCTACATATCATTACATTTCTTAATATATAGAGGCAAAATATTTAAAGTTCATTGCAGTTTTATTACAAACTCAGAACAGAGCCACAACGCTGTGGTAACGTCGATGGATGTTTGTTGAGATTACAAGCCGGACTTAGCAAAGGAGGACACCTTGGATTTGCATTCTGCTCAAGCCCCAAACAATTTTTTTCATGAAGACATTAGTGAGTACGTGGCTCAACTTCAGCTTCACATGGCGTTGCAAGCCCGGAACTTAGTACCGACTCTCACCCACGCAGTTGATAGCCGAGAGCAGTTGTTGCAGCAAACCCAAGCGAATATCGAAAAGCTGGTTTCGCGGCAAGCGGTTTGAGTGGGAAGTGGGGATGGGGAGATGGGGAGATGGGGAGATGGGGGGAATTTTTTAGTAGACATGCTCACATCTTGTACCATTGTCAGTAAACCCGAAAA
>DNGI01000356.1:14607-18802 GCA_003486645.1 Cyanobacteria bacterium UBA11370 | reverse complement strand
ACCAACAACCAACAACTAATAACTAACAACTAATCCATAAGGAATCAATGAAAATTGAAAGCGATAGTGTAGCTCAGGCTTGGAAGGCTCTTGAGGAGTCTATAATTTATTATTATGGGCATCCGGTTGGGACAGTAGCGGCGCGTGATCCGGATGTAGAAGCGCTTAATTACAACCATTGTTTTGTGCGCGATTTTGTTTCTTCAGCGTTAATCTTTTTAATGAATGGTAAACCGGATATTGTACGCAATTTTTTAGTTGAAACTTTATCTCTCCAAAGTGCCACCAAGCAAATGGATTGTTTTAATGCTGGTCAGGGGTTGATGCCTGCTAGTTTTAAGGTGGTATCGAACTATGGTGATCAATATTTAACACCGGATTTTGGAGAACACGCGATCGCTAGAGTAACACCTGTTGATTCTTCGCTTTGGTGGCTAATTTTGTTACGAACTTATGTTAAAGCAACGGGAGATTTTGAACTGGCTCACGAACCGGAATTTCAAAAGGGAATTATCTTAATTCTCAAGCTTTGTTTAGCGGATCGCTTTGATATGTTCCCTACGATGTTAGTTCCGGATGGCTCATTTATGATTGACCGCCGGATGGGAGTTTATGGGCATCCTTTGGAAATTCAAGCGTTATTTTATGGGGCGTTAAGGTCAGCACGAGAACTCCTTGCTCCTAGTCGTCAAGGTGAGATCTATATTCAGTTTATCAATCAACGTTTGAGTACGCTTAACTATCATATTCGTAGATATTATTGGCTGGATCTGAAACGGTTGAATGAAATCTATCGCTATCGGGGTGAAGAGTTTGGCGAAACAGCCGTTAATAAGTTTAATATTTATCCGGATTCAATTCCAGATTGGTTAAGAGAATGGATGCCGGAACGAGGAGGCTATTTAGCGGGAAATATTGGGCCATCCTGGATGGATTTTCGCTTTTTTGCTCAAGGAAACTTACTGGCAATTGTGTATTCTTTGGCAAGTTTTCAGGAGTCTCAATCGATTATGGATCTCATTGAAAAACGGTGGGATAATTTAATTGGAAATATGCCGATGAAAATTTGTTTTCCCGCCGTAGAAGGGTTAGAATGGCGAATTTTAACAGGCTGCGATCCTAAAAATGTTCCCTGGTCCTATCATAATGGTGGGAATTGGCCTGTATTGCTTTGGCCGTTAATAGCATCGGCTCAAAAAACTGGGAGAACGGAGTTAGCTAAACAGGCTATTTCAATTGCCGAAAAACGGTTATTGGAGGATCAATGGCCGGAATATTATGATGGCAAAAATGGGCGGTTAATTGGCAAGGAAGCGCGGAAATATCAAACCTGGACAATTTCGGGTTACTTAGTAGCTAAAGAGTTAATGAATAATCCGGATCATTTAAAGATATTCAGTTTTGATGAAGATCCAGAGGTTCTTGAAGAGTCTTGTTCTCAAGTGAGTTAAAAAATAAAAGCGATCGCACACCCACTCCAGTAATATAACGGTTCTCATACTCATGATGTACAAATTTCTTAGTTTTAGGGAGTGGGAAGTGGGAAGTGGAGAAAAAAAGTTAGTGTACCTCACCAATTTGAGAACTGCTATATCATGTCCGGTTGAATAACCCTAAAAAAAGATTGAGGGGGAGAGGGGGAGAGGGAGAAATTTTATTAGAGTTTATTATCCGGACATCATATAGCCAGTCTAAATGATTTGTAAAATACCTCTCCCTTGTCCTCCTTGTCCTCCTTGTTCACGAATCAAATAGACTAGCTATATAAAAAAAATGCCCTCCAAGTTTCCCTGGAAGGCTTTGGTACTATTACCGAACGGAATCTCTGTTCTTAAAAATACTCAATCCGTATGACGAAGATATCCCAAACCGATGACAAGGTTGCGATCGCAATTCTTAAAGCGCTACGCGATCGCTTCTGGGGGTTAATAATCCTCAAACTCAATTGAATTTAAAAGGCAAATACTGATCGGTGCGAATTTGGCTTGAATGCTACAGGAATTGGGGGAAGTCGAAGTCAGGGGATCAGAAGAATACATCGGTATATCGAGAGGTTGAGGCACACTCTTTCTGATCTTTCGTAACCGGAGAGGGAAATGATCACACTCGCCATCCACGAGTTGGGGTATGCTAGCATTATTTTGGGCTATCCATTTGTCATTAATCTTTTTCATATGGCGCAGCTCAATTTCGTCCGCTGTAAAGAGGCAATGCCCATCTGATTTGAAAGCAAATACACTGGTGAGATGACAAGCCTCAGAATTACAGTATCTCGCACAGCCTTTTAATCGAGAACCCCTAGCGTTGAAAAAGGGACACTTAATTTTGGAACAGACATTGATTGTTGGTTGTCGAGACTTCAAAGAGCATTCCATAGTCCATAGACCCTAATCTATAGTACAAGAAACTCCCTGGCTGCTAGTAGCTAGCCAGGATTTAGCACCTACCAGGGATAGCTTGCATCTTACATAACGCTTCGATACTATTGATTGGCAATGGTGAATGGAATCCGTAAATACCCTGAAATCTCTATCGCTCTAAATGACAGCCCTGACGGAAAAGTAGTGTAAATTACTTTGAAGAGCGTTAGGATTGATCAACGCAAGGAATTTAATACAAATTAAGTGATATTACTGATAAAGTTAAATCAGTGATCCGTTAGGCGTGACCTACCAATCTGGGTTCAAAGATTGTAGATTCGTTGAAGGGAGAGATAGGGAGATAGAGCAGTGAAAAGATACGACATTTGAGTGCAACTTCCTATAAATTTTAGAACATAGTTATTATATAAATTCAGTTTAATCATGCAAATTTATTTAGATTACAGTGCGACCACACCGCCACGTTCAGAAGTGATTGCGACAATGCAACAGGTTCTCACCTCATCATGGGGCAATCCTTCTAGCTTACATGAGTGGGGACAACGGGCAGCAACGGTCGTGGAACAGGCGAGAATGCAAGTAGGAGGGTTAATTAATGCCCCAGCGGATTCAATTATTTTTACCTCTGGCGGGACTGAGGCGGATAATCTAGCAATTATGGGGGTTGCTCAAGGATATAGAACGCCCCAGCATATTATTATTTCTAGTATTGAACATTCTGCCATTGCTGAACCTGTACGATTGTTACAAAACTGGGGTTGGCAAGTTACCCAGTTACCCGTAAATAGTCAGGGACGGATTAATCCGAATGACTTAGAAAATGCCTTGCAATCGAATACGGTTTTAGTCTCTATAATTTACGGGCAAAGTGAAGTCGGAACCCTGCAACCTATTGATACGTTAGGTAAAATTGTTCGCAGTCGCGGTATCTTATTTCATACGGATGCGGTACAGGTTGCGGGACGTTTACCCATTGATGTTCAGCAATTACCCGTTGATTTATTATCCATTTCTAGTCATAAAATTTATGGCCCTCAAGGTGCAGGGGCATTATACGTTCGCAGTGGGGTAGAATTAATACCGCTATTGTGGGGTGGAGGGCAAGAAATGCGACTGCGTTCTGGAACACAAGCTGTACCTATTATTGCCGGATTTGGTGTCGCCGCCGAATTAGCCGCAGCGGAAATAGGAATAGAAACACCGAGGTTAATTGGGTTGCGCGATCGCTTATTTTACCTACTAGCAGACACACCTCATTTAAAGCCTACAGGTTCTCGGCTACATCGCTTACCTCATCATGTGAGTTTTTGCATTATGGAAGGTGGGGAAAAAGTCACGGGTAAAACGTTAGTCCGTCAGTTAAATTTGGCGGGAATTGGGATTAGTGCAGGTTCGGCTTGTCACAGTGGAAAACTGAGTCCTAGCCCGATTTTATTGGCAATGGGCTATAGTGAATCGGATGCTTTGGGAGGTATTCGTTTGACGTTAGGGCGAGATACAACGGAAGTGGATGTAGATTGGACGGCGATGGTACTTAAGCAAGTTTTGGCGCGATTAATGCCAGAGTTAGCATTGGCTTGAATTTGGTAGCGGATTTGGCAACGGATTTGGTAACGGATGTAGCGGATGGGTTATTGGTGATTTTTTTTTACTTATCCGTTACATCTGTAAGTCTGAGTAAAGACTGCACAATTGGCAACGGATTGGGTAGCGGATGTAGCGGATGGGTTATTGGTATTTTTTTTCTTATCCGTTACATCTGTAAAGTCTGAGTAAAGACTGCACAATTGGCAACGGATTGGGTAGCGGATGTA
>DNGI01000356.1:4859-14401 GCA_003486645.1 Cyanobacteria bacterium UBA11370 | reverse complement strand
TGTAGCGGATGGGTTATTGGTTTATCCGTTACATCTGTTACCCAATCCGTTGCCACTTTTGCCTACATTTGTTTGATGAAATGAATATGGATTTCATTACCTCTACTTACACCAATTACACCAACCGAAAGATAAACGGATAGCGGTAAGATTGATCAGGATCGCTGAAAGACTTAAGAATTGCTAGAATCGGTGGTATCCAATTAAAAAGCAAAAATATCGGCACTAAAAATAGCCCTAATAATCCAAAAGTTACGGCGGTTAACACTCCAACAATCCCTGCATAAAGCCATACATTTAAATGGAAGTTAATCGCTTCTTTCGCATTTTCCTTAACGATTGGATCATCCGATACTAACAAGGCGGCAATTGGAATTCCAACTGAAATAACCGCCGCGCTAATAAAAATTGAGCCATGACATAGGGCAGATAAAAGCTTGCGTTTATCGGGGTCATAGGTTGAGCTATACATAATAAAAAACTGTCCTTCCTATTAGGCATTATCGACATCTACTTATGACTCTAGCAATCAATAGTTTGCCGAGAGGTGGTAAATCCCACCCCAAATCTGTGAGGATATCGTCCCATAGAAATAGTTGCCCTAAGCACTGCAAGGGAAGATCCGCTTCTATAATGTTGGGAGAAAGTCCCGTAATCCATCTGGTTGAATGCCCACTGAAATTGAGTCCGAACTGCAAGAAGCGGTTGAACGCCGACGTAATTTTGCGATTATCTCCCACCCCGACGCGGGTAAAACTACGCTGACGGAAAAGCTGTTACTCTACGGAGGGGCGATTCATGAAGCGGGTGCGGTCAAAGCACGGAGGGCGCAGCGCAAGGCAACGTCTGACTGGATGGCGATGGAGCAACAACGGGGAATTTCGATTACCTCGACGGTGTTGCAGTTTGAATATAGCAATTGTCAGATTAATTTGCTGGACACGCCGGGACACCAGGATTTTAGTGAAGATACTTATCGTACCCTAGCTGCCGCTGATAATGCGGTAATGTTGATTGATGCGGCGAAGGGGTTGGAACCCCAGACGCGGAAATTGTTTGAAGTTTGTCGGATGCGAGGGTTGCCAATCTTTACGTTTGTTAATAAGCTGGATCGTCCAGGGCGAGAACCGTTATCCCTACTGGATGAGATTGAGCAGGAATTAGGGTTACAAACCTATGCGATCAATTGGCCTATTGGGATGGGCGATCGCTTTAAAGGCGTGTTTGACCGTCGCCATCGCCAGATTCACCTCTTTGAACGCAGCGCCCATGGGAGTCGGGAAGCGAAAGATACGGTCATTGATTTGGGCGATCCTCGGATTGAAGAGTTGTTAGAGCAAGACCTTTACTATCAGTTAAAGGAGGATTTAGAACTCATTGAAGGGATTGGACCAGAACTGGATTTAGATGAGGTTCATTACGGCCAGATGACTCCTGTGTTTTTTGGGAGTGCCATGACGAACTTTGGGGTTCAGTTATTCTTAGATTCGTTTTTGGATTACGCCCTCAAACCCAATGCTCGGAATTCTACAGAAGGCACACTTCCCCCAACCTATCCAGATTTTACCGGATTTGTGTTTAAATTGCAAGCAAATATGGACCCGAAGCATCGGGATAGGGTGGCGTTTGTGCGGGTGTGTACGGGTAAGTTTGAAAAAGATATGACAGTCAATCATGCCCGGACTGGTAAAACGGTGCGTTTATCAAGACCACAAAAGTTATTTGCCCAAGACCGAGAATCGATAGATGTTGCCTATCCGGGGGATGTGATTGGGTTGAATAATCCGGGAGTTTTTGCGATTGGAGATACGATTTATAACGGTCAGAAATTAGAGTATGAGGGAATTCCTTGCTTTTCGCCGGAACTATTTGCCTATTTAAAAAATCCTAATCCGTCTAAATTTAAGCAATTCCATAAAGGTGTAACGGAGTTGCGAGAAGAAGGCGCGGTGCAAATTATGTATTCGGTGGATGAATCGAAGCGCGACCCCATTTTAGCCGCAGTCGGGCAATTGCAATTTGAGGTGGTGCAGTTCCGAATGATGAATGAATATGGCGTAGAAACGTTATTGGAAATGTTACCGTACAGTGTGGCACGTTGGGTTGCTGGCGGTTGGGAGGCGTTGAAAAAAGCTGGGCGTTTATTTAATACGGTAACGGTGAAAGATAATTGGGGTCGTCCGGTTTTGTTGTTTAAGAATGAGTGGAATTTACATCAGGTAATGGAGGATCATCCAGAGTTGAAATTGAATTCGTCTGCGCCTGTGGCTTCGGGTCAAGAACCGGAATCGTTGTGAGGGTTTAATATATTCCTGAATTGATGCAGAGGCGTGGCGAGGAACGGTGCTTTAGACGTGTAGAATGATCGCTTTTTGGAGTAGGTGAGAGGGAGCGATCGCTTTAGTTATCGAATTAAGGGAGACTATAATAGTTTGGCTGCTTCATCTCTTGGTTAGGATGGTAACTTGAAAGTTATCTGTCGGTGTTCAACTAGTTGATATCAGCTCGTGTATGGGACGATGTAGAAACTAAGCTTAACTCTCAGAGCGAATAGGAAAAACTGCACTACTCTTGGGTAGCGAAGTGATTATGAGTAGTCAGCATGAAGATTGTCAAAGAGGTTTCTTTGCTCAGTGTTGGAAATTTTGAAGAATCCAGTGATTGGTCTATCATTCGGGCTGAAATTCGTGAAGCTATCTCTCTCATCGTTCATCCTCCGGGTACATCCAGCTTTACGATCAACCCGACAAAGCATGGTAATGGTGTCAAGCCAATTAAAGAAGCTTGCATGATTGCATTGAGGGATAGATTTGGATGGAGATTGGAAACTCCGATTAACTATGCAACCCGATCGCCTGGAAAGGTGGATGCAACAAAAGTCATTGATAACTATCTTTTTGTTCTTGAATGGGAAACGGGCAATATCTCCTCAAGTCATCAAGCAATGAATAAAATGGTTCTTGGGCTGCTGCGAGGTGTTTTTCTAGGTACTGCCTTGGTACTTCCAAGTAGGAAAATTTACCCTTATTTAACGGATCGGATTGGCAATTATGAAGAGCTAGAGCCATACTTTGATGTTTGGCGAGCAATCCAGCTTGAAGAGGGTTTTCTCGCTATCTTTGTGATTGAACACGATCAGGTCGATAACAATGTACCAACGATTACCAAAGGAACAGATGGTCGTGCGTTGATCTGAGCTTTCATGTCTGATGTGTTATGTAGAGTAAGGAATCGATAGTTGCAACGCAGTTGTTTCGGATGGCTTCAATTTCTTGCTTCCCCTTGCCGATTCCCATTGCTCTATGATTCCATTAGTCAGATCAGTCAATCGTTCTACTGCTGGATTTGTATCTCCAATTTCTGACCCAATCCAGTAACGGTGTAATTTTTCTGCTGCATAAAATGTAGTGCCAGAACCGCCAAAAGGATCAACTACGATCTGACCCGGATTAGATGCCATTGCAATAATTCGTTCTAGCATAATAGGAGCAAGTTCGTTTGGAACTCGCTTTTTGTGGCGACGATGCCGAACTGGTGGAATATCACTCCACATTTCCTCTGTCAATGTCCATAAAACTTCGTTGGCATCAAATTCGGGGGCATCCTCCCAAACATCGTCTGGCGTGTCCCAGACATCCATTAAATTAATACCCTTTTTATTAAGTTTTTTTCGATGTCCACCATAATCACGAATTTCTCCACCACAATGGCGACAAAGTTGAATGGGTGTGTAGACTTTATTGAATACTGATGGTTCTCCTTTGGTGTAATAAATTAGTCCGTAGTGAGCGGGAGACATTCTTTTACCTCTAGGAAAAGCTTTTGGCATTCTGCAAGCAATCCAATGCCGAAACCACATCCCTTGTTGATTGAGGTATGCACCGTATTCTATACACCATTTAGGCAGATTGAATACAAATAAACTTCCACCAGGTTTAAGCACTCGAATGCTCTCACCGAGCCACTGTTTTGACCAACTTAAATACTTATTTACCGCTATCTGATCGCTTATACCTTCACCGTATTTTTTGCCAAGATTAAAGGGTGGATCGGCAAATACAAGATCTACAGACTCATCAGGCAAGCCTGACAGAAGTTTAAGACAATCTCCTTGATAAAGGATGCCATGCTCACTCATGTAGACCTGTTGCAGTCCTTGTTGAGTTGCAACATCAGTAGCAATCAGTTGAAACGGGAGCATCCATTTAACCTTTAGTACGTTAGTATAGCTTGAGTTTATAGACTCTATTGACAACTGTCAATAGAGCCTTGGTGAGCAGTTGTACTACGTGGCTGATAGGGTTTTCCAGTAGGTTGATTCTTGTATCTCTCTATCTCACGAGCTTCTATGTAGTAGTAACGCCCAAGTTTGCGAGCTACAATCTGACCATTCTTAATTAGGTCGTGAACTCGCTGACGGGTTACGCCAAGTAGCTCAACAGCTTGAGCGACACAGAGTAATTCGGGGTTTTCATTTGAACCGGAGTCTGTCATACGATAGGCTAGAGACTGCTTTGATACCCAAAATCAATTTTCTCGATTTTGCAATATTGCATCCTCAAGCGTAACTTAAGTTCTGCAAGAGAGAATTACCTTTTAACTACGCCCGAAAAGCGACCCGCCAAGAGAGGAGGTTTTATGAAGAAGGAAGTTGAGAACAAAATGGAAGACGAATTACGTTCTGAATATGACTTCACTCAAATGAAGGGAGGTGTTAGAGGCAAATATGTTGAACGATATCGTGCAGGAACAAACTTAGTACTTTTAGATCCCGATGTTGCCCAAGCTTTCCCCAATGAGATCGCCGTGAATGAGGCGTTGAGAATGCTAATCCAAGTTGCACAGCGCCAGCAGCGCAATAATGAGGTGCGATAGACAGAGAGCTGATCTGTAAGTATCCAAAATCACGTAGCAACAACCCGTGTTCGAGCTTGTGAGCGAGATTTAGGTTTGGTTTTGACTACAATTTCCACATCTCGACCCAACGCATTCAAGATTTGCAGTAGTTGACACCGTTAAAGAATGTTGTCTCGCAACTGCGGCATAATTAATAGTTATCTAGCTTCGTTTCTGGGTTGGGACGGTACAGCCAAGTTATCTGTGAGAAGTTCAGCATTAGGCAAGCGTTAATTGTTGCAACGATACGTAGTTTATGAACTTCGATCAAGCTGAGTTTGAGGTGCGGTGTGAGTGGGGCGAGAAGGGGGTTTTGCAGTTAGCTCCTATCAGTGATGTAGTTATCATCATTGATGTCCTCTCATTTTCGACTTGCATTGATATTGCTAATAGTCGAGGAGCGATCGTTTTTCCCTATCAGTGGAAAGATGAATCTGTCAAAGCATTTGCTCAATCTATTGACGCGGAAATAGCACAAAAGCGGGGTTGCAGCCGTTATTCGTTGTCTCCAGCTTCATTACTTCCCATATGTCAAGGAACTCGACTGGTGCTGCCCTCCCCTAACGGCTCATCTCTGAGCTTGGCAACAGCCGTAACTCCGATTTTAACCGGATGTTTGAGAAATTGTAGAGCCGTTGCTTTAGCTGCTATGAACTATGGACGACGCATTGCTGTTGTTCCAGCAGGAGAGAAGTGGAGTGATGGGAACCTTCGTCCCTCATTTGAGGATTTCATTGGGGCAGGAGCGGTTATCAGCTATCTTGAAGGCAATTTGTCACCGGAAGCGCAATTGGCAGTCGCGGCATATCGAGGTGTTCGTCAATCTCTGGAACATCTAATGAAGCAGTGTGGTTCTAGTCAAGAACTTATTGAGCGAGGCTTTGAACAAGATGTTGATTTAGCATCGGAGATAGATATCAGTGATTGTGTTCCTACATTGGTTAATGGAGCATACGCACATCACAAAAGATAACAAGTCGATGAAGCGGTGCATCTTGAGTGATGATTGAGCATTCTTAAAAAAAGCCAAGTCCACTGGAGGAAATTGCTCAATAGTTGCCGTCAACACCAATGCTCGCGCTTCAAACCTCGCTAAATTGCCTCCCAATGGAACAGAAAGCGTTTGATGCTCCCAAACTGCCCCCAGTCTTAACCCCGTTTCGTAAGGCAATACGTTGACACTAGAACCTGTATCTAGCAAACCTGACACATTTAGAGACTGGCTTTGATAAGTCAGGATTAGCGGTAGATAAGGTAGTGTACTTAATGCACCAAGATCTGGATCTACCTCCGTAAAGGCAAATCTGACTTTATCAACCATGTGTTGCCACTTTTTCCTCTGCCAATGCTTTTGCTAAAACAGCAGCAGCTTCAAACGAATCATGTAAACCTTGGCTAGCTACTTTGCCTTGAACATCCAATGGAACTAAACCCGATTCCTTTAACAACTCACCTATCAAGAAGTGTAATAGCAAGAGCTTATCAGAAGAAGGTAATTCTTTGAGGAGAGGCACAATTTCGGTGAGAGGCATAAGCTGTTTGGCGAATTTGGGTTGCATCTATTCTAGAGTCTTGAGTTCACATCTGCACATTCCGCTCAGGCAGACGGCCTAACTTGGTAGTTTTACCGCAAATGCAGCATAAGAGCGATCGCTTTATTCGTTGAATGTTATTGCTTTTGGACTGACTTCAAACTGTAACTGTGAGCTATGATACCAAGACAAATAGCGATCGCCTAAATTTATCGCAATACTCTCAACAGTTCTTTAATTTTCCCCCCTTGCCGTTCCTGGAATTGATCTGGAAACGATAACTCAATCGCAACTTTACTAGGCGCAGAATTATTATCATCCTGAGTCGAAAGCAATTCTATGGATACAATTTGAGCCAACAAACGCTCTCGTGAAGGGCTAGTTAATTCCTGACTCAATAGTAAGCCAACAATTGGTTCTTCTTGTTTGATTCGCTCTAAATTTTGCGGTTCTAGCAACTTCGCGTTTGAGGTCGTGATATTATCTAATTCCAGCCTTAAACTTGTCGTTCCGAATTCAGTCGCCGCTCCCAGATAAAAGTCACCTTGCCAGTAGACTTGAGCGGATGCCCGAATCCGTTTACGAAGCATATTCGAGCTAGATTTAGAAATTTGAAACTCCTGGAAGACACGGATAATACCCGTCGCTAAAAACCCAAAAGATTCTAGGGGACGATCAACATATTCCCGCTTCTGTGAATACCATTCTTTGACATCAGAATAAATCACTAACGCTAAATTATCCAGTTGAGCTTGGGTAAGGTTAATAAACTTAACTGCCAATTCGGTTTGATTGTCACCTATAGATTTAACCATTACAACCTGAGCTTCTAGAATGACTCTTGCACCGAAATCACCCACTAATTCTAATTCCACTTCTTCGGGTAGAGTCGCCTTTCCTTCTAACCACATTCTGGCTCCTATTTCGGAAATATCTACAGTGATTCCACTCCATGCCTGATTCTGCTCAGAATTATAATCATAGCTATAAACAGTAGCTCCCAGTTGTCGGCGCAAACGGTGTGATGTACGTTCTTGAGGCTGTTCAAAAGCAACGAGTAACGCCGCTAATAGTAGAATTAAATTAAACACACACCACATCGCATTAACTAATACCGCTTCACTATCTTCTGGGCGTAAAATTAACCAAAAGGGAACAGACGCTAACCCGATAACAACAATCGCTGTTACTCCCAATAAACCCTGCACAGATCGCCAATCAAAATTTTCCCAACTAAATTCCCGTTTAATTAACGTCATATCCTTATCGGTAACGTTAAACGAACCCAAGCTAGGATTAATCAGCGCCATCATCGTTACATACCCCGCCTGAAATGCCATCACAAATTCAAAAATTTCATTCCAGAATGAAAATCGAACGTGTTTATAGGTAATGTAATTCGTATTGAGAGACAAGAAAAGATGAGGAAGGGCATACGCTAACGTTTCTAATCCCAAACCCCGGATTGGGTTAATGCTAAACAATAAAAATAGAGTCGGTGCGATCGCATACATTAACCGGGGATAACCATAGAAAAAGTGGGATGTCGCACTGAAATAACAAATCCGCTGAGGAATACTCAAATTTAGTTTAGGATTAAATACAGGATTTTCAATCCGTAAAATCTGAGCCATTCCCCGCGCCCAACGAACTTGTTGACCCACATAGGAGGAAAAGTTTTCAGGAGCCAAACCCGCTACCATAATTTTGTCATAGTAGATCGACTTGTATCCTAAAGAATGCAATCGAAATGCCGTATGACAATCTTCCGTTACCGTTTCTGTTGCAATTCCACCAATTTCAAGAGCATACTTTTTGCGAATGACTGCTGCTGAACCGCAAAAAAAGGCAGCATTCCAAAAGTCATTTCCTTTCTGTAAAACTTTATAAAATAACTCATTCCCCACCGGAATTCTGCCATTGGTTCGTAAGTTGCGCTCAAATGGATCGGGATTAAAGAACCAGTGAGGGGTTTGGACAAATGCAACTTTTGGGTCAAAGAAAAAGCCTGCGGTATGCTGAAGGAATTGTCGCGTAGGGATATGATCGCAGTCAAGAATCATCACTAAATCCCCTTCAGTACGACGAAAAGCCGTATTAATATTACCCGCCTTCGCGTGTTCATTACTATCCCGCGTTAGCATAATTGCGCCAACTTCTTCACACATTTGACGCAATCTTTCCCGACGGGCTTTAAATTTTTCCCGACGCGGATCATCTTCTTTATACCGTTCTGGACGACCATCATCAAGAACATAAACTTGCTTTTTATCTGCTGGATAATCAATTGCTACAGCACCTAGCGTCGTCTTGCGAACAATCTCTACATCTTCGTTATACGTTGGGATATAAATATCAACTTTGAACCATTCGTCTTGAGGATATTGGGAAAGATCTACAGGTTCGCGGTCTTGAATATGGAGAGTTTGAAAATAAGCTAATACTAGAGTCAGAATAGCGTAAAGTTCTGCTACTAGCAACAGGACACAAAATAGACCGTTGATAAAGCTATCAAAATTGAGAGTGTAGTTGAGACGGTAGAACAGATACCGGGCTGTTGTTACTAAACTCAACCACACTAAAAATAAGTGATAGTATTCACTAATTTCCTTATCCGTTGTTCGAGTTTCAGCCCGCACAACGATCTGACCGATCGCCAATAGTACAATAGCCACAATCCCCTGTTGGCGAATGGTTAGTGGTGTAATAACGAGAGGAACAGAAATTACAATTAGGAACAAAATAATCCACTTTAAATGGCTTAAACCTAACCGATCCAACGCCCGATCAAAAAATCCAGGTAAAAGATCGACAAGCCAATCTGTTGCAAAGGGACGTTGAGGACGTAACCGCGCTAATGGGGATCTAAATGAGGAAGAAGACATTTTTTGTTGGTTGTTAGTTGTTAGTTGTTGGTTATTGGTTGTTGGTTATTGGTTGTTGGTTATTGGTTGTTAGTTGTTAGTTGTTGGTTGTTGGTTATTGGTTGTTAGTTGTTAGTTGTTGGTTATTGGTTATTGGTTGTTAGGCTTTAGTGAACATTAGTCATTGGTTATTGGTCATTAGCGACAAACAACAAACGGCAAACAACAAACGACAAACAACAAACAACAA
>DNGI01000356.1:1956-4636 GCA_003486645.1 Cyanobacteria bacterium UBA11370 | reverse complement strand
CAACAAACAACAAACAACTAACAACTAACAACAAACCCCTAATGCCCCTTTTGATCGCTAAGACGCTTGAGATAATTTTGAGAAATTCCATACAGGAGGAGAGCGATCGCCAAAATTCCTCCCACTAAGAACAACCAGTTTTCTTGGAAGAAGCGGGATGCTTTACTCAACGGACTGGTATTTTCAATTCGGCGAGTTGAAGGGGCGCGTTCCAAGAACTCCAACTTATACGCATCCGGATCGTAACTAGAAGTATCTTGTTGGTCACTACTCACTAGTACCGTATCCTTCTGAAGTTGGAAGAACCAAGGGTCTTTTAATAGAATTTGTCGTACTCGTTCTAAACCATTTTCGGTTTGAGCCGATAGTGCTAAAAGTACCCGTTTCCCATTATCCGGCGACATAATTTGTTTAATGATGCCTTCGTTATCTGATAAGGTTTGAATTGTGCCTTGACTCCACTGTCGAGAAAAGGCATTACCTAAACGAAAACTACCCGACTCTAACGCCTGTGGAAATGGAAATTGCTCTCGCGTTCCAATCGCAACCAAATGGTTATTTTTTTGCACATCTGGAGGCAATGTCGTTGTGGTATAAACATTGAGTTTTACTGAATCTGCCTTACTCAATCGTCCCAAACGTTCACTAAACGCCAGCATTGTGAGTAAATCCGTATTAGACGGAGATTCTGATAACACAATTGCTGTTTGAGACAAATCTTGAGGTGCAGCAAATGGATAACCCGACTGCAACAATTCTAAATTCGGAAGTTGAACGGATTGTTGACGATTGAGTTTGAAACTGGTATCTGAATGAAGTGTACCTGTCAATTGTTGATCAGTAATTCTACCGCATTCACCCGGTTCTCTGGGGTTTAGTCGAAATGCGACTTCCAGTTTGGAGTCCGATTTAATTAGATTAGCGGGTAGATCGACATTTAGGCTTTTCCCTTTCGCGCCATTTTCTGAAGTCAACCGTGCCCCACCAATAAATACCCCATCTAATAACACTTCGATCGCCGAGGTTCTAGGATTAATTTGTGGGCCATAACTGTAACGCAAATTCATCGAACTCCCCCGCCTAAACTCATCATCCGGCAAGGCACGAAAATCAATCTCAATCGGCGGTGCGCCTGAACCCCGAACCGTCACGTCTTCAAAGGGTTGACCATTCTCTTGAGTTTTGATTTCACTGATTTTAAAAGAATTTTTTTCTGGCAAATAATCAGGCCATTTCCGGGGTGGTGGTGTAGGAACCTCATCAAGTTGGTTCACTAAAATGTAGGGACTCGTGCCAATTTTACTACTATCGGGCTGTACCAAAAACTGCGCTGCTTTATCAACTCCGGCTGGCCCATTTCCTGTCACAACTAATACGGGTATAGCCCCATCTTGAGTTGTGGTTAACATCAAAACCCCAACATCTTCAGGTAAGGCATTCTTACTACCATCTAGAATGCGATTGTCACTGATGGTAAACGGCAAATCCAAATCTTTTAAGGCTGGTTGAGTTGCTGGAGTCCCGATTACAATTAAACGTTCGCCCCATTGTACATCCTCAATCGTTTTAACCAAGCGAGTCTCAATCGGACGAAACTCTGCCATTCTCCCCAAACTTGCTTGGAAGCGAGATGCCGCCGTTAACCACTCTTCATTCGACTTGGGTAGTAAGTAAGTGATCCGATTGGCATCTACACTGAGGTTGTCAAAGAACGGATAAGGATAACGGTTAAAGCTGAGAGTAACAGGTTGGGGTTGAAATTCAAACTGCAATTCTGAATCGGGTAATACCTCACTCCACAGCGTCGCATCACCCGGATTGCTACATTTTTCGTCATTTTCCTGTTGAGCGATAATTTTAAGTTCGTTATAGTCTTTCAGTAACCCTGGACGAATATTAAACAGGGCTTGACCGATTTCAGACTGCTTGCGATTCAGAGGAACTGAACCCACACTCGTATCATTTAACAATACAGTCAGGTTAGAACGACTCGCAATTAAAGCGGGTGAGTGTTGGAAGCGGATTAAGGCTTTAGCCGATTGAACTTTCCAGCCACGGGGACGAGTAAAACCGAGTCGCGCCTCAGAATAAACACCCCGCAAACGGAAGCGATTTCCGACGACGGGAGCGCGGTTAAATTGTAGAGTGTAGTCACTCGTTGGTAGAGTTTCCGTATCCGTCGCTGCTTCTTCAGTCGCTTGTGGTTTTTTCGTCGAATCAGGTTCTGATTTAGGTTGAGGGCGAGGTTCTGGTGCTTCTTCAACCGCTTCGGGTTCAGGTTTAGGTTGCGGTTGAGTTGGAGTGTTTTGGGGTTGCTGCTGCGTTGGTGCTGGGGATGTAATCCGTTTTCGGGTTGAGGGAGTGCCTGATTTTTTTGGAGGAGCAGAGGGCGCAGGCTTGTAGACTGGGGCTGGAGGTGGAGTGTTGGGTAAGGTGTACTCGCGGATTACTTGGTCTTCCTGCTCTTGGAGGCTGGGACTAGTTTGAGCTAATGCCAAGGTTGATCCAGTTACCAGAACTAAGACTAAGCTACCAGACAGCAGCATTAACCACAACCGCGAGCGATTCGATCTCCGGTTCGGTTGACGTTTTTCAGAATTGACAGTCGCCGTTGTAGGTTTGAAATAACGAAACAAGCCTTTCATAGGGGAGGGGTGTAGTTGTTGTTTGTTGTTTGTTG
>DNGI01000356.1:1604-1728 GCA_003486645.1 Cyanobacteria bacterium UBA11370 | reverse complement strand
TGTTGTTTGTTGTTTGTTATTTTGTACAGATACTCAGTTAACTTACTGCCTTTTTTTTCGTAATCCGGATGTGCTTAACCGCTAGAGTTCTACAGATCACTCAACCAACAACAAACGACAAACA
>DNGI01000356.1:0-1392 GCA_003486645.1 Cyanobacteria bacterium UBA11370 | reverse complement strand
ACCAACAACAAACGACAAACAACGAACAACCAATTAAGGTTTTAATAGTTGGGGATTAATAGCCGTGGGAGGAAGTAGCCCTAACCAGGCTAGATTTTGGGTATAGTAAGCGGATTCGTCATCCCAAATTCCCTGGTTATATTTTGGTAATAATTTTTGCTGTAGCACCTTTTGAGCCATATCGGGGTTGATGACGCGAAACGCAGGATAAAGCATGGCATATTGAGAGGTGGCTTCGTAATTCACTAAAGGTTTTCCTTTGAGGTCAATTCGTGCGGGTAGGTTCGCTGAAGAACGGGATAATGTTTGCAGGTGTTTGGTTGCAGTTTGAAGATAGCGCTTGGCTTCTGGTGCTTTAAACCATTCCGCATCCCACGCCACTCGCCACCAAACGCGGTAAGCATCAAAGCTATATACACTCTGGAGTTTGCTGCTTTTCGGTAATGGCTCGAATTGACCCGTTTGAGTATTAAGTGCAATCCAGTCACTCGGTAAACCTACCGTTGAAACCTGGGAAGACTTTTCTAGAACCTCATAACTACTTTCGACCAAACTCAGCCAATCCCGTTCAGGATCAACTTGGGCAAAAAGTCGAAACGCATAAGGTGCAAGATAGGAAGGATTCAGATGGATTGTAGATGCTGAAGGTACAAATGCTTCTTTTGGCCCTGGGAGAAGATAGCGTTTCCCATCCAATCCCACGATAGTGGAAAACTCCCACAAATCCCGCAGCTTAATTAGCGCTAACTCTAAATATTCCGGGCGATTCCAGCGACGAGAGGCTAGAATCAGAGCCGTAATCGCATCAATGTCAGCATCGCTGGCAAAGTTTCTATCGATAGGCCCCCAGTTCCCCTTTTCATCCTTTCCCCACAGCCAAACCCAAAGTTGATCAGTCGGTTCACCCGTAGCAGAAAGTCGATGGAGATTTTCTTCTGCCCATTGTAGAGTCAGGTCAAAGGTCGTTGGGTCATTAATAATGACAGCCCGCAGCATAGCATAGGCTTGACCTTCCGAGGTTGAGCGATCGCTCGCTTGATAGTCGATCACTCGCCCGTCTTCTTGAATAAATTGTTGTCTGTAGATCACCCAGCTTTGTTCGAGTATATCCTGGTTTGCGGTCGATGGGGGTAGAGACGGCGAACTTGTCACAGGTGACTCTGATACTGTCGGTGACTCTGATATTGTGGGTGATGGCGATGACGAGTTTTCTGGTTTTTCTGAGAAGGAAATAGAAACACAGCCAGCCAGATTTGAAGCCATTACCATCACAGCAACGACTCCAAAAAACCTCTGATTACGAAAATTCCTAAAATTTAACACCACAACTAAACCTAGCATCTTGACAATATTCTAGACTTGTGGTTTGTGAAAAGGGGGAGTGGGGAGTGG
>DNGI01000542.1 GCA_003486645.1 Cyanobacteria bacterium UBA11370 | reverse complement strand
CATTAGCCTGAAAAAGGCTGTAACTCAGTCAGTAGTTCATTGACCGATGAAGTAAAGCTTTGAATATTTTCTAGAGTAACAACAGATTCGCCACCTATATAAGTTCGAGGATACCCTTTTGCTGGCTGACCTATATTGACCATAACTTGAAGACTAAACTCTCCTTCGCTTTCGGAACGAATTTCTCCCTCAGAAGCTTGAATCTGAAAACTAAGACCATATTCGATGAAGACAGATGATTTACTGTTAGAGTTTTCTTTTAAAGAGGCGATATGCTGCTCAAAGTAAGTTACCAATCTCTTCAAATCTTTAATATCAATATAAGAGGATACCGACCTAACTGAAATCTTTCTCAATCTAGGATCTACCTGAAATTCAACCACTAAATCAAGCATTTCTCTATTAGAATCTATGCTTTTTAGTTCAAATACTGTACGATATCCATCAGCGTCAAGAAGGCATTTTTTGTTCATTATATTTCTCTCCTTATGGTTGTATTATTTGCCAAATAGCTTGATCGGGATTCCAACCCTGGTTTGCCGCAAGATTTCTTAAGGCTTTAGGAGTAAGGTCAGGTATTGCGGTCAAAAGAGTTCTTGTGTCTTCATTCACAACTGCTCTTATCAATTAATACATATTTTTGTTCTTCAAGCCGTTCTGGTGACAAGTACACTATCTGATAATCACTCACTCCTTTTATCATTGTCATAGAGTAAGGATTAACCGAATCATTAGGAATTAAACATATAGATTTAAAATTATGGCAAAAGTGACCTAACGGTTCCTCGACAGGAAATGTTGACAAAGATAGATCTTTTAAATAAATTGAAATTAATTTTTTAAAATTTCCATTTTCTACTTACTGCTACTTGCCTGAAAATTTGAACTTTTTCGGTGGAATAATGTACTTGTCTTGCCCTAAAGAAAAACAACTGTGTATGTATTCTTGGTGCAAGTCTTGTACGAACAACAGCCTATCACTTAGATAACCGTCGTACAAATTGCAGCAGTAGATTATTTCTTCGTCATTGGATAGCAAGTAAGAAATACCTGAGTCAGTAATCTCCTCTCCTCGTCTTGCTATTTGTTTTTCTAAAGCTTGGATTTCTTCTTCAAACTCTTCAGGTGTAAAGTATCCTCTCTCTTTCTCTCTCTCTGAATCTCTTCTGTCAGCTTCCGATTCTGAATAAGTCCAAATGCGAACGTCTTCACAAACTTGTCCCAGACAATTTTTCAGTCTCGGTGTATCAGATTGATGAATCCCACTCACTGGTAAATTTATACTTCAAGATAGAAGGAAACACTATTGATTTCCCAAGTGACGTAGGCTGGTGGATCTTCCCAAACACCCTCTAAAAAGAATGTTGTTATCGGTTCAGCAGTTTTCATAAATAGACCATCATTCACTTTGTATGATGGCTTGAAACCCTGACCGCTCTTGGGTTCCCCTAAGTATTCATAAACGATGCGTTCAGACTTTTGAACATCACAAAAAACTAACTTGCATTCTTGCAAGACAATAAGCTCATCCGTATTATTTAATGGATGAGTTTCGTAAATGCCAAGGTTACGAACTGGAATTACTAATTTATTATCTTTGATGATAGGCTTACCAAAGTAACAAGAATCCCAAAACTCTAGCTCATCAAAATAGCCATTAATGATTGTCATTCTAGTTTCTCAAAAATTACTGTTCTTACAGTTTCTATTGGGATTTGATTGCCATCAGTTCGACGAAATTCTAGGTTGGCAAACCTAGGCTCAATCGAACCATCATCTTGTACAATACGTAAACGCAGTCTTTCCAAAGTTTCACTATCTGGTGGTTTTTTTCCTGTTCTTGTCCCAAATCTGTACCTGTTCGAGAAATTAGCATTTATATAAATACGACCTCTTGGTTTTAAGACTCTTGCTGCTTCTTCAAGAAACTCTGCCTGGGGGCCACTCGCAATAATTTCGTCAACACTGTTGTCTGGAAAAATTCTAACTAAATCAGCAATTGTTGCTCTTATTCCCTCTTCAGCAATCATATCAATATTTATAGCGCCAGGAATCTGTGATATTCTTCCACCAAACAAATCTAGTGTTAGACTTTCTCCTGAAGCAATTTTCTGAGCAATAAATTCTCTAGCTTCTTCTACATTGAGAAATCGAGTATTACGAGGGTTAGGGCTTCCTCCAGTTCCTTCAATCCGCCGTGGCCCATTTATCCCCTCATCGGACGGCACTCTCACTCCCTCTGGAGTTACTAATTCCCCATTCGGATTGAGTAATCGTCCAATCTCATCCAAACCCTCATCAATTTTACGCCGAATCTCATCAAAAGCCCTGGTCAGTGCCCCACTTTCCTGCTGAACTCTCTTAATCGCCTCCAGCAGAACATTCTTGTTACCCCCTAACAGAATATCAGGAATGCTATCGACCTTAGCATACAAATTATTAACAATTTCGCTCCACTTCTTTTGCCCAAAGCTAGCCCAGTTATTCCAAGAACGATTAATTAAATCCTGCAAGGCTCTCACCTCACCAATCTCGGGCAAAACTTGGCGAATCGGTTCTAGAAGTTCACCGAGATTGTTAACAATTTCGGCGGCTCCTTTGTTATATAAAACCTTACTCGCTGACTTAATCGCACTGCCCAATAAAGGCACTAAGCCAATTAAAGTAAATCCTAAACCTACCCATCGTAAAGGCTGGGAGTATTCCCCTTTAATCACTAAGTAATACAGATGAGCCATTAAATCGCGTAAATCAGCAATTTGATCCACGCCAGGAATAATACTAGTGGCAAAATCAATCCCGATGCTTCCTAAAGACGGATTGGGGTTAAATTCACCAATCAAACCACCCCAAATTGTTTCTAATATACCCTCTTGCTGTTGAGGTGGCTCTTCAGGTTGCTGTAGGGTCTGCCGAAGTAGTTGTACATCTATAATTACTAACAAAAGCGATGTCCCATCTGATTGTGGGAGCATCTCCCGACTGATTATCCAAGGTGGATTATTAGTCTGGGTACGCATCGTGTCTAATACACTCTGAGCTGCATTGGGTTCGAGCCCAATTTCATTTTTGAACAGCTCGATGATGGCACTATCAGTGCTATCAGGTTGGGGAGGAATAAAGAAACGACTGCCTCCGGTAGCGTTAGAATCGCCTTGTACGCCGACTTCTAAGCCATCAGAGCCGATCAAGCCAGCCGGACCTAAGACTTGATCACCTGGAGCCAGGTAAAATTGCTCATCTGGCTCATAAACTCTGGAGAAACTGCCATCAGCTCGTTCGATAATAGCCTTAAAACTTGCTGTCCAGGAACTATTGCTAGGCCATTCCCGATTTTCCCAAACGATGTTATCCGATACTCGAATTCAGACAATGGTGTTGGGCTGCTTCCCCGGATAGACTACATAGTTGGTCGTAAAACCTGAAGGTCTTTGATTGTCTTTTTGGAGTTGAACCTGTGGTGTTGTTGAGTTTGCCAATAGCTGCTGGTTATCTTCGCCAGCCTCCGATTCTTCAGACATCTCTTGGCGCTCGATAGTTTCATCCTCATCTAATTGCTGAGTTTTGAGCCAATTGAGTCCGTTCAATACGGGATTAACTTTTGGCACCGACTGCTGGTGAGCGTTATTTTCTAATCCCTCAAATTTTCTTTGAATGGGCGGTGGCGGTGGCTCTGGGGGATCGACCGGGATATCGAGGAAGTTATAATTAAAATGGTCTGCCCTCTTCCTTTGCTCTTCTATCGAAGGGGTTGGCTGTTGAGAAGACTCCGAGTTGGTTAAGTGTTCTGGGAGTTTCAAGCGATTGACTTGTAAGGAATTGGAGGCTGGGGTGTGATGAGGAGTCGTAGAAACTTCTTTGTGGATGCGTTTTTGCCCTGACATGGATCAATGCTCCCGGTTAATCGCTTTTGAAAACTAACAGGATTATTTCATGTTTTTGTATCAGAATGCGATCGCCTCATAGAAGTTTTGATTGGGTGAATTAAGGATAATTGATTAATCTCACGCTCTTACACTATGCTCAAGGAAGCTTGATAGCCAACCAATTCTCCTAGCGATCGCAGTATTTATAAACAAACATTCCCCGTAATAGAATTGTATATTCGGCATCACATTTTACTGTTGGCTGTTGCACCACTTGAAATAGTAAATCACTCAATCTCGTCACCTCTATTTCCCTAGCTAGATAATCCCAATTTCTTGATGATGTCAGGGTCACTTACTGGATAAACTGACTCTCTTGGTGTCAGTAAATGTGACCGATTGCGAACCTGACGGTTTGGGTACTGCTGATGCACAAAAGAAGAGATATCTTCAATATCCACAATCCAATCTCGTGCGTAATCCGATAAAATTTTCCCGCGCAGTCCTAACTGGATAGCACGTCGGTTCAGCTTCATACGGCACGGATCATAATCCGTATCCCATTGCAAACGAACCAGCGATCGCTTAACAGCTTCTTGCCATTCAACTTTACTCACATAGAGTTCTGGAACGTAACTTGATGGTACAGCCGCCGCTAAAATTTCTTCAAAGGCAGAGCGTTTGAGCCAGATAGCTAACACTACCTCTTGATCCGCTTTTGTGCCCCATCCAGAACGATACATCATCCACAGAAAGTTAGTTTTAATCCAGCTCATGCGCTTAAGACTAAATTCACCACCGAAATAGCCATGCTGGGCGGCAAAGTGTCCGATAGATGGGCGAAACGCTTGATAGACGACGAGGGAATTTTGATCGAATTGAGCTAGGATGTGACGACCTGATGAAGGCCAATTATTAACTTGGGTTAGGTAGGGTTCTGTTAATAGCTTCATACCTTAAGATGCTGAAATGGCTCAAGCTTTTTACATTAGCTCATCTCTTCTATTGACTTTTGTGCTTTAACCATCATTCGAGCAAGATTTACGTTTGGCTCGAAAGTTGGTGCATCCATTGTTACAGTTTACCCATAGCGTATCCGTAGTTGCTATCTCAGTCACTTTGAGGAGTTGACCACAAGAGGGACAGTAGACTGCGATCGGGAGTTCTTCACAGTAGGAATCAAGCGCATCCCCGATGCTTGCAATTTCAGGATATTTCTTTAAAATTGCTTTCGGAAGCTCTTCGTGTGCCATTAGTACCTCCAGTTTCTCTCATTTATATTATCTTCCTAATATTTGCAAATCAAATGAGCGAAAATGTCTGGATGTAATAACTCGGAAGAGAATGAATTTAGCCAATTGATACTCTTTAATATCGGATATTTTGCACGAATTATAGACTCGACCAATTCTTTGGGATAACCCCGTCAATTCTTGACTGAAAACGTTAAATTCTTGAGGACTAACATAGAACAATAGCCCATCTGGAGTTCCGGGATATGATGAAGGGATTACTTCTTCTTGTCCCGCCAGGAGTATGTTAGGCGTGACGCTATAGAACTCTGTTGCTATAGTAATTAGACGTGCCTCTCTTTCACTATTAACATTGTCAATATTATCAGGCACTTGTTGGTGCAAACAACTTACTGTTTTGTCTAGCTCAGGCACGAACACTACAGCTATATGAAAGTTTAATGTGACTTCTATAATTCCTTCATAAAAGGGTTGCACTTGTTTGTCAACCTCACAAGCATAAGGTCGTATATTAATAGGAAAGTCATATCTTGGTATGGGTTTCATAGCAGGAATAGGTACAGACTCCGATCCATTTATGTGGAAATTGAATTTAATATCCAGTTTCGATAACTCTGAGCTGTCTCGTTTAGAGAGGAAGAGGTGGATGTTTCTTCTACAGACTCAAGTAATGGTAGAGTTTCTCTCCAAGCGAGCATTGCGCTACTGGTGATTAACTCACCTGCTAACCAGCGAGGAGTCTGTTGCCAGTAGCGAGCAACGATATTCAAGAAACTGGAGATGATTGTAGAATCTTTGCTAATGTTTAACGTCTGTTCCAGCCATTATTACAGTAACAGTGGGTATTTGTATAACCTAACTTGTAGGTTTTTTTTACAGTCACCCTTGCTAAAACTCTACAAATTGTTTGACAATTTCTTCTTCTGTTGTCTCTTTTCGCAATTCGACATCCGCCGAATATCCTTGATCATAAAAAAACAATTGGTATTTAGGATCTATCTGTGAACGCAACCAGAGAGCAAATTTGGCACAGTCTCGTATATCCCCCTCTAAAGCTATGGACATTCTGTCTTTGGCCACCATACCCTCTAAAATTCGATTTTCAATTGGAATTTGCCACTGAAGCGAATACTTTCTATTAGGGTTTATTATCGTCTGAATATCAACCTTAGACCATTCGGATTTGAGTTTTTCTGAAATTAGGAGCAAATCGATGCTCAAATCATTTTTTTCTTTAGGTGAAATAAGGTATCTCATAGAAGTTGGAATTAATTGAGCCAGTTAGCTTAACGATATCATCTAAATAATTACTGAGTCCTCATCCACTTGTTTTTCCTTAAAAATTGGCGATCGCCAGTTTCTACTTACTGCTACTTGCCTGAAAATTTAAACTTTTTGGGTGGAATAATGTACTTGTCTTGCCCTAAAGAAAAACAACTGTGTACGTACTCTTGGTGCAAGTCTTGTACGAACAACAGCCTATCGCCTAGTTGACCGTCGTACAAATTGGAGCAATAGATTATTTCTTCACCATGAGAAAGTAAATAAGAGATACCTGAGTCAGTAATCCACTCTCCTCGTCTTGCTATTTGTTTTTCTAAAGCTTGGATTTCTTCTTCAAACTCTTCGGGTGTAAAGTATCCTCTCTCTTTCTCTCTCTCTAAATTTCTTCTGTCAGCTTCCGATTCTGAATAGGTCCAAATCCGAACATCTTCACAAACTTGTCCCAAACAATTCTTCAGCTTCTCCGAAGCCAAATGCTTCATCTGGGATAATTTATATTTAGGATCATCAAAATCGGGATAGACTTCGGGAAATCGAATAATCGGTGCCCCAGCTGAATAGAATCTAAATGTTTGATTCAAATCGGGTTCAAACCAGAACTGTGTTGCACCTAAATTGAAAGAAAAATAATCGCATTCTTGATGTGGCTTATTATAATACTTCCATAATTTTTCTGGATTGAGTGTAAAAAACCTCTCAATTTCTGACAGTTTGCGTCCAATAGCTGTGCGTAAGAAATCTTTTTGATTAGATAACTTATTTGGCTCAATTCTCTTTTTATAGTCACTCATTTTACCTTCTGGGTAAGTGCTATCCCTATCTTGAAAATAGCACAGAGAGCAGGGGAAGAAAGCGCTTTACTGCTACTTGCCTGAAAATTTAAACTTTTTGGGTGGAATAATGTACTTGTCTTGCCCTAAAGAAAAACAACTGTGTACGTACTCTTGGTGCAAGTCTTGCACGAATAACAGCCTGTCGCATTCGCCGTCGTACAAATTGGAGCAATAGATTATTTCTTCACCATGAGAAAGCAAATAAGAGATACCTGAGTCAGTAATCCACTCTCCTCGTCTTTCTATTTCTTCTTCTAAGGCTTGGATTTCTTGTTCAAACTCTTCGGGTGTAAAGTATCCTCTCTCTTTCTCTCTCTCTAAATTTCTGCGGCTGAATTCGGATTGTGAATATGTCCAAATGCGAACATCTTCACAAACTTTTCCTAGACAATTTTTTAACCTTTCTGAGGCTAGATTCTTTATTTGAGATAATTGGTATTTATCATGATATGAGCCATCATAAATTTCGGGAAATCGGATGATAGGCGCATTAGCAGAGTAATATCTAAAAGTGTGTACTAAACCTTCTTCAAACCCAAATTGACTTATGCCTAAATGCAAAGAAAAGTAATCACTTTCTTGGTAATTTTTTTTCTTTCCTTGTTCTAAAAAAGATTCTATTGGAGTCGCAAAAAACCTTTCAATTTCTAAAATTTTGCGACCTATCGCTGTCGGCAAAAAATCTTTTTGATTAGATAGCTTATTTGGCTCGATATCCTTTCGATAATCGGTCATTTTACCTTCTGGGGAAGTGCGGCTCTACTTGAAAATAGCCGAGAGAGCAGGAGAAGAAAGCGATTTACTGCTACTTGCCTGAAAATTTGAACTTTTTCGGTGGAATAATATACTTATCTTGCCCTAAAGAAAAACAACTGTGTATGTAGTCTTGGTGCAAGTCTTGTACGAACAACAGCCTATCGCATAGATTGCCGTCGTACAAATTGCAGCAGTAGATTATTTCTTCACCATTGGATAGCAAGTAAGAAATACCTGAGTCAGTAATCTCCTCTCCTCGTCTTTCTATTTCTTCTTCTAAGGCTTGGATTTCTTCTTCAAACTCTTCGGGTGTAAAGTATCCTCTCTCTTTCTCTCTCTCTAAATTTCTGCGGCTGAATTCTGATTCTGAATATGTCCAAATACGAACATCTTCACAAACTTTCCCCAGACATTTTTTTAACCTTTCTGAGGCTAGATTCTTTATTTGAGATAATTGATATTTATTATCATACCAGCCATCATAAATTTCGGGAAATCGGATGATAGGCGCATTAGCTGAATAAAATCTGAATGTTTGATTCAAATGTGGTTCAAACCAAAATTGTGTTTCACCTAAATTCAAGCAAAAATAATCGCATCTTTGACGACATTCTTTCTTTCCGCGTTCTAAAAAAGATTCTATTGGAGTCACAAAAAATCTTTCAATTTCTAAAAGTTTGCGATCCATTGCTGTCTGCAAAAAATCTTTTTGATTAGATAGCTTATTCGGTTTTATATCTTTTTCATAATCTACCATTTTATCTTCCTCGGCCTCAGCGTTGATTAAACTCTTTAAATTTATTAATAATCCTTTCTATATCTTCCTCTGGCGGTGTATCAGTTCGCATTATTTTAGGATCGACCATAATGACAGCCCCATCCCCTTCTCTTACCATAAATTGAAAGTCTCTGATATCAACTTCATTCCGTTGTAAAGTTTCATAGATTCTCTCTAAATCCTGGATGGTTTTTTCCGTCACTAGATGTACATATCTTGGCCCCTCTCTCGTATCCATTATATCTTTACTAATCGCTCCGGGGATTTTTTCTAAAATCAAAACAGTTTCTCCGTTGAGTTCGGCCTTTTTCACAAGCGCCGTCTGAATTCCCATCATTTCCATTCTCAGCAAAGCTCGGTATTCATCCCTAAAATTGCCTTTTCCTTCTCTCGGCTTTTTCACTAACAAATTTCTATTTTCTGACATTTCAAACACCACGTTTTGACCGCCTTCTGCCAAAGGTCTATTACCGATTGAAAATCTAGATGGGATTGATTGCTGCCTTCTCGATAGTGTATCGACAAATTGCATCACTCGACCTTGGGCTTCAGAGGGTGAGCGTTGAATTGTCTCTTGGATGAGCCGTGGGAGATCGTTATCACCTGCTACTCTTGCACTTTCAAGAAGATTGGAGATTTTCTGCAATTCGGCATCTGATAAATTCCAACTTCTAATTGCTGTTTGAGCGTTCTGTCTAAGTTCGTTAAAACCTTGTGAAGGCACAAAGTTGCCACGGCTTCCTCCACTTCCTTCAATCCGCAGTGGCCCATTTATCCCCTCATCGGACGGCACTCTCACTCCCTCTGGAGTGACCAACTCCCCATTCCGATTAAGTAATCGTCCAATCTCATCCAAACCCTCTTCAATTTTACGCCGAATCTGATCAAAAGCCTGAGATAGCATTCCATCGCTTTGAGTGCGAACTTCTTGTATTGCCTCACTCAGTTGTCGCTTCTGTTGAGAAAATAGTAACTCAGGAATTCCATTCACCCAATTCGACAGTTGATTGAGTGCTGTATTCCATAACTCTTTTCCCGCTTTTACACCACTATCCCAATTGTTGGCGATCGCCTTTCTGAGTTGATTAATATCAACCCGTTCGGGATTTATTTTTTCAATCAGCGTTAAGATATCTTCTAAATATCTACTGATGGCTGGTACACCTTCCTTGAGTACTATTTTCCCGATGAACTTAGTTATATCCCCAACCACCGGAACTAACCCAATCAAGGTCAACGTTAATCCCACCCAATTCCCAGGATCGTTGTATTGTTTCTTGAAAACAATTCTGTAAAGATAGGCGGCTAAATCTCTGGCATCAGCGACTTGACCGATAATCGGAATTAAACTGATGACGAGATCGATACTACCTTCAGTGAGAGTTTGGTCTTCATTAAATGCACCCTGTACCGCACCCAAGAGCGTTTCCAATATATTCTTTTCTGGGTCGGCTTGTGAGCTTTGTTGAGTCGGGTTTTCTACAGATAGATTGCTGGCTAGATAATTCTCCAGATTGCTCAGATTAGTTTGAGCTTGGGTCTCATTTGGTGCCAGTTTAATCGCCTGTTGATAAGATTGGAGTGCTTCATCAAACCTGTTCAAATTTTCTAAAGCCAGTCCTCGATTATTCCAAGCCAAAGAAGGGCTGGCATTTGGCCAATTATTATTTAAGGCTAAGGCGGTTTCATTGGCTTCAATTGCTTCTCTGTCTCGACCCAACTCAATTAAAACGGCACCTTTGTTATACCAATACAGTGAAATCTGTGGCTGTAATTTAATGGCTTCTTCAAAGTATTCAAGGGCTTTTTGATAATTCCTCTGGGCGAATTGAGTCAAGCCTAAATTGTTCAATCTGTCAGCTTGAGTCGAACGTTCAGAATCTGTTGTATCTCAGATCTTGCACCATTCT
>DNGI01000041.1 GCA_003486645.1 Cyanobacteria bacterium UBA11370 | reverse complement strand
ATTTCCTTTTCAACAGGTATTTTGGCAAAATTGGGATGCACCCTCCCTAACTCGATTTGCAGTTTAGGGTGCAAGATCTCGGTATAAACTAAAGGTAGCAATTTTGTTCCTTACTCCCATGACACTTGCTCAGAATTCAGGTGCTGGTCAATTAACTGCACAAAATGAACAGGAAGATATTATTATTCCTCCATGTGATTTGTGGAGTGATGAACCGGAATTGGAAAGCGATTTGCATCGAGATCAGATAGAACTACTATTAGCTTGCTTGAAATGGTGGTGGCGCGATCGCACTGACTTCTATGCGACTGGCAATCTCACCATTTATTTTAGTCCCGAACACATTACCACGCGAGATTTCCGAGGACCCGACTTTTTTGTGGTACTGGGTACAGAAAATCGACCTCGCAAAAGTTGGGTATTGTGGGCAGAGGAGGGGAAATATCCTAATGTTATTATTGAATTGCTCTCTAATAGCACGGCTAAGGTTGATAAAGACGTTAAGAAAAAACTTTATCAGGATACGTTTCGGACACTGGAATACTTTTGGTTTCATCCTGATACATTAGAGTTTCAAGGATTCCGATTAATGGGGGGTAAGTATCAACCGATTGAGTTAAATGAATATGGGTGGTTGTGGAGTCAGCAGTTGGAGTTATTTTTGGGAGTGTATGAGTCAGAATTGCGGTTTTTTAGTGCAGATGGGCAATTGATTCCCACACCTGAAGAAAGGGCAATTGCAGCACAGCAAGATGCTGAATTAGCACAGCAACAGGTTGAAACGGAACGGCAACAACGAGAATTAGCACAGCAACAAGTTGAGAGATTGTTAGCTAAATTGAAAGAACTTGGTGGTGATCCCGATACAAAATAGTATTTTACTTAGAGAGTGCGATCGCATCCCTTGAGTTAGATACTCTCTGGATCGATATTCAATTCCCGCTTGAAAAACCTTGGTTTTACTTAGGCTTGGCGATCGCAATCCCAAAATGGTAAACCTGTGATTGAGAAAGGGTTCCATCGTAATTCCGCAAGAAGTCTACTCATGAATGCCCGAAATGTGGATGTGTTTTGGACAGGGACGAAAATGCCGTATAATTCATAATTCATAACTCATCAGAGTACCTCCGTTGCGGGAAACTCCGCGTCTTCAGACCGGAGAGGAACGCACGGGAGCGGTTTTAACCGCCTCCAGCCTTCAACCCTGATGTGGGTCACTGATATAACGTTGAATTATTTCAGCACTGACGTTGCCTGCTGTTGAAAAGAAGTAACTGTTAGTCCATAAACAATTGTAGATTACAATCAAGCAATCAACAATATTCAAAGAGGTCGAAGTGGCTAAAGTAAAGAAACTGATGGGAGTGCAGCAAATGCTACTCCATCCAGATAAACAGACAAAGGCAGTACTCCAATACCTGTGTGAGCAATCAGGGAAGCTTTACAACAGTGGTGTGTATTTGGCGCGTCAAACTTTCTTTAAGACGGGTTTATTGATGACAGGAAAGTTTGACTTAGTGTATGAATCAACTGTAGGGAAAAGTCAGATTGCTCAGTCTTTGCCATCAACGCCAGCGCAACAAACCTTATTAAGCGTTGCTGAAGCCTTCAAGTCTTACAAAGGTTTGCGTGAGCTTGGGTTCAAAGGACAACTATCCAACAAGCCAAAACTGCCAAGCTATCTGAAAGGCTCAAAGCTGTTCAAGGTGGCTTATCCTAACTCAGGGGGTCAAAAGCCAAAAATAGTTAATGGACAACTTCAGTTCTCTGTTGGTCTCACAGTTAAACGCTGGTTTGGTATTGACAGCTTTAAACTTCCCATGCCAACCAATTTAGATGTAACCAAGGTCAAAGAATGGACTATCTTACCTAAGAATGGTGCGTTTTACTTAGAAGCTTCTTATGAGCTAACCGAAAAGATTTGCTGTACAGGACTAAGCGACCAAGCGCTATCAATTGACTTAGGCACGGCTGACAATTTAGCGGCTTGTGTTGATACCCTTGGTAACTCCTTTTTGATTGATGCTCGTGCCATGAAAGCCTTTAATCAATACTGGAATAAACAGGTTTCAACTCGTAAGGAAAATAAGCCTCAAGGTTATTGGGACACATGGCTTGACCGTGTAACCCGTAAACGCAACCATCGGATGAAAGATGGTATCAATAAAGCGGCTAGGTTGATAATCAATCACTGTATTAAATACGGCATCGGAACAATTGTACTTGGCTGGAATGAAGGCTTTAAGTGCCATACCAACATGGGTAGAGTGAACAACCAAAAATTTGTTCAAATACCTTTAGGAAAACTCAGAGACAGAATTGAACAATTGTGCAATTTGCACGGCATTAGGCTTGTGATTACGGAAGAATCCTACACCAGTAAAGCCAGCTACTTAGATGGTGACTCCCTACCCAAATACGGCGAAAAGCCTGAAGGGTGGAAAGCGTCTGGTAGAAGGACAAAGCGCGGATTGTATAAAAGTAAAAACGGCTCACTAATCAATGCAGACTTAAACGGTGCTGCAAACATAATGAGCAAAGTAGCCAGAAAGCTAGGCATTGACCTAGACCGACTGGGTAGACGGTCTTTGGCGACCGTAGCGAGAGTCAGATTGTGGACACTATCTCAGTCTACTCTGTCGGCAGAATCCCCGCGACTTTAGTCCGGGGAGTGTCAAAACCCATAATTTTATAGCGCCTACCTAAAGGAAGAATAGACCTATGTCGAACAACATTAGAAGCCAAGTCGTAACCCAGGGCGTTCAGCGATCGCCAAACCGTGCTATGTTACGGGCTGTTGGGTTCACTGATGCAGATTTCACTAAACCCATTGTTGGTATTGCCAATGGTTACAGTACCATTACTCCCTGCAATGTGGGATTGAATGGATTAGCCCAACGTGCTGAAGTGGGAATTAAAAATGCGGGTGCTATGCCCCAGATGTTCGGCACAATTACCATTAGTGATGGCATTTCTATGGGAACGGAAGGGATGAAATACTCCCTCGTATCACGAGATGTCATTGCCGATTCCATTGAAACCGTCTGCAATGGTCAAAGTATGGATGGCGTTTTGGCTATCGGCGGTTGCGATAAGAATATGCCAGGAGCGATGATTGCGATCGCACGCTTGAATATTCCGGCTATTTTTGTCTACGGTGGCACGATTAAACCCGGATCTTACAACGGGTGCGACTTAACTGTAGTCAGTGCGTTTGAAGCTGTGGGACAATACAGTGCAGGCAAAATTGACGAAACCCAATTAATGGCAGTGGAACGTAATGCTTGTCCAGGTGCGGGTTCGTGTGGGGGAATGTTTACAGCGAATACCATGTCTTCCGCGTTTGAAGCGATGGGAATGAGTTTGCCCTATTCGTCTACGATGGCGGCGGAAGATGCGGAAAAAGCGGATAGTGCAGAAAAATCGGCGTTTGTATTAGTAGAAGCCATTTGCAATCAGTTATTACCCAAACAAATTTTAACTCGTAAAGCGTTTGAAAATGCGATCGCTGTAATTATGGCGGTCGGCGGTTCTACCAATGCCGTATTACACTTATTAGCGATCGCTCATTCGATTGGTGTGGAGTTATCCCTGGATGATTTTGAAACGATTCGGGGGAGAGTTCCGGTATTATGTGATTTAAAGCCCAGTGGTCGATATGTAGCGATTGATTTGCACCGTGTTGGTGGCATTCCTCAAGTGATGAAAATGTTATTGGTCCATGATGTATTACATGGGGATGCGTTAACCATTACAGGTCAAACCATCGCGGAAGTATTAGCCGATGTACCCAATGAACCGCCTGCTGATCAAGATGTTATTCATCCTTGGAATAATCCCTTGTATCCTCAAGGACACTTAGCCATTTTAAGAGGAAATTTAGCAACCGAAGGGGCAGTTGCGAAAATTACGGGGGTTAAAAAACCAGAAATTACGGGTCCAGCACGAGTATTTGAATCCGAAGAATCTTGCTTAGAAGCAATTTTAGCAGGAAAGATTAATGCAGGAGACGTAATTGTAGTTCGCTACGAAGGACCAAAAGGTGGACCCGGAATGCGGGAAATGTTAGCACCAACCTCAGCAATTATTGGTGCAGGTTTAGGAGATTCCGTGGGTTTAATTACCGATGGCAGGTTTTCGGGTGGGACGTATGGTTTAGTCGTAGGTCATGTTGCACCCGAAGCAGCAGTAGGAGGTGCGATCGCCTTAGTTCAAGAAGGGGATACAATCACCATTAATGCTCCACAACGATTATTACAGCTCAATGTATCCGATGCAGAACTACAAGAACGTCGGGCAAATTGGCAACCGCCTAAACCTCGTTATACCACAGGTGTATTAGCTAAATATGCCAAGTTAGTTTCCTCTAGTAGTATTGGTGCAGTAACGGATTTAGATTTGTAAGTTTTGAGATTGTTACCGTTGTAAAATGACGAAGAATCTCCTCCAGTGCGATCGCTCTGCACAAAACCTATAACTCTGATTAGCACTAAAGTTTTTTTTAGGTTTGAGGAGGAAAAAATTTGCGAAAGCCCAAAAACTCCTGCTTCTTCAAGAAGTCGGCGGGGTTCTGGATGTGTAGAGTTATAGCCTTTCTCAAATGGGTGAGGTACAGTTGCATTTTCTTCCCCACTCCCCACTCCCCACTTCTGCAAGAAGTCTAATCAATTAGCCACCACTAACCGGGGGAATTAGCACGACTTCATCGCCATCTTGCAGGAGAGTGTCGGGTTCAGCAAACTGGAGATTGATCCCAAAACGGGTGAGATCCCGCCATCCGTGAAGTTCTGGATGTTCGGCAATCAATCCATCAAGAATAGCTGATACCGGAGTTGATCCAGAAAATTCTCGCTGAAGTTCTGGGACACCATAGGCATCTTGATAAGCCGCAAAAAGCTTAATAGTAACTCGAATAGAAGATTCAGACATAACCTAATCGACGCTAACGAACCCAAAAATAGCTCCCCACTCCCAACGTTTTGAGTCTTGAGTGGAGTCATTAAAAACGTTCTTTAACTCAACACTAAAAATTCTCCTTCCAATTTAAAACAGTCTGATATCATGTCTGGTTAATTAGCCGCAATAAAACCTCCCCCCATCTCCCCATCCCCCTATCTATTTGAATTATGGGTATTCAGCCGGACATGATAGGATTGATTTAATCAGGTAACTTATATTGCCCAACAATTCGCTTCGCATACTCTGGCACGTGTGCTTCTAATTTTTCCGGATGGTGGCGCTTCACATATAAATAATTGCGGGTAAAGTGAGAGTCAATTGAGAAACGAGCATACTCTAACCCTTTGGGACCAATCTTTTCAATCACAACCCCCATTAATTTCGCTGCCCACATAGGTAGAGTGACACCTTTATCATACGCAGGGATGCTTTGTTGTACAGCATTATGTCTGTCTCCCTTCGATATAACTGGCTGCGTTTCTATCTGATTTTGCACTAAATCTAACATTTCTTGTCCCGTATCATTTCGGACAACAATCCATTGCCAACCGAAGGTAGCTCCCATATAGCCTACCACTAAATCTGCTAAGGAATTCACATAGTCAAAACAACTCATACATGAGGGAGCAAAAACATCCTTGAGTTCTTTAGTATTGAGTCCGAAAAAAGGAACTTTTTCTATCGAGCCATCTTCGTGTTTAAAGTGTACCTGAAAATCTTGCATAAATTCATAATGCACTACGGTTTCCGGTGACTTGCTGGTCGTTTCTAAGAATTTTTGTAACCCAGCACGGGTGACGTTATCCACACAAGGCGTACCCAAAACATAGAGTTTTTCTAAACCCAATTGTTTTTCCACCGTTCGCAAGGCTTGAATTTGGCAACCGACACCAATGACCAATAGCCGTTTCATCCCCGATTGTTCGATTTGTTCTAATACTGAAAGGTTGGGTGATAGAGTCGGTTTATTAACTCGTGCGGCTAGAATTTCTTCCGGCGTTCGGGCGATAATTGGCATGGGTTGAAAGCGATCTTCCTTGGTATTTTGAACGCAGACAACACCTTCTACTTTGCCACTATTGAGCATTTCAATTGCAATGCTGCTTACAATTCCCGTCCACTGTGCCCCTTCAATCGGTTGAATTTTTCGTGCCGCCGTCATGGTTTGATTGACACCGAAATACCAATCATCCGGATTATCTAAATTGCGGCTGCGTCCATGGGTTTGTTCTTCAAGTTCGGCAATTTGTTGATTTAAAAAAGCGCAAGCATCCTTGACATAATGGATGTAATATGTATCACACAGTCCACACTCGCTACAGAGTTCCTTGGCGGGGCGGCGACTGGAGGGTTTGAGGGCTTTGGCTTTTTGGTGAGAGTGTACCGAGGTCATATTAAGGGTAACTTGTTAACTAGAAACAATTGTCTGATCAAAATAGCCCAGAGTTATCGTTTACACAAACTTTCTTTAAACTCAAGATTGCCTAAGTAGCACGTCAAGTTCGTTATGTGAATAGTTTAGAACATAAAGATATTTCATCCTTTGTAGGGCAACGTTGTCGTAGAGTGGATGCCTTGATATGTGATCGCTATTTCATAATGATGCAAGAGGAACAGCTTACTAAGCAATTCTTGCATTCTTGCATTCTTGCATTCAAAATGGGAAAACCCAATGCTGACAGGCATCCTAGCTGCTGACTATTTGCTTTCTTAAATGCAAGGGCAGCTTAGACTCTACCCAACGGACGCGCGATCGCTACGACTCCATAAACCTCTATCCCCTGTTGTTGTAAAATCTTTGTCGCTGATTTCACGGTAGCACCTGTGGTATAAATATCATCTAATATCAATACTGGAGAAGTAGGAGGATGACGACGAAAGGGTTTACCAAGTGCAAAGGCATCCGCTAGATTTTTTGATCGCTCCTGTACGGATAAATTAAACTGGGCTTCAGTTTCTATCACTCGTTCTAAACCGTAGGGTTGGTGTTTATAACCTGTAAATTGAGAAAAAGTTTGGGCAATTAATTCAGCTTGATTAAAACCCCGTTTTTGTTGTTTACTAGGGTGGAGGGGAATCGGAACCACGGTTAATTTTTTGACCGTTTTAGCAACGGCAGAATTCAACCAAGCTTCACCTAACCAAAACCCTAAAGGACGCGCTAACTGAGGGTGGTTATCATATTTTAGGGCAGCGATCGCTCGTTTCAACGTACCGCCATAATTGCCCCATACCAATATAGGTAACTCTCCTTCCCAGAATTGACTAGGATTTTTCAGTTGACACCGTTGCAACTGGCGATAGCAATACTCACATACTTCAGTTTCAGTCGGGCGATCGCATAATGGGCAGTTAGACTTAAGAAATAGAGAAAGCAGCCCATTTTTCAGCCGCTGAATTCCCATTGCCATACTCTCTATTTCCTTAAATAATTTAAAAGCATAACAGCTTAATCTCCAGTATAAACAAACTCCGATCTAGAGTGTTAACATTTTTTTGTGCTTGATCTCCCTAAATCACTGCCAAATTTCCTCGATTTTGCACAATAATGTAAAGACAGGATGCGTTACGCATCATTGCACCAAAGCCTATCCCAAATCTGTATTTAAACACCCTTATGAACAGTCCCTTCCTCACTCGTCTCCATAGCCCTGAACGCCCTGTCATCGTCTTCGATGGCGCAATGGGAACCAACCTGCAAACCCAAAACCTAACCGCAGAAGATTTTGGTGGGGTGCACTACGAGGGATGTAACGAGTATCTGGTCCATACTAAACCAGAAGCTGTAGAAAAGGTGCATCGTGACTTTTTGGCAGCAGGGGCAGATGTAATTGAAACGGATACCTTTGGTGCGACTTCTATTGTTTTGGCGGAGTACGATCTAGCCGATCAAGCGTATTATTTGAATAAGAAATCTGCTGAATTAGCCAAACGTGTCGCCGCAGAATTTTCTACCGGAGAAAAACCCAGATTTGTTGCAGGTTCAATCGGTCCAACGACTAAATTACCGACACTCGGTCATATTGATTTTGATACCCTGCAAGCGACTTTTGCTGAACAAGCTGAGGGACTTTATGATGGCGGTGTAGATTTATTTATTATTGAAACGTGCCAGGATGTGTTGCAAATTAAAGCGGCATTAAATGGCGTTGAACAAGTCTTTCAGAAAAAGGGAGAACGCCGCCCCATAATGGTTTCGGTGACAATGGAAGTCATGGGAACGATGTTAGTCGGTTCAGAAATTAGTGCAGCGTTGACGATTTTAGAACGTTATCCTATTGATATTTTCGGTTTGAATTGTGCGACAGGTCCAGACCGAATGGCGGATCATATTAAATATCTATCAAAACATTCACCGTTTGTGGTTTCCTGTATTCCAAATGCTGGCTTACCGGAAAATATCGGAGGGAAAGCGCACTACAAACTAACGCCGATGGAATTACGCATGGCGTTAATGCACTTTGTCGAAGATTTGGGTGTGCAAGTGATTGGAGGATGTTGTGGAACGCGCCCAGAACATATTCACCAATTAGCGGAAATTGCTAAAACATTAAAGCCAAAAGAACGCCATCCAAATTTTGAACCCTCGGCAGCATCTATTTATAGTACTCAATCTTATGAACAGGATAATTCTTTTCTTATTGTAGGGGAACGTTTAAATGCTAGTGGTTCTAAAAAATGCCGCGATTTATTGAATACTGAAGACTGGGATGGGTTGGTTTCTTTGGCAAAGTCCCAGGTGCGGGAAGGGGCACATATTCTGGATGTGAATGTGGATTATGTCGGGCGTGATGGTGTGCGGGATATGCACGAATTAGTCTCCCGTTTAGTGACCAATATTACCCTACCTTTAATGTTGGATTCTACGGAATGGGAAAAGATGGAAGCTGGATTAAAAGTTGCTGGGGGTAAGTGCTTACTGAATTCTACTAATTATGAAGATGGCGAGGAGCGTTTTTTCAAGGTATTGGAAATTGCCAAAAAATACGGTGCGGGGGTAGTTATTGGTACAATTGATGAAGAGGGAATGGCACGCACGGCAGAGAAAAAGTTTGAAATTGCTCAACGTGCTTATCGCCAAGCAGTAGAGTATGGAATTCCGGCTTACGAGATATTTTTTGATACATTGGCGCTGCCTATTTCGACGGGAATTGAAGAAGATCGAGGCAATGGAAAAGCTACAATTGAAGCAATTCGTCGGATTCGAGCAGAATTACCCGGATGTCATATTATTTTAGGAGTTTCTAATATCTCCTTTGGGCTAAATCCGGCGGCGCGGGTGGTTTTAAATTCGATGTTTTTGCATGAAGCTACGGTTGCCGGATTGGATTCAGCGATTGTCAGTGCCAGTAAAATTTTACCCTTAGCAAAAATTGAGCCAGAGCATCAAGACGTTTGCCGGAAATTGATTTATGATCAAAGACAGTTTGATGGAGATGTTTGTGTTTATGACCCCTTAACTGAACTGACTCAGTTATTTGAAGGAAAAACCACAAAACGCGATCGCTCAGGTGATGAAAGTCTCCCCGTTGAAGAACGCCTCACCCGTCATATTATTGATGGTGAACGCATTGGATTAGAAGCACAACTGGCTAAAGCGTTAGAAAAGTATCCGCCTCTGGATATTATTAATACCTTCCTTTTGGATGGCATGAAAGTTGTTGGCGAACTCTTTGGTTCGGGACAAATGCAACTCCCGTTTGTCTTACAATCGGCGGAAACCATGAAAGCGGCGGTAGCGTATTTAGAACCCTTCATGGAAAAAGAAGAGGCGGGAAATAATGCTAAGGGAACGGTTGTGATTGCTACCGTTAAAGGGGATGTTCATGATATTGGTAAAAATTTGGTGGATATTATTCTCTCAAATAATGGGTATAAGGTGATTAATTTGGGTATTAAGCAACCTGTAGATAATATTATTGATGCCTATGAAGAACACAAGGCTGATTGTATTGCTATGAGTGGGTTGTTGGTGAAATCGACGGCGTTTATGAAGGATAATTTGGAGACGTTTAATGAACGGGGAATAACTGTTCCTGTGATTTTGGGTGGTGCAGCGTTGACGCAAAAATTTGTTTATGAGGATTGTCAGAATACTTATAAAGGTAAGGTGATTTATGGCAAAGATGCGTTTTCGGATTTGCATTTTATGGATAAGTTAATGCCTGCAAAAGCGGCGGGGAAGTGGGATGATCAGCACGGATTTTTGGATGAGACGGTGGCAACGGCGGTGGCAACGGATGGGGTAACGGATGTAACGGATGAGTTGGTGTTGGAAGATAAGGTTGTAGAACAGGGGAATTTAGAACGGGGGAATAAGGGATCTGTTGGTAGTACGTCTGGGAGTCAAGATATTAGGCGTTCTGATCAGGTTAGTTTGGATATTGTTCGTCCTATGCCTCCGTTTTGGGGAACGCGGGTATTAAAAGCGGAAGAGATTTCGTTGGAAGATGTATTTTGGTATTTGGATTTACAAGCATTAATTGCTGGACAATGGCAATTTCGTAAACCCCAAGGGCAATCACGCGAGGAGTATAATCAGTTTCTGGCTGATCGAGTTTACCCTATTCTGGAAGAGTGGAAGCAGCGTATTATTGCGGAAAATTTGTTGCATCCCCAGGTAATTTATGGTTATTTTCCTTGTTTAGCTGAAGGTAATTCAGTCCATCTTTATGATCCGGAAGTCATTAACCAAACGAAGGCAGAAATTCTAGAGACGATAGAACCTATTGCAACCTACCACTTCCCTCGCCAAAAGTCGGGTCGCCGCCTATGTATTGCTGATTTTTACCTCCCTAAAGAGGAGAGAATCAACAAATCTTTAGATGTTTTTCCCATGCAAGCTGTAACGGTAGGAGAAATTGCGACAGAATACGCGAAAAAATTATTTGAATCTAACCAATATACGGATTATTTGTACTTCCATGGGTTGGCAGTACAAATGGCGGAAGCATTGGCAGAATGGACACACGCTAGAATTCGTCGGGAATTAGGATTTGGTAGTGAGGAACCTGCGACAATTCGGGATGTTTTAGCGCAACGATATCGGGGTTCGCGGTACAGTTTTGGTTATCCAGCTTGTCCTACTATTCAGGATCAATATAAGTTGTTGGAGTTATTAGGAAGCGATCGCATTAACTTATACATGGATGAAAGTGAGCAATTGTATCCTGAACAATCTACCACGGCAATCATTGCTTATCATCCGGTAGCGAGATATTTTAGTGCTTGAGAAATGTGTTAATGGAAAATTCAATAGGCGACAATTTTCAAGTTTTCATGAATGACCCATTACAACTCGGCTGGGTATGTACGCGATGTTAGTGGGTGGCAATCCCGTTTGTAGCATATAGCAATACAATTTGTATCTTTCCCTGGGCATTGAAAACAGATGATTTACTGCGAATCTACTCGGATACCCTATGCCCTATGCCCTAGTAGTGATATAAACATGGGGGGGGAATAGCTGTGATAAAACTGTAAATGCCATCTGACTCAGCCTTGAGAAGCATTACTTGTTAGCATTTTTGCTTAAACTGGGCATTATACATTCCGACTACACTCAAATGCTTATACTCAATTGTCCAACCAGTTGTCTAACAACTCTATTGCAGGGTTTTAATGGAAACCTACCTGAATCATCCAACATTTGGTCTGCTTTTTCGCGTTTGCATGGTTGAAGAGAACCAGGAATTGTTCACCACCCTTTATGCCCAACGCCTATTTTTTCTGGTGACGACGGGTCCGAATGGTCTTGCCTTTGAACCGATCAGTCGTTCGGACGCTCGCCATTTAGTAGAAAATCGTCTCCGCTTACTTCGGCGCATGGGTCTATCCAAGGATCTTGAACAGCTTCAGGTCATTCATCAGCAAACGTTCCAATGACCTATCCCATTTTGGATTTTGGATTTTGGATTTTGGAACTGTTCCTCAGTACAAAAAGGCAGAGGATAGGAGGCACTTGGCGTAGCGTTCTCCGTCGGAGTAGGCAGCTATGTAAGCTTTTTCAACGTTTTCGGCTAGATAGTTTTATTCCGTCATGCTGCACTCCGTTTCCACAATCTCTGTCCAAGTGCGTGCCATTCTTCCAAATCCAAAATCCGCAATCTAAAATCTAAACTCCTATGACTGGCTCAATTGCAGAACGGATTGCTCATATTCGCCAACAACTACCACCAGGAGTGCGGCTAATTGCTGTCACCAAGCAGGTGTCAGTCGATGCGATGCGGGAAGCGTATGAGGCGGGAGTTCGAGATTTTGGGGAGAGTCAAATTCAAGAAGCGGCGGCTAAACAGGTTCATCTGCAAGAGTTGCCAAACCTGAACTGGCATTTAATTGGGCATCTCCAGGCGAACAAAGCCAAGAAAGCCTTAGAACAATTTCAGTGGATTCATTCTTGTGACAGTCTTAAATTAGCCCAGCGACTGAATCGCCTAGCTGCTGAGTTATCCTTAAAACCGCACGTTTGCCTTCAGGTCAAAATGTTGCCAGATCCGAATAAATATGGCTGGACAGTACCCGAATTACTCGCAGATTTATCCGAACTCGATCGCTGTGAGGCGCTTCAAATTCAAGGGTTAATGACGATTCTGCCGCTGGGATTATCGCCCCAGGAGAGTTTTGACGTGTTTGAGCGTACCCGTGATTTAGCCAGTAAAATCAAGCAGCAAAACTGGCAAAATCTACAAATGCACGAGCTGTCAATGGGGATGTCCGGAGATTACGCGATCGCTGTACAAGCGGGTGCTACGATGGTGCGGCTGGGACAAATTATTTTTGGTGAGCGAATGGGTTGATAAAGTTGTTAGTTGTTAGTGGTCAGTTGCCCGTCGAAGAACAATGCACAATGAACAAATGACCCTATGATAGGGATTGTCATCGCAGAAGTTGCTGCCCGTTGCGGGTCGTATTTTTGTACGACTACCTGTTTTTCTGAGAGTAGTGTATACTTTTGACTTCTGTTGGCTTGGTCGTGTCAAACTAAAGTTGTGATGGAGAATGAATTATTATGAACAACCTTTTTACTAAACTACGAGATTTCGTAGGGCTAAACGAGCCAGTGGAATACGAATATGATTATGACGATGATGGGGATACCTATCAAAATGCCTATCAGCAAGAGCCGCAGCCTCAAGCGCCGCCGGAGGAAGAACGGCCTAACCGACGACGCGTTCGGGAACGTTCAGTTGTAGGATCAGAAGCAGGAATGGGGTCAAGTTCGATGAATAATGTGATTGGAATGCCTGGAGCTGTGAATGGGATTTCGGAAGTGGCAGTGATTGAGCCGCGTTCGTTTGAAGAAATGCCGCAGGTGATTCAGGCTCTGCGAGAGCGTAAGTCAGTGGTCTTAAACTTAACGATTATGGACCCAGACCAAGCCCAAAGAGCGGTAGACTTTGTGGCAGGTGGCACGTATGCCATTGATGGTCATCAGGAACGAATTGGGGAAAGTATTTTCTTGTTTACTCCCAGTTGTGTGCAGGTTAGCACTCAGTCTGGTGTCGTTCATGAAGTCGCTACGCCTCAACCTCGTACTTCCCGTCCAGCCGCCCCAGCCCCGGCTTGGGCATCTGAACCGGATCGGATGGCTCAGTAGGGATTTTCGATTTTCGATTTTAGATTGAGTCGAAACTCTAAAATCCAAAATCCAAAATCCAAAATAAATAAAGAGGAGTTCTGGGGTGTCCATCAAGCTTGGTGTGATTGGCGGCGGGGTAATGGGAGAAGCCATCTTATCCCGCCTGGTGGCTCAACAGGTATATCGCCCTGATCAAGTCCTGGTTAGTGAACCACAGCCTCACCGACGAGACGTTTTGGCTCAAAACTACGGGGTGAACGTAACTTCAGAGAACCGAGCAGCGGCATCTGCATCGGAGGTTTTGTTATTGGCGATTAAACCTCAAGTGTTTGAGGGGGTAGCAAAAGACTTAGCTCCGAAACAGGAGAGCAATGGTCAAGCACCGGATGAATTGCCCTTGGTGATTTCAATATTAGCGGGTGTGTCGTTAAGGAAGTTAGAAGGAGTGTTTGGGCATCAGCCAGTGATTCGGGCAATGCCCAATACCCCAGCAACTGTAGGAGCAGGAATTACGGCGATCGCACCGGGAAAAAGTGTTAAACCCAGTCACATGGAACAGGCAACCGCCATCTTTGGGGCAGTAGGGGACGTTGTAGAGGTGCCAGAGTCGTTGATGGATGCGGTGACAGGTTTATCGGGTTCAGGACCCGCCTATGTGGCTATTATGATTGAAGCCCTTGCCGATGGCGGTGTAGCCGCAGGTTTACCGAGAGCGATCGCTTCTAAGTTAGCGCTCTCTACCGTACTGGGAACGGCTCAACTGTTGCAAAACAAACAACTCCATCCTGCTCAACTCAAAGACCAAGTGACGAGTCCAGGTGGCACTACCATTGCTGGGATTGCGGAGTTGGAGCGTTTTGGTTTCCGTTCAGCTTTAATTGAAGCAGTACAAGCGGCTTATCGGCGCTCTCAAGAGTTAGGGAAGTAAGTTGGGCACAATTCAAGTGAACTGGTAAGGGTCGTTAGTGGTCTGTTGTTATTGGCAAGGGTTTAGAAATTGACTGCGACTTGAACGCCTCCACTATACCTAATTCCGATTGGCGGAATTTAGGTTAATGAGTGTTCCAATCGCAAAACTTAAGAAGCTGATCATCAAAGGAGCCATAACGTCAAACCTTCGCCCACTGTTGGTACTGGCTGCAAGAATGAGTTGGAGCAACGCTAATAGCGCTGTCCAGCCAAAGACACCAGCAGTTCCGAACCTCCGCCATGCAACCACGTATCCGCAGATTACGATTACGACATACGGAATAAAAAGGATAATAAATTTTGTAGGAATGGCTATCCTTATTCCTCCTTATAGGAACTGTCGCAGCAAACCGATAACCTCGAAGCAACTTGACGCTGGAAACTCAATTCATAAGACACTGAGCTATAGCATTTCCATACAGAACGTAAAAATATTACCCCTCCCAAACCCTCCCCGCAAGCAAGGGGAGGGCAGGGGTGGGGTTCACAAATCAAATGAAAATACTATATTACATATTACATAGGGTCTGCTGTCTTAGCCGCTGCGATCGCATCGCGCACGCTAGACTATAACTATAGTAAGGAGGAGTAGTATGGACGTTATTGCGCTATCAAAATATATCGTTCGTCAGTTTTCTCACCAGAGTCCTGATGGCATTACTCCTATGAAACTTCAAAAGCTTCTTTATTACATTAAGGTCTGGACATTGGTTGCAGGACACCAATTTGTACAGGGAAATTTTGAACACTGGGATTATGGGCCTGTCAATAGACAAGTTTATAATCACTATAAAACCTATGGAAGTAGCGTAATTTCTCCTAGTAAGTTAGACGAACTTAATATTAGCGGAGTCGAAAAAGAACTCGTTGATTTTATCCTTGAGAACTACATATCATTTGATGCCTTTACACTTTCAGCCATGACTCACACAGAAGAGCCATGGAAAAAAACACAAAGTAATGAGCCAATCTCAGATGAATTGATTATTTCTTATTATCGTCAACAGCGCTTTGCTAAAAACTTTCAACCTTTTGATTTGTCAAATAATCTTTTTTATCCTATAGAAAACTACTCATTCGTCATAGACATGGCAGAGAAAGATGCACAGGAAATTACTGAGTATCCTTCATATGAAAACTATAAGAATGCCTTGCACGATGCTGAACAAGACTTTAATGAGCAGTGGTCAAACCTCGCCACGATATAGGTTCACATTTTACTGAGTGAACTCCCACAACAGTTATCAGCATGACAAGAATGCAGAGATCGCTTATCTAGAGAAACTCATTGTCACTTTTGGGACGAACTCTGGATTGCAAAATGAGGAAGCAATCAGAAATATACACACTCGTTTCAGGGAATTAGAGAAGAAACGTAGTAACGTCTTGCGTACAGTCACTCAAAGTGAAGATGGATATTACCAGCTTTGCCTCAAGGTTCATGATTTCCTATATCATGGCATTATAGGTAATGCAGGTCAGTTCCGAAAAATTAACGATCCCGATGGTGGGGATGTTTACTTCGGCGGCATCAACCCTTGGACGATGAAAAATAAGTTTATTGGAACAAAACCAGAGCTTATCAGCTTAGAACTCTATGAAGCCTTTTCAATTTTATTTGATGACCGATATAATCCTACAGAAAAGTCAATTCGCTTCTACTCTGAATTTGTAGCAATTCATCCGTTTTATGATGCAAATGGGCGCATTGGTCGCTACATCGTAGATACATATCTACAGTCTCATCGCTACTATGTTGATTGGCAGTCAATCAACAAAAAGCACGGAAAATTTTTGAGAAAGCTGAACTATTGCCACAGCGTAAGAGCTAAATATAAACAATGCTTAAATCAATCTGATTTAGAGCCAATTTTTGATTCAAAGAAAGCAATCTATTGGAAAGGTATAAGGGAAAAGTATATCGGTTATTTGCTGAACTTTTGGAATCAGTTTGTTGAGTTTATCCCTCTTGAATGATTCTCGGTAGTTCAGTACATACAGCCAAAACCAAGCACGCGATCGCACTGAACAGTAAAGGGGGAGGAAGTTATCCTGAAAGAGTAGTGGTTTCCATATCTCAACTATGAGCGTCCTCATCTCTGACGAAACCCTTCGCGCCTGCCAAATGGAAGCTGCCGAATTTAAGCAAGAAATTGCACTGCTGCTCTTTCAAGCAGGTCGGCTAACGATTGGTCATGCCAGTCACCTTGCTGAGATGCCGCCTAATGCCTTCCGGGAATTGCTCAAACAGCGCCACATACCACTGTATATCTACGATGTTGAAGACTTCGAGCTAGATCTAAAAAATCTACGGGATTTGGGTCGCTTGTGATAATCATTAGCGATACTTCCGTGTTCACGAACCTGGCGGCAATCGGACACCTTCACTTGCTTCAACAGCTTTACGATCGCATCTTCATTCCAACAGCGGTTTATCAAGAATTGACTGTTGATCCGCCTGTTCCTGGAACCATTGAAGTACAGACTTTCCAATGGATTGAGGTTCGATCTGTTAGCGATCGCGCAATGGTTGAGCAATTACAAAATAGAGCGCAACTCGATCCAGGCGAATCCGAAGCGATCGCTTTAGCACTGGAAATCAATGCTGACCTGTTACTTAGGGCTTGCTGAATAACAGCG
>DNGI01000543.1:26892-28300 GCA_003486645.1 Cyanobacteria bacterium UBA11370 | reverse complement strand
AACGGATAAGTTATCTGTAGAAATAAAAGCTGCTGAAAAAACCAATAACCCATCCGCTACATCCGCTACCAAATCCGTTGCCACGGCGATCCAATTAGGAATTCCAGAATCTCTTTATGACAACTTAGAACATATTCAAATTCTCGCTTGTGGTACGAGTTGGCATGCCAGTTTAGTTGGGAAATACCTGTTAGAACAATTAGCAGGAATTCCTACAATGGTGCAGTATGCCTCGGAGTTCCGTTATGCACCCTCACCCTTAACTAAAAATACCTTAACTATTGGTGTTACCCAATCCGGAGAAACGGCAGATACTCTGGCGGCGCTGGAGATGGAAAAAGATCGTCGGAGTGGTTTAGACTCTGACTATCAACCGCGATTATTGGGGATTACTAATCGTTTAGAAAGTTCTCTTGGTCATCTCGTACCTCATATTATTGAAACTCATGCGGGAATTGAAATTGGTGTGGCGGCGACGAAAACATTTGTTACCCAATTGGTCGCTTTTTATTGTTTAGCGTTAGATTTAGCATCCCGACGACAAACGATTCCACCATCACGAATTGAAGAATTAATTTCGGGATTGCGCCAATTACCCGCAGAGATTGAGTTAATCTTGGAGAGTCAAGAGCGCTATATTGAGGAGTTAGCTCATGAGTTTGCTGAGACTCAAGATTTTATCTTTTTAGGACGGGGCATTAATTTTCCGATTGCGTTGGAAGGGGCGCTTAAATTAAAGGAAATTAGTTATATTCATGCCGAAGGATATCCGGCAGGAGAGATGAAACATGGACCGATCGCACTGTTAGATGCGAAAGTTCCGGTTGTGGCGATCGCTATGCCTGGTAGTGTATATGAGAAGGTTCTCTCGAATGCTCAGGAAGCGAAGGCGCGAGATGCGCGATTGATTGGGGTAACGCCGATGGATGACCAAGAGGCGGCACATACGTTTGATAATTTATTGCCAGTACCTGCGGTGGAGGAGTTACTCTCACCGATTCTGACAGTGATTCCTTTACAGTTGTTAGCGTATCATATTGCGGCACGGCGGGGATTAGATGTGGATCAGCCAAGGAATTTAGCAAAGTCAGTCACAGTTGAGTAGAAGAGCATTAAGGGAATAAGGTTGGTAATTTTAAGTTAATCTCAGCTTTTTTTCAGTTAATATTAAGTTTCTTAAGATTCAATCGAATTCAAGCCCAGACGGTGTACTGGAGCAATAATTCACTTATCCTAAGAAAAACGAAAATATGAAGGTCAAATACGTTGCTACACTTGCTATTGCCTCAATTTTAAGTCTGGGACTAGCTACGGGTTGCAGTAATCCCTGCGCGGCACAACCTAAACCTGAAAGCGGTGCTGAAACTCAAGCTAATCCTTGTGCGGGTAAGACTGAAGCTAATCCTTG
>DNGI01000543.1:22507-26554 GCA_003486645.1 Cyanobacteria bacterium UBA11370 | reverse complement strand
GGTAAAACTGAAGCTAATCCTTGCGCGGGTAAAACTGAAGCTAATCCTTGTGCCAGTAAAAAAAATTAATCTCGGCTTGGGTCAGGCGATCGCTCCACAAAGCCAATAACATACTCCCCCGTTAAGTCTAACGATTATAGCGGGGGATTTTAAAATAGACCTTGCTAAAAAACTTAAATAAACCTCACACCCAGATCCCCGATTTCTTAGAGAAGTCGAGGATCTGAAGTTCTTGCGAGTTTTAATAAAACGTTCCGAGTTTGCTTAAAAAAGTGTAAACTTATGTAAAGAGAGTAAGGGAGTAAGGATTATGGCAACCCAAACCGGATTCGGAAAAGTGCAACCCCAACAGCAGGTAGCCAAGAAAAACAAGGCGAAACGAGAGGCGGCTTCACAGAAATATAACGACATGAAGAAGTCCGGGTTGCCACAATTCAACGTTTACGTTCGCATTAAGGGACAAGACAACTGGTTCCCGGTGGGTTCAGTCGCTGTGAATCGCAGTAGTCAAATTAACCAAGCACTATTTCAACAAGAGGATGAGTTACTCAAGGGTGCTTTACGTCTGTTCCCCAGACTACGGAAGCATCAAGCTCAGTTAGAGTATGGTTATCGACTTAAGGACTTCAACGATGAGCCAATTGTAGTAGCAACTCGCCCTACAGCAACAGCAGCGAACTTCATTCAATCGACATTTGCCAGCCTGAAAGATCGCTTTTCTAGTTTACTCAAGCGTAGTTAATCCCTTAAAATAGTGCGGAGAGCGGTACTGAACTGTTACGGTTAACCGCTCAACTCGATCAATAAATCTTCACGATAATTAATAGCAGTAGCAGACCAATCTCAGCAGTGAGTACTTATGCAAACTTGAACAAGGCATAAGTTGCACCTGCTAGAGATCATGGCTAATGGCTAATGGCTAATGGCTAATGGCTAATGGCTGATGGCTGATGGCTGATGGCTGATGGCTAATCGCTGATCGCTAATGGAAGATTCAGAATAGAGGAAGAACTTGGAAAAAGAAACGATAACTATGAACAATTAGCAATTAGCAATTAGCAATTAGCAATTAGCAATTAGCAATTAGCAATTAGCAATGATTCGGTTTATAGCTAGCAACTTACGTTACTAAATTCTTTCTAAACATCACCCATGATTGCCAACGCAACTGTTACTGCTAACCCGTTATTAATTGGTAAAGGATTACCTCCGTTTGCAGCAATTAAACCTGACCATGTTGTCCCGGCGATGACGCAACTCCTGGCTGAACTTGATCAGGAACTAACAACCCTAAAGACAACCGTTACCCCAACTTGGCAAGGTTTAGTTGAACCCCTAGACCGTTTAGCTGAACGCCTGAGATGGAGTTGGGGAATTGTGGGTCATTTAATGGGAGTTAAGAATAGCCCCGAACTGCGCGAAGCTCAAGAAACAGTGCAACCAAACGTTGTACAATTTGTCAATAAACTCAACCAAAGTCAGTCTCTCTATCAAGCATTCAAAGCATTGAGAGATGGAGAGGAGTGGAGCAATTTTGAGCCAGCACAAAAGCGAATTGTAGAAGCTGCAATCCGAGATGCGGAACTGTCGGGTGTAGGATTGGAAGGGGAAAAACGCGATCGCTTCAACGAAATTCAGATGGAATTAGCAGAACTGGCGACGAAGTTCTCGAATCATGTCTTAGATGCAACAAAAGCATTTAGTATGACCCTAACCACTCCAGAAGAGGTAGACGGTTTACCCCCTAGTTTAAAAAGTTTAGCAGCACAAGCGGCACGGGCGGCAGGTGAAGAAAATGCTACGGCGGAAAATGGTCCTTGGCGAATTACTTTGGATTTCCCCAGCTATATGCCGTTTATGCAGCACAGCACCCGTCGGGATTTGCGGGAAAAGCTTTATAAGGCATTTGTGAGTCGTGCCTCTTCAGGGGAATTAGATAATAATCCACTGATTGAGAGAATTTTAGAGCTACGTCAAGAAAAAGCCAAGTTATTAGGATTTGACAGTTACGCCGAATTGAGTCTTGCGAGTAAAATGGCTCCCAATGTAGAGGCAGTTGAGGGATTACTCGAAGAACTGCGTCAAGCGAGTTATGATGCAGCAGTTAAAGATTTAGAAGCATTGAAAGCCTTTGCTGCTACGAAAGGTGCAGAGGAAGCGAGTGATTTAAAGCATTGGGATATCAGCTTTTGGTCAGAACGTCAACGGGAAGAAAAATTTGCCTTTAGTGCCGAAGAATTACGTCCCTATTTTCCGTTACCTCAAGTCCTCGATGGGTTATTTGGGTTGGTGAAGCGGTTATTTAGTGTTACTGTCACCCCAGCCGATGGACAAGCCCCAGTGTGGCATGAAGATGTCCGATATTTTCAAATTGCTGATGAAACGGGTACGCCAATTGCTTATTTTTACTTAGATCCTTACAGCCGTCCAGCCGAAAAGCGGGGTGGTGCGTGGATGGATGAGTGCATTACTCGTGCCAAAATTATGGAGGTGGGTACAACTTCAACGCGCTTACCTGTCGCGTATTTGGTATGTAATCAAACTCCTCCCATTGATGGAAAACCTAGCCTGATGACGTTTGGTGAAGTGGAAACCCTATTCCACGAGTTTGGTCATGGGTTACAGCATATGCTGACTAAGGTCGATTATCCTGGAGCGGCGGGGATTAATAATGTAGAATGGGATGCGGTAGAATTGCCCAGCCAGTTTATGGAAAACTGGTGTTATGACCGACCCACGTTAATGGGGATGGCAAGGCATTATGAAACTGGCGAACCCCTACCGGAACATTATTACCAAAAGTTATTAGCGGCACGCCATTATATGAGTGGGAGTGGAATGTTGCGGCAATTGCATTTTAGTTTGGTGGATATTGAACTGCATCATCGGTATCAGCCAGGTGGAGATGAAACTCCTGTAGATGTGCGTCACCGCCTTGCTAAAACGACCACGATTTTGCCTCCGTTACCCGAAGATGCGTTTTTATGTGCGTTTAGCCACATCTTTGCAGGGGGTTATGCCGCAGGGTATTATAGCTACAAATGGGCAGAAGTTTTGAGTGCAGATGCTTTTGCAGCGTTTGAGGAAGCGGGTTTAGATAATCAGGAGGCGATCGCAACGACAGGTCAACGCTATCGTAATACTGTTCTCGCTTTAGGCGGTAGTTTACCACCCATGGATGTGTTTAAGGCATTCCGGGGTCGGGAACCGAGTACTGAACCGTTACTGCGTCACAGTGGGTTGGTTGGTGTGTCTTGAGATCGCCCTTGCATCTAAATTGCCGATTGCAATAAACTGTTGTGTGTCTAATTAATTTGTAGAAATTTTAGATACACAACAGGAAACAGGTAATTTAAATGTGTCTGCGCTTACCAACCCCAAAATTTATAAATTAGTTGATTTAATCCAAGAGAGACTCCTAAAAGTTTTATTGTTGCTGTCAATATTTGAATGCGGTGAAACTCTCGACTAACACTATTTACAAAATCCAAAATCCAAAATCTAAAATCTAAAATCTAAAATGGGATAAGTTGCATCCAATTCAAATAAAAATCAAGAGTCATGAGTCCGCTACATGAACCAACAGGGCTAGAAATCAGCCAACAGTATCGATTAATTGCCACATTAGACAACCTCAAATTGGTATGTCAAGTCATTCAAGAATGTGGTATTGGGGGTGAACTTTGGCAACAAAAGCAACCAAAAGTTCAGAAGGAACTACAGCTTCTGGAAAAGTATGTTGATCTTTACATCCAAGAATTCTCTCCCCATTTAGAGAAGCGTATCGAATTTTGGGAAGGGTGTGAGTTAGGGAAGTCTCATAATCGAGTCATTCCGCGATCGCAACCCGAATCTAACTTTCTAGAAATTATTCAAGGAAAAGGAGACTACTCTAATCCACGCCATTTAGGGATTTTGTTAGGATATCGATTTGCCTATCTCAAACGTTTTCTTTCTCGTTTTGAATTACCTGAAGACTGTGATATAGATTTAGCTGCTGCTACTTTTGGGTAGGGGAGTGGGGGAGATGGGGACAAATAACCAACA
>DNGI01000543.1:20778-22153 GCA_003486645.1 Cyanobacteria bacterium UBA11370 | reverse complement strand
CAACCAACAACCAACAACCAATCACTCCTTAAGTAACAAGTAATACAATTCCCCAGTACCACCCAGAATTCCGGCGCGATCGCCTGCAACAGAACCTGTTCCCATAAAAATATCGACCCGTCCCGCCCCTTTAATCCACTTCCGGTATCCTGATCTAAGACATAGCGGTTCACCATGCGAGATTCTAACTGACCAGTCATATTAGGATAGGGAATAGGAGCATTAATCAATGCTAAGGCTCCTGGAGGCATGAGGGATTTATCCGTAGCAATGGAACGTTCCGCTGTCACAGGGACTCCAATACTACCCGTAGCAGGTGCGCCATTGGTTTCCTTAAAGAATACAAAGCTTTGATTGCGAGGCAAATATTGATTCAGTTGTGTTGGGAACTGCTGGAAATAATCAATCAGTACAGGTAAGGTTAGTCCTTCTAGGGGGAACTTCCCATCCTTAACCAGTTCTTGCCCTACACTAGTATAAGGGTAATCCGTCTTGCCAGCATAACCGACACTCATCACCTTACCATCCGGAAGCTGGAGTCGAGCAGAACCTTGGACGTGAACGAGAAACGCCTCAAAGCGATCGCGCAACCAAACCAGTTCTAACCCACGCAAGCGACTATTTTTGCCTAAACCATCTTCCCCTTCTAACTCTACACGAGTAGGGTGAGGTTTCTTCCACTGCTGGAAATTAGCAGGTAGTTTATAAAGGGGATAGCGATACTCAGCCGTTGGCGTTTGACTAGCCGCATAAATGGGTTCAAAGTAGCCTGTAAAAAGGACACTTCCTTGATTATCGTTACCCAAAGACTTGTAAAAGACAAACTCCCGATTAACCGCTGCTTGAAGTTCCCCAGGAGAACCAGACGTAACTAGAAGTTGCCGAAAGCGAACTAACGAACGGCGCACTCGATCCCGTGTTATTCCTGGTATGGCATAGTTCTGATAAGCTTGAGTCGCCTTCTGAGTGGTGAGATAACCCAGGCTATAATCTATCGAGTTTAATAGGGCTTGGCGATCGCCGGGTTGACCCGAATTTCCCCATAGCTGTTCATCAAACCCCAACGACTCCAGAGTAAGGCGATCTGTATCTGAGTTAAGCGGTTGCAGTGGCAGATCGCTGACCTTTACAGTATTACTATCGGCAGGTTGTAGTGGTTCATTAGCAACAGCCCAACCACTGGGCATCAACAAAGCTATCCCCAAACCCAGAGACAGGGAAGTGAGTATTTTTAGCATCTCAACAAAAACTGTTACCTATTAGTTGTTGGTTGTTGGTCATTAGTCATTAGTAAATACAGTAGATAATCAACAACAGCAACAAAAACAACAACAGCAACAACAACAACAACAACAACAACAAAAACAACAACGAC
>DNGI01000543.1:7768-20588 GCA_003486645.1 Cyanobacteria bacterium UBA11370 | reverse complement strand
ACAAACAACCGACAACCAACAACTATCAGCGTTCGACGCTTCCACCAAAGATAGGTTCCACTCGGATCGCCATTACGCTAGAGGGACGTAGAACCATGTACTCACCCTGCATATTTTTAATCGGTACGCTAATGAAGTCGCTAGAGGCAGCTTTCGGCATCAGTTCACCACTGTACCATTTCTGAAACTCTTGAATCGTCTGAAACCGGACTTCTTCCCGATGTCCACCTGACAACAGAATGTGGACGGCGTACTCATCTGGAGTTCTTGGCATAAGAAATGATCCTCAATCTACCCAAATCATTATCAGGGACGATGAGGGAGAAAATCACTAAAGTGGGAGTGGGGAGTGGGGAGTGGGGAGTGGGGAGTGGGGAAGAAAGCAAACAACCAACAACTAACAACCAACAACTAACAACCAACAACTAACAACCAACAACCAACCTACTTAGTGAATAAATTAAATCGTTGCAGTAGTGTTTCCAGGACTGAGGGCAAGGTTCGTTTTAACTCTTCTGGTTCCCGAAATAGGAGTTGCTGGTAGTTGGGTAAATCAAAGGGAAACTGTCCAGGGAAGTCTTGGCGTTCCATCTTCACCAGCAAAATTTGCTCAGTCCGCTTGGCGGTTAAAGCATAACCCATTTCCACACAGACTTGAGGACTGGGAATTAATAACGGGGTTTTTTCTCCTTCAAGTTTAGCGATCGCCGTTCCATCTGCAATAAATACCAGGCTTTTGCGGATTTTTCGCATTTGCATACTACTTAGGCGCAGGGGTTCATTGGCGGAACGTCCAGCTACTTCTAAAGTTAAGGGTAAGCGCGATCGCTGATTGAAGGTTTCCAGGGTGTCAGCTAGAGTATCACGCAACGCTTCACGAGAGGTATTATATTCGGTTTGGGAACTCAAAAATACGATTGGCTCTAACTGCGCCATTACCTCTTGCTTAGTGAAGTAAATCTCGTGAGAACTCAAATCAATGTTAGAAATGGCATAGCCCCCACTCCCTTCGATATAAAACTCTACGGTTTCCCCATCGAGGTAGCGTCCAAACCATTCTGAGTTTTTCACATCTTGGCGATCGTCTAAAAAGTCCGCCCTTAACCCCGACTTCAGCAAACTATTTTTACTTAAACGCAAGTCGTGGGGACGTTTCTCCAGTTCTTTCAGTGGTTCGTAGTGCTGGAGATACCAAGCTTTTAGGGCAATAATGGCCATGATGTCTTAGGGATGCACGGTTTCAAAAGATACCGGACGTTAGAATTCCTGAACTGGCATTTTAGCAATAACTAGAGATCTCTGCATCGAGAATGGGGAGTGGGGAGTGGGGAGTGGGGAGTGGGGAGTGGGGAGTAGAGACATCCCAATGCCAGAAAATATATATATTTTTTTCTCATAATATCTCCCTTGTCCTCTTTGTCCTCCTTGTCCTCCTTGTCTCCCTTGTCCCCAAAAGTCCCCCTTACCGTTATCTCTAAGTTCGGGAACCCGTACCAGAAAATTGATTGCAGTTTCCTACCGATCTTGAGTAAATTAGCACTCAGGAGCTGAGAGTGCTAAAAATCAGCTTCAAGATAGAAGAAGTACAGAAGTAAGGATTTCTATGGCAGCAGTATCTCTGAGTGTTTCCACCGTTAAACCATTAGGCGATCGCGTATTCGTCAAGGTGAGTGCCGCTGAAGAGAAAACCGCTGGTGGCATTCTTTTACCCGACAACGCCAAAGAAAAGCCTCAAGTTGGGGAAATTGTCGCTACTGGCCCTGGTAAGCGCAATGATGATGGTTCTCGGTCTGAACTCGAAGTTAAAATCGGCGACAAAGTTCTTTATTCCAAGTACGCCGGGACTGACATAAAACTAGGCAACGAAGAATATGTCCTTCTTTCCGAAAAGGACATCCTAGCTGTCGTGAGTTAGTTAGTTGTTCGTTGTCAGTTGTCTGTTGTTTGTTGCTAATGACAAATGACCACTGACCAATAACTATCGACAAACAACAATCCAAAATCCAAAATCCAAAATCTAAAATCCTAGCAATCCTATGGCTAAACGCATCATTTACAACGAAAACGCTCGTCGCGCCCTTGAAAAGGGCATGGATATCCTGGCTGAAGCCGTCGCCGTTACCCTCGGCCCCAAAGGTCGTAATGTGGTACTAGAGAAGAAATTCGGCGCACCTCAAATCGTGAATGACGGGGTGACAATTGCTAAAGAAATCGAACTCGAAGACCACGTTGAAAATACAGGTGTCTCTCTCATTCGACAAGCTGCTTCCAAAACCAATGATGCTGCGGGTGATGGTACCACAACCGCGACCGTATTGGCTCATGCCATGGTGAAAGAAGGCTTGCGGAACGTGGCGGCGGGTGCAAATGCGATCGCCCTGAAACGCGGGATTGACAAAGCGACTAATTACTTGGTAGACCAAATTGCGGCACACGCCCGTCAGGTCGAAGATTCCAAAGCTATTGCTCAAGTTGGGGCTATTTCTGCTGGGAACGACGATGAAGTCGGTCAGATGATCGCCCAAGCGATGGATAAAGTCGGTAAGGAAGGGGTGATTTCCTTAGAAGAAGGGAAGTCGATGACTACCGAATTGGAAATCACCGAAGGGATGCGCTTTGATAAAGGTTACATCTCTCCTTATTTTGCTACCGATATGGAGCGGATGGAAGCGATTCTAGAAGAACCCTTCATCCTGCTTACCGATAAAAAGATTACTCTGGTTCAAGACCTCGTACCTGTGCTGGAGCAAGTTGCTCGCAGTGGTCGTCCTCTGTTAATTATCGCTGAAGATATTGAGAAAGAAGCTCTAGCTACCCTGGTTGTTAATAAGCTGCGGGGTGTGCTGAATGTCACGGCAGTTAAGGCTCCTGGGTTTGGCGATCGCCGTAAGGCTATGCTGGAAGATATCGCCGTGCTAACGGGCGGTCAAGTGATCACCGAAGACGCGGGTCTGAAGCTGGACAATACCAAGCTGGATATGCTGGGTAAGGCGCGTCGGATAGCGATTACCAAGGACAATACTACGATTGTCGCTGAAGGAAACGAAGCTGGCGTTAAGGCGCGTTGCGAGCAAATCCGCCGTCAGATGGATGAAACCGATTCATCTTATGATCGGGAGAAGTTACAAGAGCGCTTGGCGAAGTTAGCAGGTGGTGTTGCTGTGGTCAAAGTCGGCGCAGCGACGGAAACTGAAATGAAAGACCGCAAGCTGCGTCTGGAAGATGCTATTAACGCAACCAAAGCAGCGGTAGAAGAAGGGATTGTTCCGGGTGGTGGTACAACCTTGGCACACCTCACCCCTCAGCTAGAGTCTTGGGCGAATGAAAACCTAACTGGTGAAGCGCTAACGGGTGCTTTAATTGTAGCTCGTGCCTTGGCAGCGCCCCTGAAGCGGATTGCTGAGAATGCAGGCCAAAATGGTGCGGTTATTGCTGAACGGGTGAAGGAGAAGGACTTCAACGTTGGCTTCAATGCGGCGACTAATGAGTTCGTCGATATGTTTGAAGCAGGTATCGTTGACCCTGCTAAGGTAACTCGTTCCGCACTGCAAAATGCCGCATCTATTGCAGGTATGGTGTTGACGACGGAGTGCATTGTCGTTGACAAACCTGAACCCAAGGAAGGTGCTGGTGCTGGCGCTGGTGCTGGTATGGGTGGCGGCGATTTCGATTACTAATCGCTGAATTTGTAGGGGCAATTCTAGGAGCATTGGTGTCAACTTAACACTCTTCTGGGCGGTTGAAACCGCAGCTATACAAACAAAACCTGCCTATCGCGCTTGCGTTGCGCGTAGCACACCACGCAGGTTTCAAAACTCTAGTTTTTCCGGCGAGTCCGCACAGGCGGACTTCGTTTTTATAGCCGCGAATTCCATTCGCCAGGGCTTAAGTTGACACCGATGTTCTAGGAGTTGCCTCTACAGTTATTTAACTAACTATTATTCAAATTAACTATTCTTCATTAGGAAAATAGGGATGAGGTTAAGAAGTTTAAGCTGTCGAACCTGCTCCCTACTTCCAAATTCTTGTCAGAGATGATGACAAGTAAGAAATATCTTCAATATAAAGTTGAACCTAGTCAATAGCTATGTATTATGTATTTAGATAGGGCAAAAAAACGACTGAAAGACTTGGAAATAGTGAGTCCCGATGAACTCTCAGGTTGTACCCACTATGAACTTAATAAGCTTGAGCGGCAGTTGGGAATTTTTCTTCCCAAAGCCTATCAAGAATTTCTTCTCTGGATGGGGCATGGTGGGGGTCAATTCTTACGAGGGTCTGACTGTTTTTTTAAACACCTACCTTACTTGTATGATTGGGGTACAGAGCTATTACAGGAAAATAACTTTCCTGAACCCCTACCAGAAGATGCTTTTATTTTCTTTATGCACCAAGGGTATCAGTTTAGTTTTTTTAGACTCTCGGAAGGAGACAATCCCCCAATTTACTCATATTGTGAAGGAAAAAACCAAACCTATTTCAGCAAAATTCACGATAAATTTAGTGAATTTATCGAGACAGAAATTGAACTTCATGGTAAATATTTGATAACCCCTTCTAGCTACTGAATCAGTGAGGTTTTTTGGCTTCAAAAATCACTATAATATAATGTCCAGTTAATCACCCCTAATAAAAATTCTCCCTCTCTCCCCCTCTCCCACTCAACCTTTTTTAGGGTTATTCAACTAGAGATACCTGAAAACTGTGAGTATGAAAGTGAGTGATGGGCTTGAGTCCGGTGTTTCCTCTGCTCAATTTCCCGGAAGTTCCCAAGATTCCCCCCTGCCCCCTGCCCCCCTGCCTCCTATCAACTATCTTTGACTGCAACTTGGTATAAGGATGGTTTGATCGTCCCCGAAACCTGATACATTTACCGAGTATCGGCAAACAAGATTGATAGGTCAAGTATGAAAGTCCTGGTTATTGGCGGTGATGGCTACTGCGGTTGGGCTACCGCTCTCCATCTTTCTAACAGAGGATATGAAGTTAGTATTATCGACAACCTGGTGCGCCGTCATTGGGATCTGCAACTGGGTGTTGAAACGCTTACGCCTATTGCACCCATTCAACAACGCATTCAACGGTGGCGGGATCTGACGGGTAAATCCATTGATCTGTTTATTGGCGACATCACCGATTACGATTTCCTCATTAAAGCCCTTCATCAGTGTGAACCAGAGGCAATTGTTCACTTTGGTGAACAACGATCCGCGCCTTTCTCAATGATTGACCGGGAACACGCGGTTCTTACTCAAGTTAATAATGTGGTTGGGACGCTCAATATCCTGTATGCGATGCGACAGGATTTCCCCGATTGCCATTTGGTTAAGTTGGGGACGATGGGTGAGTATGGTACGCCGAATATTGATATCGAAGAAGGCTACATCACTATTGAGCATAATGGTCGCAAAGATACCCTACCTTATCCGAAACAGCCGGGTAGTTTCTATCACCTGAGCAAAGTTCACGATAGTCATAATATCCATTTTGCTTGTAGGGTTTGGGGCTTACGGGCGACTGACCTTAATCAGGGGGTAGTCTACGGTGTCCTAACTGAAGAAACGGGTATGGATGAGCTGCTGATTAACCGCTTAGATTATGATGGGGTTTTTGGTACGGCTCTCAATCGATTCTGTATTCAGGCTGCTATTGGTCATCCCCTTACGGTTTATGGTAAAGGGGGTCAAACTCGCGGCTTTTTGGATATTCGGGATACAGTACGGTGCATGGAACTGGCGATCGCTAATCCTGCTGACCCTGGTCAATTCCGCGTTTTCAACCAGTTTACCGAACTCTTTAGCGTGGGGGATTTGGCGGTCATGGTGAAAAATGCTGGGACGGCGATGGGAGTTGATGTGGAAATTAATCACCTTGATAATCCTAGAGTTGAACTGGAACAACATTATTTCTACGCGAAAAATACCAGTCTCTTGAGTTTAGGATTACAACCTCATTATCTGTCTGATTCTTTACTTGATTCTTTACTCAACTTTGCTCACAAGTATCAGCATCGTGTCGATAAGACTCAAATCTTACCTAAAGTCTCTTGGCATCGGAATTCTTGATTTGTTACTTGATTAAAACATGAACTTTCGCGGCTAAGAATTTAGGAGTCAGGGGGCAAACTCTCTTATTTCTGGCTCCTGAATTCTCAAAAAAGATTTGAATTTTTTGTTTTTTAGGGGTTGATTTAAATTATTTTTAATAGTATTATTTAATAATGGAAATCTGTGGCAACTTTTTATTTTTGGTAATATTCCCATTATGTAAAAATCAATTACAAATTAATTATACCCTGAAAAAAAGTGGATTTTAAGAAAAAAATTGTTAAGATAAATAACTTCCTATGTATAGCAATTCTAAATCATTCATAGACACCAAGATCCCCGACTTCTTCAAGAAGTCGGGGATCTGAACCGAGAGTAGTCAACAAAGACCCATAAATTATGCGAATTGCCTTATTTACCGAAACCTTTTTACCCAAAGTTGATGGGATTGTAACCCGCTTGCGCCATACCGTTGAACACTTGCAGCGTAGCGGGAACCAAGTCTTAGTCATTTCGCCCGATGGTGGATTGAGCGAATACAAAGGAGCTAAAATTTATGGGGTTTCTGGATTTCCCTTACCCTTGTATCCTGAACTGAAACTCGCCCTGCCACGTCCCGCAATTGGGGTAACATTACAGCAGTTTCAACCGGATTTAATTCATGTGGTCAATCCGGCGGTTTTAGGATTAGCGGGTGTGTATTATGCTAAGTCGATGCAAATTCCATTAATTGCGTCTTATCATACTCATCTACCGCAATATCTTCAGCATTATGGATTAGGAATGTTGGAACCTGTGCTATGGGAATTACTCAAAGCAACTCATAATCAAGCCTTACTCAATTTATGTACCTCAACCGCAATGGTAGAGGAATTGAGAGCCAAAGGAATTGAACGGTTAGATTTATGGCAAAGGGGTGTTGATACCGAGACATTTCATCCGGAGTTGGCATCGTGGGAAATGCGATCGCACCTCTCCCAAGGACACCCGGAAAGTCCGCTTCTCTTATATGTGGGACGGCTAGGAGCAGAAAAAGAAATTGACCGAATTAAACCCGTATTAGAATCAATTCCGAATGCGCGTTTAGCATTAGTTGGAGATGGCCCTCATCGTAGCGCATTGGAAAAGCATTTTGCTGGAACACCCACTCATTTTGTTGGCTATTTGATGGGGAAAGAATTAGGTTCAGCCTTTGCGTCTGCGGATGCGTTTATTTTCCCGTCACGCACAGAAACGTTGGGATTAGTATTACTAGAAGCCATGGCAGCGGGGTGTCCAGTCGTAGCTGCACGTTCGGGAGGAATTCCGGATATTGTGACGGATGGGGTTAATGGGTATTTATTTGATCCCACCGATGAAGACGGTGCGATCGCCGCAACTCAACGGTTATTAGAACACCAAGATGAACGGGAAACCCTACGACAAAATGCTAGAGCAGAAGCGGAACGTTGGAGTTGGTCAGCGGCGACACGGCAATTGCAAAATTATTATAAAACGGTGTTATTGTCGGAATCTATGTCATCAGCGGCTTGAGGAATGGGGAGGGAGAGAGGGGGTGAGGGGGTGAGGGGGGTTAGCCATTAGCAATTAGCAATTAGCCATTAGCAATTAGCAATTAACAATTAGCCATTAGCCATTAGCCATTAGCCATTAGCCATTAGCAAAGAAAATAAAATTCTACAGGAGTTATACATCATAGGTCACAATAGGAGCGATCGCCTTCCTATCCGCACAAGATTTTTGCCGTGATTTCTATTCAAACTCTCAAGCGTTCTGTAGGTAGAGTTGCTGGTAAATTTCCCCTACGAACGGTTCTGATCGTCCCCTTTGTTGTGCAAATTGTGGGGACAGTGGGAGTAGTGGGGTATTTGTCCTATAAAAGTGGACAGAATGCGGTTGAAGATTTGGCGCATCGGTTAATGGCACAAGTGGGAGAGAGAGTGAGCGATCGCATCACCACCTACCTACAAGCGCCGCAAACTGCGGTAGCTGCAAACGATTTGGCAGTAAAGCAAGGACTTCTGGATATCAACAACTTTGAACAACTGCAACAGCAACTTTGGCAACAACTCACTCTCAACCCCTTACTCGAAGCGCTCTACTTTGCCAACGAACCCGGAGAAGAAATTGGCTACGGACACTTTCAGAGTGAGGAAATTGTCAAACAAGTTGAAAAGCTGACTGGGGAGGATGTGTCAATCGGTACTCCCTACTTCAATATCCTGAGAAGTACCGATCCGGGTAAACGAAAATACTACTTAGTGGACTCCAAAGGTAATCCTCGCAAACTCATCTATACCTTTCCAATTGATAATCGCACTACTACCTGGTATCGCACAGGTAAAACCTCCAAGCAACAAACGTGGTCGCCAATTTCTGTTTATAAGGTTGTACCGTCGTTAGGAATTTTTGCCGTCACTCCTATCTACGATGAGGCGAGAAAATGGCAGGGGGTTTTTGCCTCTAGTTTTACACTCTCAGGAATCAGTACCTTTCTCGATCAACTAGACTTTTCCCCATCGGGACAGGTTTTTATCATAGAGCATTCTGGCAATTTAGTTGCCACCTCTACGCAAGAAACACTCTTGGTGAAGCCAACAAAAGGAGAAGCAACGCAATTGCTAGCGGTAAATAGTAAGGATACCCGAACGCGAGATATTGCTCGACAACTTATTAACAAATTTGGCAACTTTCGCAGCTTACAAACTACTCAACAACTGAGTTTGATGAGTAACCACGAGCGGCAATTTGTGCGGGTGACTCCTTATCGAGATAACTATGGCTTGGATTGGCTGGTTGTGGTTGTGGTTCCTGAATCTGATTTTATAGAACAGATTCACGCCAATACTCGCCTCACTTTCATATTATGTATTGGGGCTTTAGGTGGATCTATAACGGTTGGCATTCTCACCGCTCGTTGGATTACCAAACCGATCCTACGTTTAAATACTGCGGCTAAAGATATTGCTAGGGGAGACTGGGATAAATTAGTAGCAATTAAACGCGCTGATGAAGTAGGAGAACTGGCAAACTCGTTTAATCAAATGGCAGTTCAACTGCAACAGTCGTTTATTGAACTCCAAGCCTTAAATCACAGGTTAGTGGAGCGTGAAAGTCAGTTGAGGCAATTTTTGGATGCCATACCTGTAGGAGTATCGATCCATGAGTCAACGGGGAAAGTTGTGTATTTTAACCAAGTGGCTCTGGGTTTATTTGGCATAGAAAGTATCCCAGAAACTGTCACCGAAAACTTGGCAGAAGTTTATCAAATCTATCGCCAAAACCAACTCTATCCAACTGAAGAACTGCCTGTTATACGAGCGCTTAGGGGTGAAGCTGTATTCATTGATGATCTAGAACTTCATCGAGATGGATTGATTATTCCCTTGGAGTCACGTTCTACACCGATTTTTGACGACCAAGGAAACATTATTTATTGTATTAATACGTTTGCTGATATCACACAACGTAAACAAACTGAACAAGTATTAGCGAACTACAATCACACGTTAGAAATCCAAGTTGCCGAACGCACAGCAGAATTAAATCATGCTAACGAATTATTAAATTTGGAAATTGCTGAACGCAAACACGCCGAAGCCAAAGTACTCGAAGCCCAAAAACTTGCCCATCTTGGTAATTGGGAGTACGATATCGGTACAAAAACAACGACTTGGAGTGAAGAACTCTACCGCATTCACGGGTTTGAACCCAATCAAAAACCAATTGAACCTGATGAATCGCTCCAATATATTCATCCAGAAGATCGTGAACACTATCTAAAACTGATTTATGAGAACGCTTCTTCAGGACAACCCTTTGAATTCGATTTACGAATTATCCGAAACGATGGTTCAATCCGTTATATTGAAACGAGAGGAGAACCTGTCTTTGATGAAAAAGGACAGCTTGTTCGTCTATTTGGTACTGTTTTAGATATTACTGAGCGCAAACAAGTTGAACAAGCTTTGCAAGTGTCACAAGCTCGATTTGCAGGTATTTTAGAAGTTGCGAATGATGCCATTATTAGCGTAGACTCGAAGCAACGAATTACTCTATTTAACCAAGGTGCTGAAAAGATTTTTGGCTACACAGCGAATGAAATTTTAGGTCAGCCTCTTGATTTACTCTTGCCTACTTGTGCGAGAGAAATTCACCGTCAGCACATTACTAATTTTGCTGAATCGGTTGGGAAAGCACGATCCATGGGAGATCGAAGTCAGATTTTTGGTCGTCGTAAAGATGGGACTGAGTTTCCAGCGGAAGCTTCAATTTCTAAGTTAGAAATTAACGGTGAAAGAATCTTTACTGCTATTTTGCGCGATATTAGCAGTCGCAAACGTGCAGAGGAAGAATTACGCTTAAACAAAGAGCAATTACAGCTTGCTTTAGACGGATCGGGTGATGGGTTTTGGGACTGGAATATTGTAACTGGAGAGGTTTATTTAAGTCCTCGCTACTTAGAAATGCTGGGTTACAAGTTTGATGAGTTTCCACAAGAATTTCATACATGGGAAAGGCTGATCCATCCAGACGATAAACCTTGGATAATAGATAATTTAAATGCTCATCTACAAGATAGTTCAATTCCCTACAAATTTGACTATCGAATGCTAACTAAATCAGGCGAGTGGAAATGGATTTCCAATTACGGGAAAGTTGTCACTCGTGATCCAAATGGCAATCCTCTGCGGATGACAGGAACCCATCGAGATGTAAGCGATCGCAAACGTGCTGAAGAAGCCTTACAACAGAGTCAAGCGCGACTGGAAAAAATCATGAATAATGTACCAGGAGCGATTTATGGAGTGATACAACATTTAGATGGTTCTTTCACGTTTGAATATATCAGTGCAACGGTTCAAGAAATTTATGAACTGGAACCCGAACAGGTACTAAAAAATAGTTTTCTCATTCAGGATTGTATCCATCCCGATGACCAAGCAAGTTTTTACTTAGCTATTAATATCAGCGCCCAAACCTTAGAACCATTTAACCATGAATGGCGCATCATTACAGCATCTGGCAAACTCAAATGGTTACAAGGCAGATCTAAACCGGAACGTCTCAATAACGGAGATACAATTTGGCATGGGGTGGTATTTGATATTACCAATCGCAAGATTGTAGAGCAAGAAATACATAAATTAAGTACAGCGCTAGAAAATACAGTAGAAGGAATTTCTCGACTGGATACCCAAGGACGTTACAGTTCTGTTAATAAATCTTATGCCAGGACGACAGGTTATCAACCGGAAGAACTGATCGGCATGGAATGGCAGCATACCGTACACCCTGAAGATTGCGAAAAAATGATCCTTGCCTACCAACAAATGCTCGAAGTGGGTAAAGTTGAAGCTGAAGCTAGAGGTATTCGTAAAGATGGTTCTATCTTTTATAAACGAGTCGTAATGATTACAGCTTACGATGATCAAAATCGCTTCATTGGTCATTATTGCTTTATGAAAGATATTACAGATCGCAAACAAGAACAATTCGCATTACAAGAGAGTAAAAAACGCTATCAAACCCTAACTGAAGCCTCACCCATTTGTATATTTAGTACCGATCAATTCGGGAATTGTAACTATGTGAATCAACGCTGGAGTGAAATTACGGGACTCTCCCTAGAAGAGGCTTTTGATTCAGGCTGGACGAAAACAATACATCCCCAAGATAGCGATCACGTCTTGGCTGAATGGTATGAAGCAACAGCCGCGAAATTACCCTTTAAATCCGAGTATCGCTTTTTGCATCCCAATGGCAAAATCACTTGGGTAATTGGTCAAGGATTGCCAGAAATTAGTAATAATGGAGAGATTATTGGTTACATTGGTACGATTACCGATATTAGCGATCGCAAACGTGCAGAACAGCAATTACGCTGGAAAGAAGCCTTGTTGCGAGCAATGACTAGTGTTTCACCTTTAGCATTTTATGTCGTCGATAACCGCACGGATACTATTCTTTATTTTAACCACCGCTTCTGTGAAATTTGGGGCATTGAACACCTTGAAGAACGAATGCGGCAAGGCTTACTCAAAAACAACGACACTATTCCCGATTGCATTCCCTTACTCAAGGATGTAGAAGCCTTTGCTGCATCCTGCAAGCCACTACAAAATGAGCAAAATCGAATTGTAGTTGAGGATGAAATTCCCTTTAGTGATGGACGAATCATTCGCCGTTTTTCAGCACAAATCCGCGATGAAACCGATTACTATTTCGGACGTTTGTATATTTTTGAAGACATTACTCAACGGAAACAGGTAGAACAAGAATTCCAACAAGCCAAAGAAGCCGCAGAAGCAGCAAACCTTGCCAAAAGCGAATTTCTAGCCAATATGAGTCACGAACTCCGCACTCCCCTCAATGGAATTTTAGGTTACGCACAAATCCTGCAACGCGACAAAAACAGCACTCCTAAACAACAAGAAGGGGTTAAAATTATTTCCCAATGCGGCACTCATCTCCTCACCCTAATTAACGATATTTTAGACTTATCTAAAATCGAAGCTGGCAAACTCGAACTCTATCCGGAAGAGTTTAATTTTCCTTCCTTCCTCACCAGCGTTACTGAAATTTTCCGCCTCAAAGCTATACAAAAAGGCATTACCTTTACCTACCTTCCCCTCAACTCGATTCCCACAGTTATTTATGCCGATGAAAAGCGACTGCGCCAAGTTTTAATGAACCTACTTTCTAATGCTATTAAATTTACAGATACGGGTAGTGTAACCTTTAAAGTCTACGTGGCAACGGATTTGGTAACG
>DNGI01000543.1:0-7410 GCA_003486645.1 Cyanobacteria bacterium UBA11370 | reverse complement strand
CCCCATCCGTTGCCACATCCGTTACCCCATCCGTTGCCAAATCCGTTGCCAAAATTTCCTTCCAAATCGAAGATACTGGCATTGGCATGACACCGGATCAATTGGAAAAAATCTTCTTACCCTTTGAACAAGTGGGGGATAGTTCACGCCATGCTGAAGGGACTGGTTTAGGACTAGCAATTACTCAAAAAATTCTTCAACGAATGGACAGTAAGGTTGTTGTTAAAAGTACTGCCGGAGTGGGTAGTAGATTTGAGTTTGAACTAAATGTACCTGCCGTATCAATTCCGATGGAGTCAATTCCTATGCAATCAACGGCTCAAATCATCGGTTACTCTGGTTCTAAGCGGAAAATCCTGATTGTTGATGATCGTTGGGAAAATCGCACCGTTTTGATCAATATTCTAGAACCCATTGGCTTTGAACTAGCCGAGGCAGCGGATGGACGAGAGGGAATAGAAAAAGCGTTAGAATTTCAACCGGATTTGATTCTCGCTGACTTGATAATGCCTGTGATGGATGGCTACCAGATGACGCGACAACTCCGCCAATTACCAGAGTTTCAGACTACGATTATTATCGCTATTTCTGCCAACGCATTTATCCTTGACCACAAAAAAAGTTTGGAATTTGGTTGTAACGATTTTCTGCCTAAACCTGTCCAAACGGAAGACTTACTCGATAAAATTAAAATTTACTTAAATCTGTTATGGGTTTATGATAATAATAATGAAACCCAATCTGCGAAATTAGAGGATGAGTCGATTCCTTACTCCCAGGTGGTGCAAACAGAAATGGTTATGCCTCCTCCGGATCAACTTCTTGCTCTGTATGAGGCTGCTAATGGCGGTATAGTTAAAGGTGTTGAGCAGGAATTGACTCGACTCAAACAATTAAACGCAGACTATACCCCTTTTGTTACTAGGATGCTCGAACTTGCTGCCGATTTTGAGTATGAACAAATTGCTGATTTAATGAGTAGTTATTTATCAATAAATAATTCATAAATTAGCAGTATTCACTCAAATCAATGGGATAAAAACTAATGGGCATATCTCTTATGAAAGTATTTTTTAATGCCGTTTGCGTCCCTTCTTGCCGATTGTTTTCGATTTCCTGTTTCTTGTTCTGAAATTAAGAGCAAAAATTCTAACCAATAAACAGATTCTATTACATCTACAATCAATACTTATTATCAGGGCTAATATAGCATTTCTCAAATAGGTGAGGCACACTTAATTTGCTTCCCCACTCCCGGTCTCCCCACTCCCCAAAACCTATAAATTTGTACCTCATGAGCATGAGAACCGCTATATCATGTTCGCTTAAATACTTATAATTAAGAATGACGCGGCGACGCGGAGAGTTTTTTTTGTAAGTAATTAGCCGAACAGAATATAACAGGGAGAGGGGAGAGGGTTTGCCTTTTCCCTGCCACGCATTATACCATTGCATTTAGTTATCCAAACAACCAACAACCAAAAACTGACTTCTTCCACAACGTACCCATCATGAAAACAACTACAAAAAAAAATGCAGTCTTATCAACAAATCCAACTTAACCACCCCTCCCCTAATCCGTGGAAAAATTGTGATTTAATGATTCAATCTTTTTGCCCAAAAGGGGAAATTTTGGTCATCGACGATACCAATGCCAACTTAAAATTGATTTCTGATTTTTTGGTACAATCTGGGTTTGAGGTTCGGATCGCTAAAAGTGGATTTCAAGCCCTGAAACTTTTAGAAGACGTTTCACCTGACCTTATATTACTGGATGTGATGATGCCCAAAATGGACGGGTTTGAAACCTGTATCCATCTGAAAGCTTGGGATAAAACAAAAGATATCCCGGTCATTTTTATGACGGCTATGACTGATTTAGCTAAACCAGAAAATAAAGTCAAAGGATTGACGTTGGGGGCTGTAGACTATATCAGTAAGCCGATTCAATTAGATGAGCTTTTAGCCCGAATCAGAATTCACTTACAATTACGCTCTTTAACTCAGCAACTTCAAAAACAAAAAGACTTACTGGATTCGATCTTCAATGAATCCGCTGATGCAATTTTTCTCGTCGATCCTGAAACGGGTTTAATTACAGAGTGCAATCAGCGTGCGGTTGAACTGTTTGAAGCAGCAAGCAAAGACGAATTACTAAACATTGAGGGGCAAACGCTTCAGAAAGAGTATTTTAGCCCGAAAAAATTGAATTCGATTTGGGATGAGATTGAGATTAAAGGGTTTTGGAGTGTAGAATTAGAATATATTACAAAAAAAGGAAACTTATTTTGGGGCAACTTAGCCGTTAAGCAAATTAAGGTCGCCGATCAGACAATGAATCTCGTTCGGGTTACGGATATTACCAAACGTAAACAAGCCGAAGAGGAATTGCGACAATCGGAAGCACGGGAACGGAAAAAGTCCAAAGAACTCGAACTCACCCTCAAGCAATTAAAAAATACCCAAACCCAACTGATTCAATCCGAAAAAATGTCGTCTTTAGGGCGGATGGTGGCAGGTATCGCCCACGAAATAAACAACCCAACGAGCTTTATTTACGGGAATCTCAATCATGCCAAGCAATACTTTCGAGAGTTACTGAGCTTAATTGGACTCTACCAGAAGATTTACCCAAATCCTACACCAGAAATTCAGCACCTCACTCAAGAAATTGACTTAGAGTTTGTCATGAAAGATTGGTCAAAATTGATGAAGTCTATGCAGGTAGGGGCGGAACGAATCAGCGAGATTGTGCGATCGCTACAAAATTTCTGTAAATTGAATGAAGCCGAGATAAAACCTGTAGATATTCATCAAGAAATTGATAACACATTACTACTTCTACAGAACAAACTCAAATCAGAACGTGTTAGCGAAGTGGGAGGCGATCGCGTAGTTCACTCGGCAATTGAGGTTATTAAAGACTACGGTAAACTACCCCCCATTACCTGTTATGCCAGTCAATTGAATCAAGTCTTTATGAACCTACTCTGTAATGCGATTGACGCATTAGAAAACCAGTTGCCGCCCCGAACTATTACGATTACCACTCAAGCCATCAATAGTAAACAACCAACAACCAACAACCAACAACCGATAACAGACAAAATTTTTATTCGGATTAGTGATAATGGTCAGGGAATGACTGAGGAGGTACTTCAGCAAATTTTTGAGCCATTTTTTACCACCAAACCTGTAGGAAATGGGACGGGTTTAGGATTAGCCATTAGCCATCAAATTGTAGAAGAAAAACATCGCGGTCAAATCCGTTGTGTTTCTGTCCCAGGACAAGGAACAGAATTCAGTGTAGAGATTCCGGTCAACCTCACAGATTCTATACTGTAAGCAGTCAGCAATCAGAAGTAGGGTAGGCCCCGCCCACCTACATATAGCCAGTCTAAATGATTTGTAAAATACCTCTGCCTTGTCTTCCTTGTCCTCCTTGTCTCCCTTGTCTTTCCTTGTTCACGAATCAAATAGACTAGCTATATATTGTTAAAATTCTTGTGGGATGGGCATCTTACCCGTCTCAGCTATACGTTCATCATTGTTTAACTCACGATAAGCAGATACATTCGTAGAGTAGCTGTTGCACAGCGAGAACTATGACACTCTCTAATACAGGTAGCGTTCTAGCTACACTCACCCAGTTAACCCAACTCAATCGCACTAGCGTCCTAACTCATCGCGTTAAAGACCTATCCGTTCCCGAATTTATCTGCCTATTAGATTTCATCACCGCTGAATTTCAGCAATTTTTGCGGGCGATTGAAATGATCAATCATGAAGCCCTCGAAACTATGTTAGAGCAGGTAATGGATGCTTTTACCTTAAAAATTGGTCAAATCTTACAAGCAGACCGGACTCTAATTTTCCTCGTTGACGCTGATAAAAATCAACTGTGGGCGAAAATACCCCAAACTGATACTAATACAGATCGAGAACTCCGAATTCCCCTCACCGTTGGTCTAGCAGGTCAAGTTGCAACAACTGGCGAATCCCTCAATATCCCCGACGCTTACAATAATCCCTTATTTAATCAAGAAGTAGATGAACGTCCGGGCTATCATACTCAGTCCCTCCTTTGTATGCCCATTTTAAGCAGCAGTAAAAAGGTGGTGGCAGTTGTTCAGCTATTAAATAAAGCCGAAGGTGTACCCTTTGATAGTGAGGATGAACAGCGATTCCGAGACTTTGCCGCTTCTATTGGTATTATCCTAGAAACTTGCCAATCGTTTTACATTGCCGCTCGTAACCAACGAGGCGCTGCCGCACTTTTAAAAGCCACCCAATATTTAGGTCAAAGTCTGGATTTAGAAGCAACCCTACGCCTAGTCATGGATCAAGCACGGGATTTGATGCAAGCGGATCGATCTACTCTATTTATGCTAAGTCGAGAACGGGGTGAACTGTGGAGTAAAGTCGCTACCGCTGATGAGAAAACCATGGTAGAAATTCGCATTCCTGCCAATCGGGGAATTGCAGGTTATGTCGCTTCAACAGGTCAACCGTTGAATATTCCTGATGCTTATAAAGATCCTCGATTTGATCCTAGCACAGACCAAAAAACAGGCTATGTCACTCGTACTATTCTTTGTATGCCTGTTTTTAATTCCGCTGGGGATTTAATTGGTGTTACTCAACTGATTAATAAGCAACAAGGTAGCTTCACCAGTTCCGATGAAGAGTTTATGCGGGCTTTTAATATTCAAGCCGGAATTGCCCTAGAAAATGCTAAACTTTTTGAAAGTGTGCTGCTGGAAAAGCAATATCAAAAGGATATTTTACAAAGTCTTTCCGATGCGGTTATTTCTACCGATATGCAAGGACGAATTGTTACCATTAATGATGCGGCTTTAGGATTATTGGGTTGTCCCTTGCACCAAGCTGATACTAAAAATCGGCAGTTGTGGGAGTGGAAGCTAACTGATCGCTACGTCTGGGAAGTTGTACCCATTGAAAATCTACAAACCCGTTTACAGGATAGTTTAACCACGGGTGCAAAGCATTATTTACCAGAGCAAAGTTTAACAGTTGGTTTGTTTAAAAATCCAGCTAAGGAAATGGGGCAAGAGGGAGAGGGGGAGATGGGGAGATGGGGAGATGGGGAGAAGATTTTTTACAACACTTCCGCACCTCATCATTCTCATCCTAAATTTCCATCAACCGATGAGAATACTGTTCACATCCTGGCAATTCCTAAAAGTGATGATCCCAATGTTTTTATTCCTTGGAATGAACCCTCATGGAATTCTCATGCTTCAACTTACTTACCGAAGGAACAAGTTCAGGAAATTGAACGTAGTATTAATCTAACGGTTAACCCTTTAACAAATCCTGAAGGAACGGTACGGGGAGGGTTAGTGGTGTTGGAAGATATTAGTCGAGAAAAGCGCCTTAAAACTACCATGTATCGCTACATGACTCCAGGGGTTGCTGAACAAGTGATGGCGTTGGGTGATGATACGCTGATGGTGGGGAGTAAAAAAGAGGTGACTATTTTATTTTCCGATATCCGAGGTTATACGACACTGACTGAAAATTTGGGAGCCTCCGAAGTGGTATCGCTGCTAAATAAATATTTTGAAACTATGGTCGAGGCAGTGTTTAATCATGAAGGGACTTTAGATAAGTTTATTGGTGATGCGTTAATGGCAGTTTTTGGCGCACCGTTACCGTTAAAAGAAAATCATGCTTGGATGGCAGTTCAGTCAGCATTGGATATGCGCTGGCGTTTGGCTGAGTTTAATAAACCCCGCTTGTGGAACAATCAACCTGTTATTCGGATCGGGATTGGGATGAGTTCGGGAGAGGTGGTTTCGGGTAATATTGGTTCCCACAAACGCATGGATTATACGGTAATAGGGGATGGAGTTAATCTCAGCGCTCGTTTAGAAAGTGTTACCAAAGAGTATGGGTGCGATATTATTTTAAGCGAGTTTACGTATAACTTGTGCCGCGATCGCATCTGGGTACGGGAGTTAGATAAAATCCGCGTCAAGGGCAAACATCAAGCGGTTAGCATTTATGAGTTGATTGGGGATGTCAGCATACCTCTTAATGAGACTACCAGAAGGTTTTTAGACTTCTACGCTGCTGGACGTAATGCCTACATTAATCGTGATTTTTCTCAAGCTATTACCTACTTTGAGGACGCACGTCAATTAAAGTCTAAGGATCAGGCTGTCTTGATTCACCTCGAACGTTCCCAACACTATCTCAATTATCCACCCCCAGAGTTTTGGGATGGGGTTCATACAATGACCACAAAGTAAATCTATCTGTAGCAATATAGAAAATAGAACCGGAATTCTGATGAATTTCTGTTACAGTTTAGAACCAAACGATTGAGTTTGCTGTAAGCTTTTGAGTAATGTTAGCTATCCCTTAAAGTCCGCTACCTCTGGTTAGCCTACTTGATGCTCAAAGCCTTTTACCCTGGGTATAAACACTTATTTAATACGACTGACTTCCATTCAATAGCTATCTAGTTAAAGCGGATACCCAAGGTCTAACCTTTGGGTGGAAAGGTTAACGTTTTCTTGAGTGTGATGTGAGGATTTTTAACGGATTAATGGTGCGACTGATCAGTGAATGCACGTTGAAGTTGCATATTCATACCTTGCTTTTTGTCATTAGTCATGAGTCATTGGTTATTGGTTCATTCAACCCCAACAAACAATGGACAAAAAAACCCAAGGTAATAATCAGATTGAACTCAGCCGCAAATCTCTACACATTTTAGGAAAGGTTTAGATATGAAAACACAAGATTTGTTAAATCGATATGCCGCTAGAGAGTCAGATTTTCGGGAAGCCAGTTTAGCCGGGGCTGTCTTAAATAGCGTTAACTTGAGTCGAGCTGACTTGAGCCGAGCTGATTTGAGTCGAGCTGATTTGAGTAGTTCGGATTTAAGTGGCTGTGCCTTTCATCAAGCAAATCTCACAAATGCCGATTTAATTCGCGCCGACTTAACAGGCGCTAACCTAACAGAGGTTAACCTAATTGGTACTGATTTGAGTGGAGCAAATTTGAGTGGGGCTGATTTGAGCCGAGCTGACTTGCGTTGTGCTAACCTACATCAAGCTAATCTAACTGGAGCAAACCTAAATGGGGCTGATTTAAGTGGGGCTGATTTGAGTGGGGCTTGCCTGAAAAATGCTTCCCTAAACGGAACGTCTTTAAGTGGTGCGGATCTCATCGGTGCGGATCTAACAGGCACGAATCTGACGGAAACCGAACTCAACGGCGAAAGTATAGCTGAAGGAACCTCTCACCATTGGGTGAGTTGGAACGGTCATTGCCCAATTTAATATAGCATTTCTCAGAGAGGGACAAATTTCTAGGTTGTAGGGTGTGGGGAGTGGGGAAGAAAATGCAACTGTACCTCATACCAAATCCTATTTAGAT
>DNGI01000544.1:12365-14089 GCA_003486645.1 Cyanobacteria bacterium UBA11370 | reverse complement strand
CCCCTTGTCCCCCTTGTCCCTCTCGTCCCCCTTGTCTTCTTGAACAGCAACTGGTTTTGACCACACCCGGACGGTTGAAAGATTTGGATTATCGTAGGCGGACATAAACGTGCTGGGTACAAGCACCGTCGATATCCAAGGAATACCTGTTTTTTGAGCAACCAGGGAACCTACAAACGTTAGTGGGTGCGTCACCAGTAAATCTGCTTCCTGTACCGCCTCCATTAGGTCGATGTAGCTTGCCCGTAGATGAGGCATTAAAAGATAACAGATACCATATTCAATTAACCGTTGGCAGTCCATTAGGTGCTGGAAAAACTCCCAGTCTTTTTCAATATCGGGTAAACCGTTGGGTCTAACGGGATGGAACTCAAGTCCTTGGGCTTCAATTTTACTACGGTAGCGTTCCTCGGTAGCGATGACACAGCGATGACCTCGTGCTTGTAATTTTAGTGCGATCGCTATATAAGGGTATAGATCGCCCAAGGAACCAAAGGTGGTTAGAACGATGTGTTTCCCAGTTGTTTTTCTCGCCTCGGTTTTGGCAAAAGTGTTCGGCTGGCGAGGTATCCTATTATTCATCAGATGTGATCAGGAGTTAGAAGCGAGGATTGATACTCCCCACGGCTATAAGCCAGGGGATTCTTGAAGAGTCCACAAACGAATTTTCAATGGTGCTATCAAAGACACCCTACTGATTCCACTAAGATTTAATCCTAGCTTTATCGCTACTTTGGCTAAAATATTAGCCGCGCCGTTGGCATCGGCATTCAACAAAATATTTTTGGCAGTCCGGTACAATCCGCGTTTAACCCTTGTTCCTGAAGATTGCCACCCTTCCGGTTTTTCACGAAACTTAGGTAGCACATCATTATCTAAAAATGAGGCTTTTGACGTATAAGATTCTTCGGTTTCAACTGATTTGTCTAAGTTAGGCACGGCAACATCAGGCTGTTTGTACACATACTCAATGTAGAAACACTTATTTCTTGGCAGTATTCTAAATTCCTTAATGTCTGCAAACTTTAAGTTTGACGGCATGGGAAGGTAAAAAGCTTCTAGCCCAAACCAAGTTTTTACTTTACTACCAAGAGGAAATCGTAACAATCCATCTTTAAGTTTGACATCGGCTTTTGGATAAGTAACTAGTGCTAATCCACCTTGACGGTAGCCGGGTAATTTAGGACGTTGCTCTACTGTTCCTTTTTTCATACCCTTGAGCAAGCCAATATAAGATTTAAAAGACTCGGCAACCGTAGTTAAACATTGTTGAGCAACGTGTGAATACATGGCTTGAAAGTGCGAATTATTTTTCAACAACTTATGTAAATCATACTTACGGGGAATCTTACCCGCTTTGAAATACAATTGTCTTGCATAATAAGTTCCACAATTAGCAAGTTTAGCTGATGCGCTGCACAAAAATTCTAGAATTGCCGCTAAATCTGGACAGGGATTAATCAAGTGTTGTTGACATCCATAACTAGACATTTTTTTGATTCTCAATATATTGCTTGACAACTGATATTGGCTAGGACTTTTCTGCGATATTTAGGACACCCTACAACATGATATTTCCCTGAATAGGTAATATTGTTGTTTGACTTGTATTTTTTGACTAATGTATTCATTATATAGCTAGTCTATTTGATTCGTGAACAAGGAAAGACAAGGAAGACAAGGAAATACAAAGAAGACAAAGAAGACAAGGAAGACAAGGAAGA
>DNGI01000544.1:1225-12109 GCA_003486645.1 Cyanobacteria bacterium UBA11370 | reverse complement strand
ATCATTTAGACTGGCTATATAGCTCGTTCTGGTATAATAAGCATGAAGCGGAGATAAAAATTATACGAAGTTGAGCTATATAATTTTACTGTGGCTAAAGCCATCTAATCGTTTTACTGCGACTAAAGTCGCTACCGACTTATCCCCGTGTCTAAAGCCAGGGGCTTGCGTCTCGTTTCATGGTCAGAATTCAGGAGTCGGAATTCAGAAGGAAGAACTCAATGCTAGGACTATTTTTATTTTTGGTAATATTCAGTTGCTTTAGTTTGTTACTCTATGATCCAAATTACTATCCCGCGTCCCGAAAGCTAACGGGTTCACCAAGAAAAGCCCTCACTCCTAAAACCGTATCACACTACAGCCACTCAACAAATGGCTTCAAGAAGTCAGATACACGGAATGGGAAACCGGGAACCGAAGTTTCTATCAATGGAAATTCCGCAAGAGGTCTAATCTTCACGGCTCGTAATATCCTAACTAATGTAGTGGGTAAGAAAACTCTCGCCCTTGCCCTTGCTAAAGAACGACAAACGTTGTTTGATCCTGAGTCTGAAACCACACAAGCGTTAATGGATCAGCCACCCACTCCATTTGATCCTGATTCTGCCACGAAACAAGCCATTGCGATCGCGCTATCAGAAATCAAAACCCTTAATGAGGCTAAAAACGGATCAGATTGGGATGATACCACAGACTCGTCTCAGTTTGATAAGACTATTATTAACGAGGCCTTACATAACTCACGGTCTGCAATTGTTACTAAAATTCAAGACTTTATTGAAACACAACGCCAAGTATCAGGTGCTTATACGCCCTTATATGATTTATTAACCGATTATCCCTTCCGAGTGGGTAAAATGTTGCGACCGACGATGTGTATTAGTGTAGCTCGTGCCGTTGGTGGAATGGGACAAGCTGCCTTAGCCGCTGCATCCGCTTTGGAATTATATCATAATGCCTTTTTAATTCACGATGATATTGAAGATGGTTCGGAGTCCAGACGGGGGAAAGGGACATTACATCAAATGATTGGAATTCCTCGCGCTATTAATGTGGGGGATGCTACCAATGTTTTAGCGGTGGGTTTATTGCTAGAAAATTTATCTGTTATCGGCGTATCTAAAACGCTAAATGTCCTTCATGAGATTGAGTTTATGGCACGGCAATCGGTGGAAGGACAGGCGATGGAATTGGATTGGGTTGCTAGTAATACTTCCCACTTGAGCGACCAAGATTATTTTACGATGTGTGTAAAGAAGACCTGTTGGTATTCCTTTATTACGCCCTGTCGAATTGGTTTAATTGTCGGACATCCATCAGCAAGTCCGAGTGAATTGATACAACCTTTGGCAAGTCTAACTCGGTTTGGGATGGTTCTAGGGATTGCGTTTCAAATTCAGGATGATTTATTGAATTTACAGGGAGACTTGAAAGCCTATGGGAAAGAAATTGGCGGCGATATTTATGAAGGGAAACGTACCTTAATGTTAAATCATGTTATCGCCCATAGCGGCCGTGCCTCGAAGCAAATTATTGAAATTCTTGCCTTACCCCGTGAACAGAAAACACCCGATCATGTTGCTTTTATTATGGAGCAAATGCAGCAGTGTGGTAGTATCGAACATGGCTGGACAGTGGCGCGATCGCTTGCGAACAAAGCAGCAGACATTTTTGAAACCCTAACCTTTCTAGAACCCGAAACTCCCCTACGACCTGGGGAAGAATGGGGATCATCGTTTCATGATCGTCGGTTTCTTAAGGAATTGATTAATTATGTCATTTATCGGAATTTATAAATGAGTTTAGCTTTTCCCCAAGTTAATCTTCAACTACACCCCGGCACAGAATTACGATTGCGGCTATCATTCCACAATCCAATGAGTGAAGCTATGCTTTTACATCCCACTTTAGATGATTGGGTAACAGATGATGACCAAATTTTCTCAACCCCTAACCATCTAGATCCAGTTTATATTTACGTATTTCCAGGGAAAGAAGCCAAGCAAACCCTTTATGTCCAAATTCCCTCAACTTTAAAACCTGGAACTTGTATGAAGAGTTGGTTACGATTTCCGGGTGTGTTGGAAGATGCTATCCCTATCCAATTACAAATTGTCTTACCTCAAAAAAAAAATCAATCTCCAGTTGTTGAATTCCCGTTAGTTGTTACCTTCCCACTTTCTAATAGTGATAAACCGTTTTCTAATTTTGACCCAACCACAGCCGGAATGTTTGGTTTAATGTCCGGATTGCTAGATTTGGATAAAATTCCGTCTCGTTGGTTAGTTGCAGAATTATTAGTGATCCTATGTCAAATCGGAGAGAATTATGCTCAAACTCAATCCGGTGGTAAGTTGTTAAATTCTTTACACCATACGGATTTTTTCAAAAATGGAGTCCTCGCCTTCACCTCAGCACAAATCCCAACTTGGATCGCTAACAGTATTTCCATTACCAAAGGGTTACTAAACGAGCAAATTGGGCGTAAAGGTTTAGTTTATATTTGGGAACAGTGGTTGTTGAGTCTGGCTCAAACTGACTTAGAAGCAGGGGACAATAAAAATGAAAGTTTTGCGCCCCCGTTGTTAATCGATGCCTTCCTGACCAAGCTAGGGTTGTCTGGGGAACGTTGGTTTGCTGGGATTATCCTAGGATTAGCCCTAGTATCGCCTCAGATTGCAGAAAACTTGAATGCGATCGCCCAAGCCCCCAATCAACCTTCTACAGACCAACAATCTACCCAAGTTACTTATAATCTAATCAGTGGATTACCGGGACTCGATACTCTCCCTGCTCGGTGGCTAGTTGTCGAACTCTTGTTAATCCTGGCTAAAAAAGGCGACGACTATGCCAAAACTGAACCCGGTTGTCAGTTACTCCATCAACTTAGCCGTACTCGCTTCTTTAAAAATGGTATCCTAGCATTCGCCTCAGCCCAAGCCCCGCGTTGGTTAGTAATTAGCCACTCTGCGGCTTCTGCTTATCAGGCTAACCTAGGCAGTCCGACAGAGCAAGGGGGTTTACTGTATTTAGGAGAACAGTGGTTATGGAGTTTGATTCCAGCGATAAAACTTTCTCCTCTAGATCCTACACCCCACACCCCACACCCTACACCCTCTTTTCCAGTCAGTACAATCTCTGTTAGCAATTCTTCAATCCCAGCTTTTGTGAATGAAGTGGGGATGGATGCCCAGCGGTGGTTTGGCGCAATTGTTTTAGGATTAACTCTAGTATCGCCAAGAATTGCAGCGATGGTGGAAGCGATCGCTGCCCAAGCACCAACTCAACTCACTCAAACCCCTTTATCTCCGGTTACGCTTGACGATATTCTACAAGACGATAAACCTATTCTACGATAACTAGGATATAGCATCGGGTTTCGGGTTGTCTGTGCTGCTGCGTGGACTTCTTAGCCCTTTACACTCTTCCCCTTGTGCCCTTTTCCCTCTCTTCCTCTTCCCTACTCTGAGCGAACGAAGTGAGCAGATTCTTTATTTTTTTGAAGGGGGTTATAGGCGGTCATATTTTTCCATGATATTAGAATATAGCTAGGGAATCAAAAAGTCAACCCCTCCTTGGCAGCGGATGGGGTAACGTGGCAGCGGATTGGGTAACGGATGTAACGGATGGGGTGTTGGTGTTTTTTAGCGGTTTTTTGTAGGATGGGTAGTCCCTTTGAGAGCTGAAAACGCTTATTATTGCGTTAGTGGGGACTGCCTACCCTACGTTATTGTGAATGGTGCAAGATCTGAGTTTTAACGGACTTTAGCTATGAGGCAGTGGTTTTAACCACTTTATTCCTATTTCTAGTCCCAGTTTCATCCGTAGGCACAAATCCAAAATCTAAAATCAAATGACTATTGATGAACAACTGTTAGCGCGTGTGGAAAACCTCCGCATCCCCCTTGATGATCTCTCCTCCCCAATAGATTGGAAAGATTGGTATCACTTTATATTAATTGATCAAAAAACCGGGATGCGGGTACTGGTAAATGCCACAATGATTGGTAGACCGGAACAAGGGCAGATTCAAGTTAGTTTAATTGTTAACCTCCCTTCCCAGCAAATTGCCCAGGATGTGCAACCGGATACCCCATTAGCGACGTTTGGCACAACCTTTTCCTTAGAATGGCAACAAGGGATGGTGAGTCGGAACCCATTGCGATTGCAAGGGAAAGGAATTCATCTCGAAATTAATGGTAAAAATTCCTTTCTAGAAGTTTACGATGAACGGGCACAACTATCAATTCGTTTTCGTGGGGAAGTAGAAGCGACACCCTTATTAGTAACAGAGGATTCGCCGTTTGGAAGTGGTTTTATTGGATGGGGTTTAATCCCAGGATTGCAGGTTGTGGGTGAGTTGTCAGTTTGTGGACAGTCCTGCACGATTAATAAAGATTGGTTTTGCTATCACGATCGCAATTTTGGTCGTTTCCGTTGGGGTGAGGATATCGGTTGGGAGTGGTTTGTCGCCTGTGTCACCACGGATGATGGTAGGCAGATGACTCTAGTTTTAGACCGACGGACGAATAAAGACCATTCTGTTGGGGGTTTGCCTTATATTTTTATTTATTTGGGTCTGGAGTTACGTAAAGTATTCCTTGGTTCTACCTTACGGATTGATTGGGATTGGTCGTCTTCTTCCACTGTACCGCTACGCTTGCCTGGAATTATGGCTTCTCTATTTAGCGATCGCACGTTAAAATCTCCTCAAGGGTTACAGGTACAAGCGGCGGATGAACAAGACCAATTACAGATTAACCTCCAGTTTGATGCCATGACGGAGTTAATTGTACCTGATAATCAAGACCGTCAATATACGTTTATTGAGGAGGTGACAGGTAACGCTGAAGTTCGTCTTTCTTTACAAGGAGAAACCTTGCAGGGGAAGGGATTAGTGTATGGCGAATATGTTCATTAGATCTCTCTTGAAAAGTATCTCCAAGCCTTATCCTGTAGGGAGCATCCCAAAGTTGCAAATTGCCCACAGGCTGGAAGCCTGGGGCTATACAAACAAAGCCTGCCTACGCAGGCTCAATTTAGTCCGCGTAGGCGGACTTCGGTTTTATCGCCGCGATTTCCAATCGCCGGGTATTTTTGCAAAAATGGGATGCTCCCTATCCTGTATAAGTAAGAACCTAATTTCTGGAGATGTCCATTAGACTTTTTTACAGAAGTGGAGAATAGGCTGATTGTGTCTTAATTGAAGAATCTGTAATTGAGATTTTAGATGCACAATAGCTTATGAAATTTGAATACAAGGAAACTTACCAATTTCAGGGAAAAAATAATGACCGTAGTGCGAAGTCAAGAAGGGCATAGAGTCCAGGTTTTAAGTGATACGATATGTATCAAACTAAAATCTATACAATCACCGAATCAGATGAGTGTTGTAACGGTTGAGGTTCCTCCTGGAGGATTTGTTCCACCCCATACTCATACCTGTGAAGAGGAAAGCTACTATATGCTGGAGGGTTCGATGATGATGCAGGTAGGCAGCGAAGAGTTTACCATCAAGCCAGATGATTTTGTTCATGTCACCGCAGGCACGTTACATGGTTACATCAATCATTCTGACCAACCCGCCCGGTTTCTGGCATGGACAATTGGAGGTGCAATTGATGATTTCTTTCTCGAAATGGGAGAGAAGATTCGGGATGTTCCTAATGATCTTCCCCAAATGTCTGAAATTCTTCACAAATATGGTGTTGAGATGGTTGCACCTATTTAGCTGCATAGTTTAATTAAAAATGATATTCAGTGTAAGGGGAGGTTAACTTTCGGCATGGTGGAAAATTTTAGCAAAGCGATCGCTTGTTTCAGCAATATCCTTTGTCTCGGTAGCCAAGGTAGGAAAAGTAGGAAACGTTGAATTAGTTTTCTCTATTTGTCTGCTAGCACCGATGATGTTATTATTTACCTCAAAATCACATCTCTGTTGAAAGGAGGGAGTAGAGAAGGGGGAAAGGAAAACCCCAAAATTCTAGTCGGAATGCAAAGTTTAAGAGGTAAGCTGTCAGGCTTTTAAATTCCCTGTTTCAATAGAGGGGGAGAGAGTTTAACGGCTTGTTTCTTAACTGAAAAATAGGCAATTTAGATGCACAACAGCTTAGGTTAAAGCTAAACTTCCATTGAGCTTGAATTTCAGGCTTATTACAAAATTAAAATAAACAACAAAACAGAAATCTATACCCCTAAATTAAGTCAATTCATTTTTATTATAGATGGACACAAAATGATTTCGCAAAAAAAATGATGCAGGTTAACGTAAAATTAGTATAATTTCTTACAAATACGAAAAAATCGCAATGAACAATAAAGTCATAACAGTCAAAGTTCAGTCAGCCGGGTTATCCTATAGTGACCCAACCTTTATTACCTTAAACGATATAGAATTCGGATTTGAGAAATACTCGCGGGGATTCAATGTTGCCGTCATCAATGAAACCACAGGTCAGAAAATTTGCTGCACCACGTTCGATCCTTATACCGAAGGAAATTCTGAAGCCTTTGTGCAATTTGTAGAGAACCTTCCGGAAGGACGGATTGTAGCGATCGCAGTCCACGATGATGCCAGTTATAATCTTTCTGATCAAGTCAAAGCTGCCTGTAAATCGTTAGGAAGTCTGAAAATTTACAGTTTACGATTCCGAAGTTCTTGGGCAATGATTGGTCAAAAAGGAGCAAAACCCACAAAAGCCAAAGAAGAATTATCAGACTATTGTGCTGTTTCTTGTTGGCGACCCTTTACCTTTCCATCAGTTAGTGAAAATGGGGCTTGCATTGCCGTTAAATCGAGTAGTGGTGATGACGGAACTATAGCTCAAATTAGTCTAAATGGCGAGAGTATTGACATTGAAGGCGGATATCAACGAGGGCTTAATTTAGTCGTTTTCGATCCTTCAAATGGCACTTCAATGTTTAGCCAATCCTTTGATTTATTCGCTGATCCAACCGCTGCTGATACCTTTGCCCAACGAATTGAAGAGTTAGCCGATGGTCAAATAGTAGCGATCGCGGTGCAAGATGATGCCAGTATTAATCTATCAGACCGTGCCAAACAAGCCTGTGAATCCATTGGTAGTAGCCTAATTCGCTACATCCAATTCCGCAATTCATGGGCAATAGTGGGTCATAAAGGCGCTTCCCCAGGTTCGGCAATAGAACAATTGAGCAATACTGAATCCGCTGCTGTAAAATTCTGGTTAACATCAACTCAATCCAATCAATAAACCGTCACAACTTTAACGTCCCTATGCCCTCTTCCCCACTCCCCACTCCCCACTCTCTAAATTCCCTTAATGGTATCGTTAAACAGAACTTTTAAACGACAGCCTAAACAATGACAAGGAACGGAACCACTATGATTGTGAACGTTTATTCGGCTGGTCATGACTATGGCAACTATGCCCTGATCATGTTAAATGACCAAGAAGTTGGATTTGGATTTGAAAACTACGGTTGTGGACTCAATGTTGCTGTTATTGATGAAGTGACGGGTCAAACGATCTCTTGCACAACCTTTGATACTTGTATCGATGCAAGTTCAGTAACAGCATTTGCTGAGTTGGTCGAGAACTTACCTCAAGGTCGAATTGTAGCGATCGCAGCTAAAGATGATGCTACTTTAAGTCTGAATGACCGTGCAAAAAAAGCCTGTGAATCTCTCGGAAGTTATCTCATTTATTATCTCACTTTCCGAGGGTCTTGGGCGATGATTGGTCAAAAAGGCGCTACAGTTGGAACCGCTGTAGAATCTGTTTCTGGTGATTCCCCGGTTGAGTGTTGTCGTTCCTTCAATCTGCCATCACTTTTAGAGAGTAGTACGGGACAATGGCAACAAAAACAGAAGCTTCAACCCCCTGATTTGCAGCGTCAATATATCTTCGGAAGTTCCGTTGCCATTAGTGAAGAAGTAGCAATTATTGGGGCACGTCTTGCTGATGCAAACAGTGATAAATACGCAGGCAGTATCTATAGTTTTCAATTAGAAAACGGTCAGTGGATTCAAAAACAAAAGCTTCAACCCGGTGATTTACAGCGGGGAAGTTGCTTCGGAAACTCGGTTGCAATTAGTAATAATATTGCGATTGTTGGTGCTTATTTTGCAGGTGCAGAAGGCGGTCAATATGCCGGGAGTGCCTATATTTTTGAATTCGAGAATGGTCATTGGATTGAAAAACAGAAGATCCAACCGTCTGATTTACAACACGGAGATAACTTCGGTTACGCGGTTGCAATTAGCGGAAATATAGCCATTATCGGGGCGCGTTTGGCAAATAGTCATAGCGATCAATATGTCGGCAGTGCCTATATTTTTCAATTAGAAAATAACCAGTGGGTTCAAAAACAAAAACTCCAACCTGCTGATTTGCAGCGTGGAGATAATTTTGGTACTGCTGTTGCGATTAGTAACGATGTCGCAATTGTTGGGGCACGTTTTGCCAATGCTGAAGGGGGTCAATATGCAGGTAGTGCTTACATTTTTAATCTAGAAAATGACCAGTGGGTTCAAAAACAAAAACTTCAACCCGCTGATTTGAAGCAGGGTGATAACTTCGGTAATTCCGTTGCGATTAAGGGAGATATTGCTATTATCGGAGCGGATGGTGTTGATGCCGAAGGTCGTCTCGATACAGGCACTGCTTATATTTTCCAATTGGAGAATGGGCAGTGGATTGAAAAACAGAAACTTCAACCTGCTGATTTACAACGGGGTGATGGCTTTGGAACGTCGGTTTCTATCAGTGGCGATGTCGTAATTGTTGGTGCTTATGGGGTTGATTTAGAAGGGCATCCTGATGCAGGCAGCACCTATATTTTTCAACAAGAAAATGGTCAATGGATGCAAAAACAGAAACTCCAACCCCCTGAATTGCAACGCAGTGATTCCTTCGGTTATGCCGTTGCAACCAATGGAAAATTTGCTGTTGTCGGGGCACATAATGCCGATGCCCAAGGTAATCCTTATGCCGGGAGTGCCTATATTTTTGAAGCTGGGGTGAATTAAGATTTCTCTCGCTAAACGCTTAGGTCATTCTTAACGTCCTATTTGGAGAAACATCAATGTCAAATCGAGTGCCATCTGCTCAAAGACCGTCGGGAAGTGCTGATGCTGGGGTTATTATTAATATTGATGCCTGTGCTAACACTCCGAAAAATCCAGTTGTTGAATTCTTGACTGCGGGAACCTATGAAGTGCAGTTTATTGGCAAGGGAAAGGGGGGTCTATATGATGCTTGGAGTCGTTGGAATTTTATTATTGGTTGTGATGATAAAGGAGAAAACTGTACAACCGGATGGTTAAATGAGTATTGTATCAGCTCGAACGAATTTACCATCAATGTGCCAACAACGGGCGTATTTGCTACACCCGAACAGGCACTGGCTAAAGCACAAAACGCATCATTTACCCTCAGTTCCAGCAGTAACGTTAACTTTTTTATTGGTGATGATCGGGTTGAAGATAACCAGGGTGGAGTGTCACTAAGAGTGAAAAAAGTGAGTCAACCTACATCTTCGTCTTCACCTTCACCCTTACTAGCAACTTTAGCATGGCTAGTTATTCTCGTCGGTTCAGCAATTGTTAGTTGGTATATTTTCGATCCCTAATTTAGACGTTTTGAGTTTTGAGCCTTCGATTTTTCATTTTGGATGATTCATTGTATTTCAACCTATGACAACCACAACAGAGACTTTTGTTACCCCAACGGCTGACCAAATTGCCAAAACGAAAAAAGCGATCGAGAACTATTTCCTCGATTGGTATGCGAACCCAGACAAGCGCGAAGGCGTTTATCCCTACTACCAAATCCATGAACCAGGGGAGCAAATTCGGGGTACAGTCATGGTCTTTCATGGCTTTTCTGCTAAACCGAAACAGATGGAAATTTTAGCCGACTATCTCTATCGCAACGGCTTCAATATCTATCAAATTCCCCTTGCTGGTCATGCCTTTTTACCAGCCGATAAATACTGGCCTCAAGTTGACCTCAAACCCGAATTTTATAACCCAATCCAAGAAAAGGTAAAGAAAGACCCAATCTTACAAAATTTCTTCTCAAATCGTGCCAACATCTTTGAACAACTCAAGAAAACAACCCTCCTTCAGAAGCTTGGCTTAGTTAATCGTATCTTGACCCTTGATCGCCGTTTGGGAGATATGGCATTAGCGATTGAACGACCCAATGACCCCGACTTCGATCGCTATTTTACTTCCACCCACATGAATTTTCTCCATGATGCCCAGCAGCGTTTAGGGGAATTGGATGCAATGCCAGGGCCAATTTATACGGTAGGATTATCGGTTGGTGGCGCAACAGCACTAGGTCTGGCTGCCTCTCGACCCGATCGCATTAAAAAGGTGGTTGCCTGCGCTCCCTTGCTAGAAGTAGCGAATGAAATCAATGAGCGGTATATTAATCTTACTGGTCCTCTGGATCTCAGAGAGTTTTCTTTTGAACACAACATCAGCTTCCCAGTGGGATGTTTAACTGCTGCTAACCGCTTTGGTTGTTTTGTCCGTAATGAGAAAAACCGACAAACGTTACACAATATTCCCACGTTTTTAGTACTCACTGAAAACGAAGACGCTGCTGATCTTAAAACTAACCAAAAATTCTTTGAACAGATCGGTGGTGAAGCAAAAGGTCATCGCTACTATCTTTATGAAGCCAGTGATCTTGTCCCTCACCCACTCATAGACCCCAGAGAAGTTAGCCAAGGGATGACTAACCGCTTCTGGAAGAGTCTTTATCAAGAAGTTTTCCGCTTTTTGACTACGGGTAAAGTTGATGCGGTGAACATGAGTAACTTAGAGGAAGCGACAGATGTTCCTCTGATTCCGAATTATTAATGGCTAATCGCTAATTGTTAATGGCTAAT
>DNGI01000544.1:832-1005 GCA_003486645.1 Cyanobacteria bacterium UBA11370 | reverse complement strand
ATCGCTAATTGTTAATGGCTAATCGCTAATCAAAAAGTGGCTTTGTTACCATTAGATATCTCCAGAAAGTAGGTTTTCATCTAAACAAGACAAACCTTCTAAATTATTTTTGGCAGAGATCTATTAACAACTCGCCATTAGTTATTAGCCATTAACAAACAACAAACAACAAA
>DNGI01000544.1:0-614 GCA_003486645.1 Cyanobacteria bacterium UBA11370 | reverse complement strand
CAACAAACAACAAACAACAATTAGCCATTAGCAAACAGATTCGTTTATGGTAAATACATCCAGTGAACGTCACGAGCAGTTAACTCAATGGCTACATCGCCTAGTGGAAATCCTTCGTAGTCAAGGAGGATCAACCTGGAGATCGTTAGTTCTAACCGTCTCTGGGAAAACTGCCGTGATGGATCTAGATGGAACTCAGTTACGATTGCGTGCGGACGGGGAAGATTCACTCCAGGTTCACATTGAATCTATCCTCGAACCCCACCCCATAAACTTTTGTAGCGAATCTGAAACATTTAGAGACATAATTAACGGTCGCTTAACCTTGGATGCCGCCGTCGCTAACGGTAAGATATACGTGCGTGGCAATTTACAAGATTTGTTAGGCATCAATCAGATCGTGATGGGAATCTTAGCCGATAGTGCCGTTAATCCAGAGTTGCAACGTCTATGGGAAGACTTTGATACCCTGTGGTTCCGTCCGCGATCGCTTCCCCCTTGCCAATCGATAGAACAACAGAAACCCGACTACGGTTATCTAATTACCCATGTACCCAACGATGTGTTAAATATAGAAGTTGATTAATTCACATCTTGCACCAGTCCCAATAACC
>DNGI01000178.1 GCA_003486645.1 Cyanobacteria bacterium UBA11370 | reverse complement strand
GGGGAGTGGGGAGATGGGGGAATGGGGGGAATTTTTTGATTAGGGTCGTTTGCGCTATTTTCAGCAAAGGGTTCTTTTTCTAAAGCTTGCTGGAGCAGTTGGATTAATTCTTGAAGCCGTGTCGCGTCTTGTTGTCCTACAGTGGTTTGAGATTGAAGCAATTGGTCAATTTCTCGTGCTACTTCTGAGCCTTCCAGGAAGCCAAAGGAACCCAATGATCCGATTAATCGGTGAGCTTCTCGTTGAGCGTTCTGTCGCAACTCACTATCCAAACTTCCGGATGCAAGGGAAGTGCCAGTTTGTTCAAATATTATCAGTTTTTCTGGCAAGCTTTCTTTAAATTTTATCCAGATCTGAGCAACCGCAGCCCTAACTTTAGTATCCGCTTGACTTAGGTTGAGTGGGTGACTATCTGGTTGAGAAGACATCGACTCTTCCTGTTCCTTGAATAGGGAACCCTTGAGCCGATAGCCTAAACCATACACCGTTTCAATCAAATCTACACTCATCCCAGCCGTCTTGAGCTTCTGGCGCAAACCTTTAATTTGAGTCGTAACCGCTTCCTCACCGGGAAATTCATCATTTGACCAGATGCGATCAAGGATAACACTCCGGCTAAAAATTCTCCGGGGGTTCCGCAGAAAAAGCTCTAACAACCCGTATTCTTTGGGAGTCAAGTGCAACAATTTTCCGTCATAAGTAACTTCACTCGCATCCGGATCAAGGTGAAGCTTTTCCCAAGTCAACACCTTTGGTAAGGTTAAACTTCCCCGCCGTAGTAATGCCCGAATCCGAGCAATTAACTCGGATAAATGATAAGGTTTAACTACATAATCATCTGCTCCCGCCTCTAAACCCATTACTCGGTCAGCATTAGTATCTTTAGCCGTTAATAGCAGAATTGGCATTTGTAACCCTTGCGATCGCACCAGGCGGCAAAGATTAATACCATCTATTTTAGGAATAGTAATATCGAGTACGAGCAGGTCATAGTGAAAGGTTTGAGCCAGTTCAAAACCTGTTTGACCATCCACTGCTGTATTCACTGTATAGTTATGAGCAGTTAAAGCTTCTACCAGAGTGGAAGTTGTCGTTTCATCATCCTCTACTAGAAGAATTTTCATGGGTTGGTTGTTAGTTGTTGGTTGTTAGTTGTTGGTTGTTGGTTGTTTGTTGTTCTCCCCATCTCCCCATCTCCCCACTCCCCACTCCCGGTCTCCCCACTCCTCCATCCGGCTATTATCTCAAGCTGCACCATAGTCTACCTAAGCAGCAGGCAACCCGCAAATTTTCTACACAAAAAAAGGCTTCAGTCATTGGTAAATTACTGGAGATAGTAGGGAACGATTATGCCTGTTAAGTATTTTTTACCCAGTTTGGCTGTACTTGTTTTAATTGCATCACCAGCTTTGGCAAAGCCATATTTAAGCTTATCCTCTAGGGAAGTGGGGAGTGGGGGGATAACAGAGAATGCTGACTTCCTCAAGTCGGAAGTTTTCAACTCTAATTATTCTATCGATAGAGAAATTGATCCGGAAGGCGATCGCACTATCCTACCAGATGATTCAATGGCTCAGGTAACGCCAGTCTCTAAGTTAGTGGATATTCAACCAACCGATTGGGCATTTCAAGCCTTACAATCGCTTGTCGAACGCTATGGTTGTCTTGCCGGATATTCTGATCATACCTTTCAGGGCGATCGCACGATAACTCGCTATGAATTTGCAGCAAGTTTGATGACTTGTATAGAACGAATTCCTAACTTAGTAACTCAAGAAGATTTACTTACATTACAGCGATTACAAGATGAGTTTACCACCGAAGTAGACACCCTAAACGTTAAAATTGATACACTTGAAACTCGCACTAACCAATTAGAATCTACTCAATTTTCGCCCACAGTATTAATGGGAGGACAAGTAATTTTAGGACTGGCAGTTGCTGGAGGTGGGGAACCTCCTGGAAAAGGGCAAACTAATGCCGTTCTAACTCACCAAACCCAACTAACGACCGTCTCATCCTTTAGCGGAAAAGACCGTTTTCAGTTTACCTTAGCAACCGGGAATTTTAATAATTTCGGTTTTGCCAACCTTGATTCTCTGAATACTTATATGGCATTGCTCAATTATCAAACTGGATTAGAGAATGATATTGTTCTCAATTCATTAGAGTATCGAGTTCCAGCATTTAGCGATCGCGTCGTCTTCACCATCAAACCTGTTGGTTTTAGCCTCAATGATGTCTTAACTGCCAATACTCCTTATCTTGACCCAGGACGCGGTGCAATTTCAAGGTTTGCCGCCGCAAATCCCGTTTTTCAAATTGGTAGCTTAGAGAGTGGTTTCGGTGTAGATTGGTTGATGAATAATAAGGCACGTTTGCAAGTTGGTTATGGTACTCAAAATGCCGCTATTTCTACTCAAGGGGTGTTAGGAAGCGATCGGTCGGCTTTGGGAGTACAATTATTACTCAAACCCAATCCTACTCTCGTAACAGGTTTAGCTTATATTAATGCCTATTCTAAAGATGGTCGATTGGATACGTTAACAGGAAGCTTCAATGCTGATACTTCTGGAACCTTTCTACAACCCGCTCAAATTCATGCCCTAAGTGGTACATTACAATGGCGTTTTACTCCGAATATGACTTTGGGAATGTGGGGCGGATTAATTTATAGTGGTTCCTTAGAATCCGGTGCATTTGCCATTAGTGCCACCTCCCTAGTATCGTTAGGCATTGACGATCCCTTTGGTAGAGAAGGCGATTTTTTAGGTTTTTTAGCTGGAATACCCCCTAAACTATTAATTGGGGGTCAGATTGAGCGTTTTGATCAAGGAACTGCCCTACACTTTGAAACATTCTACCGCTTCCGAGTCAATGATTCTCTATCCATTACTCCGGGATTTTTCATTGTCACTGATCCTGGACATATTCCTACTAATAATACGATTTTTGTCGGCACTATTCGGACAACATTTCGGTTTTAGTTAAAACAAGATCCCCGACTTCTTAAAGAAGTCGGGGATCTGAGCGGATCTCAACGAACTATAGCTGACTCCTTGTTATTAAATCCTTGACCAAATGAAAATCCATCATTCCTTCTATTTTTTAGTCAGTCTGTTCTTAGTTGTAGCCATATCCTTATCCAACTTACCCTCAATTGCCCAACAGGTAACTCGCGCTACAATTATTGAAATTTTAGATAGCGATCAAGTCTTCATTCAGAACACAAAAGCAAAAAAAAATGATGTTGCTCAATTAGAACAACAAGTGCGTACCGCTCAAGCACGAGCAGGATTACAATTTAATAATAATGCTGCAATACGATTAGGACGAAATTCCTCAGTTATTGTTGGTAGTCAATGCGTCCAACTGCGGGGAGGACAGGCGGTTATAGCGGGTGGAGTTCGAGGATGTATTGGTTCAGTGATAGCTATAACTCGTGGGACAATTTATACCTTGGAAGTCGATGATCAGGGTGAAGGAAAGATTCAAGTTTTAGAGGGTGAAGTTGAAATTTCCGATTTAGAAAACCCTGATTTCCAGTTACTAAGATTAAGTGCAGGACAGAGAGTAGTTATTAGTCCTAGTGGGCAAGTAGGAGCGATCACACCGATGTCCGAGGCTGAAGTAGAAGCGACATTAACAGGGCAGCTTTTTCAGGGATTTGAAATACCAATACCCGGAAATGATCAGCTACCCGATGTAAGAGAAAGTAATGCTCAAGAAGGATTTACGGAAGCATTTTTAAGTGAAGCTGTGGGAGGAATGAGCGATCCTTTAAGTGGTTCTGGAGTCCGAAGTTCTTTATCAAGTAATACAAGTGGTTCTGAAGTCCGAAGTTCTTTATCAAGTAATACAATTGGAGAACCCACTCCTGCACTTGCAAATTCTACCAGTATAAATGGAACATTCACAGTTATTAAATTCGGGGGTAGTGAAGCAAATGGAACGTTTACAGATAGTAATGGAAATGCGACAAATATTCGCGTCGTTCGTACCTCCAGTCAAACTCGGATTCAAGTGAGTCCTACGATTACAATTGGCGGTACTACTCTGGGTATCGATACTCCAGCGACTACTCCTTTAATTAATGGTGTTCCTGCTAGAGATTTTTCCTTTGGTTTGAGTGGCAATGATGCGGTAGTTACGGTTGTGGGGAGAGATGGTCAAATTTTTAGAGCAAGGGCAATTGGTATAGGGGGGAAAGAACCTAATGCAGGAGATACTTTTCGAGGAGTTTTATCCATTGGAAATGCGCCAGATCGGTGATTAAATTTGTTGTTGGTAGGACTAGCCCTTTCAAGGTCTTGTCATTTCCCCAGATTTCTAGTTAGGTAAAGAAATCCAAAATGAGGGAAGACCCACGATGGTTCTCAGTCAAGTATTTGAGCGTTTTGTGCAGGAAAGTCCAGTGTCAGTTATGGTTCGGGGACTTCTTGAAAAAATTTTATGTCCTCAAAAACTTGACGAGCTGTTTGAGAGAAGTACCAAAACTCAGTACACAAGAGAGCTACTCTTTTCCACAGTCGTTGAGATGATGAGTTCAGTCACTTGTGGGATTCGACCTTCAATTCATGCGGCTTATCAAGCCAGAACAAAAGAAATTGGTGTTTCTGTCACTTCCGTCTATAACAAACTCAATGGGATGGAATCCCAGGTGAGCGCTCAATTAGTGAGAGAGACGGCTGGTGAAATGGAAGCAATCATCCGACATTTGAAGGGAAATTTACCGGATTGGTTGCCAGGTTATCGGGTCAAAATTTTAGATGGCAATGCTTTGGCTGCCACCGAACATCGCCTGAAACCCCTACGTTCATGTAACAGTGCGCCCCTACCTGGGCAATCTCTGGTGGTGCTTGACCCAGCTTTGATGTTATAGCACTACGCATTCAGGTTAGGACATCCCTCTGTTGCCTGTTGCCTGTTGCCTGTTGCCTTTCAACCCAAGTTTAATTGTCCTAATCAAAAAACGTAGTGCTATAGCTATTGATGTCTTTCCTTGTGAAGATGGTCATGCTCAAGAGCGTTCCCTACTTAATAATGTGCTAGCCACAAAGGAGACCAGAACTCGACTCAAACGTCATCGTCCTGCCAAGCGGCCTCATATTTCTACTGCTAAGATTCTCTCCCAAGCTCAAACCAAAAAACAGATACCTTGAAAGGGCTGGTCCTGTTATTTTCTAATGATGCGATCGACCCCTTCCGTCCCCTTTACATTTCTTTAGAGACAGCCTCTGAAAATATAAACATGAGATAATAAAAAAGAATAATCTCAATGAAAAATATTCTGTTGCTCATGAAAAGCATCACTATCAAAATACCAGTTGCTATTGGAACCGCACTTATAACTCTAGTAACGATGAGTTTGCAACCAGCAAAGGCGGCTATTTTAGCACTGGATTCGTCATTAGATTTAGAAGCTACAGCAGATGCAGGAGGTGAATTAGTTACCGATACTGACTTCGACAGTCAGGGAAATACAATAAATCCCTTGAATGCATCGGTTAGTGCCTTCGCAGCATTTGGTACAGCCTCGGTTTTATCTCAGGCAAAGGCAAGTGCTTCATGGCTCAATACCTCTCAGGGTCAGGTAGTTTTCTCTGATGTAGGTTGGGAAACATCTAATGTTTCTAGTGGAGAAGCTACACTTTTCAATGGTACAGACTGGACTTATACATTTTTTGCCGATACAGATGGTATTTTCACTCTTGACTATGATGTTTCTGCTTCTACTGACACAACAAATGATTTTGGATTGAATGGCTTTAATTTTATTTGGTCTGGATTTGAAGGTAACACATTCTTTGGTCTTAATTCATCTGGCACGTTGACACGAACAATCACAGCCGGAGACACTTTCACTGTTAATATCAACAATCAAGCTAATATCTTCGGTGGTTTAAGCACTCGCCAAGCATCCATGGATGGAAATTTTACGTGGAAGATACAGACAGCTACTGTTCCAGAACCTTCTTCTATCCTAGGTATTTTAGCTCTTGGTGCTTTAGGTGCAAGTTTAACCAAGAAACACAAATTAAATTGAAGTTCTCCTAGTGCGGATCAGGTTTAGGATACGTTTTATAGAATTGTTATCATTTCGTGTCGGCTTTTTGTGGTTTTGGTGTCTCTTTTCCTCTCCTGATTGTCCCAGTCCGGCTTCAGTGGTTTCCGGTGTGTGAATATATTCACACACCCAGGTTCATCTTCTTACTAGCAGTTGGCTGCGATCGCGCTCTAATCACTGGATGTAAAGACAGGTTGACCAGCAAGGGCGTACAGGTAAGGAGAAAACAGATGACCAGATGCCCCACTGTGATTATCCCATTCCAGTAATTTATTACTAACTTTTAGAGTAATCTTTGTGCCATTACTGACTAGATCATACACTGATAAAAGCTGATCTTCATTTTTTTGAGGTGTATAGTAATCATTACCAAAAACCAATAGATCATTTTGTCCTGAATCGTTCATGGGGAATATAAAATGGTTTACACCAATTTGCATTTCAGCATCATTGCTTTGATTACCCGCATCACCACCGCGACCGTCGTTTTTCTTTGAATCACCGATATTGACGGATATCCCTAGAGGATTGCCATCATATTCGACATCAAATACCGCTGTTTTGTAAGAAGGGTTGTTTGTTGGATCGAGAGTGAGCTTGAGGACTGTTTCGTAGTAACCGTTTTCTGGAACGAGAATAATCACTTCAACAGTTTGTCCTACTAAAAGATTTGGAGTTTGAATTTCAAGTTTGTTTCCCGGCAAAACTTTTGCTGTTGTGTACAAAGTTGATTTCGCTATTGGACTTTACCCCTTACTTTTCTTTTCACTCTAACCTTCAAACGTCAAAGCTTGACCTCGTACTTCTGTATAAATTTGACCTTTTTCATAAACAATTTTACCCCCAACGATTGTGATTATAGGCCATCCGGTTAAATTCCAACCTTCAAAGGGACTCCAACCGCATTTTGTTAACAGTTCTTCCCGCTGAACTGGGTGGTAATTATCTAAATCTACAAGCACTAAATCCGCATCGAAACCGGGAGCGATCGCACCTTTTTTAGGAATACCATAGGCTTGAGCGACAGCCGTAGACATCCAGTTGGAAACTTGAGCGATAGTACAGCGTCCTTGCATGGCTTGAGTTAGCATTAATGGCAAAGATGTTTCTACTCCTGGCATTCCCGATGGGCTGTTCGGGTAGGTTTGGGCTTTTTCTGCTAAGGTATGGGGAGCATGATCGGTGGCAATAAAATCAATTACGCCATCTACTAAGGCTTGCCATAAAACCTCGTTATCATGAGGCGATCGCAACGGTGGATTCATCTGGGCGAGTGTGCCAATTTTTTCATAGGCGCTGGTATTTAATAACAGGTGTTGAGGGGTAACTTCTGCTGTCACCCAATTCGGTTTATCTTCTCGGAGTAACTCGGCTTCTTCAGCGGTGGAAAGGTGCAGAATATGCAGCCGTCGCTGATATTTCTTAGACAGTTTTAAGGCTAACTGAGTTGCATTGAGGGCAGCTTGATTGTCTTGAATTTGAGAGTGAATCGCGGGATCGGTAATTCCAGCAAATTCTTGTCGGCGCTGGTTAATGCGGGCTTGATCTTCAGCATGAACCGCAATCAATCGCCTCCCCCTGGCAAAAATTGGCTCCAGAAGTTCTTCACAATCAACTAATAGCGCCCCGTGCATTGAACCCATAAAAATCTTAATCCCACACGTCGGTTGAACCTGTAGCAAATCAGGCAGATTTTCGGGTGTTGCCCCAATAAAAAAGCCATAATTCACTACACATTTCTGGGCTGCCCGCTGTAGCTTATCATCCAGTGCGGCTTGGGTGATGGTGAGAGGACGGGTATTGGGCATCTCCAGAAATGACGTGACACCCCCTTTGGCACAAGCACAACTGGCGGTGAATAAATCTTCCTTATGTTCTAGCCCCGGTTCCCGAAAATGGACTTGCGGATCGATGACTCCAGGCAACAAAGTTAACCCCGTCGCGTCTATCTCCCTATCCGCCTCGCCGGAGAGTTCTGGGGCAACCTCGACAATCTCTCCACCCCGAGTGCGGACATCTCCGACTAAAAATTCACCTCCTGGCAGGAGAATATGAGCATGGCGGATTAACAGGCATACGTCAGAGGACATAATAGAATGTTAAAATTCGGTAGAGATTCAGTACTCATACTTTAAAGTAAATTTTGTATAGTGACATATAGAATCCATTTTTTGGCATTGGATGGAATTAGCGAACAATCGTTGTTTTCGTTTTTCAGCTCATAACTTTTAAGGTGATGGAACAGCTATGACTCGTGTGCAGGAGCAACAACCTGATAAACAACCCACACAAAAGGTTGAAAATCCCTGGGTAGAAGCAGCTAAGACCATTGGTTTGAGTTTGGTTCTGGCTTTGGGGATTCGCCACTTCGTAGCGGAAGCTCGGTACATCCCTTCAGGTTCAATGGAACCAACGTTACAAATTAATGACCGTTTGATTATTGATAAGTTAAGTTACAACTTCCGTAAGCCAGAGCGGGGGGATATTGTCGTATTTTCGCCCACAGCAACCCTTCAGCAACAAAATTTCAAAGATGCCTTTATCAAGCGGGTGATTGGTCTACCGGGTGATAAGGTTGAAGTGAAAGGAGGGCGGGTTTATGTCAACGATCAGCCTTTACGGGAAAACTACATTGAAGACAAGCCTGCATACTCCTTTAGTACTGAGCAATTTAATGCTCAACAAGGAATTCAAAGTCAAACTGTACCTGCTGATCAATACCTGGTATTGGGAGACAATCGTAACAATAGCTACGATTCTCATTATTGGGGCTATGTCCCTCGTGATAAGATTATTGGCCGGGCTGTGGTACGATTCTGGCCTGTGGATCGGATGGGTGAATTAGACCCGGAACCTGCTTATGCGGAGTCGGCGAATTGACACTCCCCGGTCTAAAGACACGGGGCTTTCAGATTTGCACCTTGTAAACTAAGACGGATTTAAATTGCTGGCTGACACTGACACGGGGAGACGGAGAGATTAATTTCCCGGCCATAAGCCTCCTTTAACGCCACACTCGCCTTAAATTCAGGACGAAACCGGGTAGTACATCCTCACCCGATAAATCGCTGGGATTTTCTAATACTTCTACAGCTACTCCT
>DNGI01000137.1:10691-14045 GCA_003486645.1 Cyanobacteria bacterium UBA11370 | reverse complement strand
AATTCATAACTCATATCATGTCCGGTTGAATAACCCTAAAAAAGAGTGAGGGGGAGAGAGGGAGAGGGGGAGACTTTTTATTATGGGTGCTTTTCCGGACATGATATCAAAGGTGTTGGCGGTGAGTTTCAATCTCTCGCCATATACTGGATTACTGGTAACAAGTTACGGATTACTGATTTAATCGAGAGGTCATAGGTGTAAGTATGAAAAAAATTTTGGTCATCGAAGATGAATCGTTTATCCGGGACAATCTGATCGAACTGCTGGAGATTGAAGGTTTTCAGGCGGTAGGGGCTGAAAATGGCAGCAAGGGTGTAGAGTTGGCAAAAGATTATCAACCTGATTTAATTCTATGTGATGTGATGATGCCTGAACTCGATGGGTTTGGTGTTTTGGAGAAACTGCGTCAAGATTCAGGTACCGCCACCATTCCTTTTGTGTTCCTCACCGCGAGTGCCGATAAAAACAATCTTCAGAGAATTAGAGATATAGGAATTAATGACTATATCCTCAAGCCTTTTAATGTGGATAAATTTCTGAGTGCGATCGGGACTTGGCTAGCGCATTGATACCACAAGGATCAGGATGAGTCAGTTTTAGGATTCTACTCGTTTCAGCCTACAACGATATTGATACTCCCCGGTCTAAAGACGTGGGGTTTTTAGGTATGCTCCTTATAAGGGTCTCCTCCGTCTACTATTAAAGTGATTAGAGTTCAAGGAAGTGTTGTGTCTAAAAAGCGCAGTCCCTGGATAAATGTAATATTAGTGCTAGCCGTGCTGGCATTTGTGGGTATTTCGATGATTCCTTTGTTGGGAGATGTCTTCAAAGAAAATCAACCTGCTGCGGTAGCTACACCAGAGGTAACACCTAGCATTTCGGCAGACAAGAGATCTGAACTGGAGGCACAAGCGAAAGGGTATGAACTGGTTGTACAGCGAGAACCTGAGAACGCAACCGCACTACGAGGACTATTGGAAGTTCGGTTACAGCTAGGGGACATCAAAGGCGCGATCGCTCCCCTAGAACAGTTAGCCAAGCTTAATCCTAATCAAACCGAGTATCGGATCTTACTCGCTCAAGCTAAACAGAGAACAGGCGATCGGGAAGGAGCCTCTCAAGCCTATCGTACAGTTTTAGCATCAAAACCCGGAGATTTGAATGCGTTGTCTGGACTCACTCAACTCTACATCCAAGAAAACCGCCCAGAAGCAGCAATTGGTCTATTGCAGGATACCTTAAAAACAGCCACACAACTCAATGACGCTCAAGCAGGAACTGTCGATATCAGCTCGGTACAGCTCTTGTTAGGTGAAGTATATGCCATTCAGCAGCGTTACACTGAGGCGCTTGTTATCTATGATGAGGCAATTGAGGCAAATCCTCAAGATTTTCGCCCTGTGCTAGCTAAAGGGCTGATTCTCAGGCAACAAGGTAAAACAGAAGAAGCTGAACCCCTCTTTACCACGGCTGTTTCTCTTGCTCCACCTAAGTATAAAGACCAAATTAAACAGCTAGCTACTCAAGCTCAACAGCCTGCTACTGCACCCATTCCTGTACCAAACAGTGAAACCCCTAGTGTAGCGCCTAGTCCAGCTCCGAGTGTAAGTCCTTAGTGAGAGGGTGTTAGCGCAGCGGAACGTAGTTTGGGGGAAACAACAGGGTTTCTTTGAATGCAACTTAGTATAAAAACAGTGAATAAAAGTTGGATTTGATGCCGATTTAAAAAAGAAAGGCAGCACATGAGTTACTCAAACTCTGACAGAACGCCTCTTTCCCAATCCAAAATCTAAAATCCAAAATCCAAAATGGTATGATTATCTTTTGGCATCGCCGTGATTTGCGAATTTCCGATAATATTGGATTAGCTGCTAGCCGACAGCAAAGTTCTAAGATTGTTGGTATTTTCTGCCTTGATCCGAATATTTTAGAACGAGATGATATTGCTCCGGCTAGAGTCACTTATATGATGGGTTGCTTACAAGAGTTGCAGCAACGTTATACTCAAAGTGGCAGTCAATTATTGATTTTTTATCAAGATCCTTGCAAAATTATTCCGGCTCTAGCAGAGGCTTTAAATGCCAAAGCAGTATGCTGGAATTGGGATGTTGAGCCTTACTCCCAAGCCCGCGATCGCCAAGTCAGAGAAGCCCTAAAGGAGAAAGGGATTGCCGTTCATAATTACTGGGATCAGTTATTACACGCACCGGAAGAAATTCGTACTAAGTCAGAACAACCTTATACCGTTTATACTCCGTTCTGGAATAATTGGAAAAACCAACAAAAAAATATACCAGCATTATCTTTAGAGCAAGTTGAGGGATTAACAACAACAGAATTAGAAATTGTAAATAAACTGGGTGTAATTAATTTACCTACGGCTAAAGAGTTAGGATATACTTGGGATAATCAACTGCTCGTAGAACCGGGAGAAAAAGCCGCCCAGGAGATACTTGAAAATTTTTGCGATCGCGCCATTAATGAATACCAAGAACAACGCAATTTTCCCGGTATTGATGGCACTTCAAAACTCAGTGCTGCGTTAAAATTTGGAGCGATTGGTATTCGTACAGTGTGGCAAGCTGCGACTAATGCCTATAAAAATAGCCGTAGTGATGAAAGCCGTAATAGTATCCAAACTTGGCAACAGGAACTGGCTTGGCGAGAATTTTACCAACACGCTATGTATTTTTTCCCCAAACTTGTAGAGGAACCCTATCGCAATATTTTCAAAGACTTTCCTTGGGATAATAACGAGATACATTGGCAAGCGTGGTGTGAAGGAAAAACAGGCTATCCTATCGTAGATGCTGCCATGCGACAGTTAAATGAAACGGGATGGATGCACAACCGTTGTCGAATGATTGTTGCCAGCTTCCTCACCAAAGATTTGCTGATTAACTGGCAATGGGGTGAAAAATACTTCATGCAAAAATTATACGATGGCGACCTTTCAGCGAATAATGGAGGCTGGCAGTGGAGTGCATCTTGTGGTATGGACCCTAAGCCATTACGAATTTTTAACCCAGCTAGTCAAGCGCAAAAATTCGATCCAGATGCTGAATATATTCGGCAATGGCTACCGGAATTAAGCTCAATTGAGACAGAATATTTGATAACAGGGAAGATTTCAGCAAGCGATCGCGCTTCTTGTGGTTATCCTATACCAATAGTGGATCACAACAAACAACAGCAGGAATTTAAAGCGCGTTATCAACGCCAGAAAGCCGATACTAATTCCTAGTAATCTGCCACAACAATTTAGAAAACTCTAGCTCACTCTTGTATCACTCTGAGCCATAAACTAGAGGTATATAGCATTTCTAAAATAGGTGAGGTACACTAAATTTT
>DNGI01000137.1:0-10456 GCA_003486645.1 Cyanobacteria bacterium UBA11370 | reverse complement strand
TCCCCACTCCCCAAAACCTAGGAATTTGTACCTCATGAGCCTAAAAACCGCAGATTATTTAGAACAAGAATTAAATTATAATAATCCCTTGGTAAGAGCTGAATTTCGGACAGATGGTGTTGATTTATTTGTTAAACATCTGGGTAAGCTTGTTCCGGCTTCTACACCACAGTTAAGCTTTCTACATGAGGCTTTGATTGTGCATCTAGATAGGATTGATGTTGATGAATTTTGCCTTGCCAATAGACTATTTCCTTTTGGGTTCCAGTATCCAGATTCAAGCTTATCTTTTGAATCACAAATTCCTAAATCCGTTGTTATTGATCCGACAATTTCTTTTGGGTGTACAGTTTTAGTTGGCACGGGTATTCCTACTGCCGTGTTAGCCCAGAGGTATAAATTTGGTGAGTCTATTTTCGAGTTAGCTGAGGATTATAGATGTGACTCTTCGTTAATTGAGGAGGGAATACGATGGGAGCTTCCTGTAGCAGCTTAAGGGGTTTTAGGTGGAGGATAAACAAACAGTATTTTTTATAGATCGCAGCTTGGGTGGAGTCAGAATAGCTCAATTTTTGAAAGGTTTAGGTGCTTCAGTAGAAGTACATGATGATCATTTTGCTGGGGATGCTGAAGATATCTATTGGTTAAGTCTAATGAGATAGTGTCCTCGTTCATTCAGAGTCATCTTCTGATAACGAGTCCCAACCAAATTGTAAACCTCCAAAACGCCCCTTGTGACTTCATAAATGGCATAATAAGGAATCCGCATCACGCGCTCATAAACCCAAAACTTACCGGGTTTTGTGAGCTTTCCTTATCTATTTTGTTCTGAAAGAAAAGGACCGCTTTCTTGCCGCTCGGCTCATCACATCATAGAGACAAGCTTGATCAACCAAATTCCTACTTCGGGACTAATGGCAATGAGTCTCTTAAGTCTAACGGTTGATTTAGTCATAAATGCCAGCTTTACCAAAATCGCCTTACTATCGAGTGTAAGCTGGCTTTCAGTAATTCCATTTCTGCTAAAAAATAATCCCTGATCAAGGAATTGAGATTAAAAACGGCAGGGGAAGAATTACAACACCAGCGTGGCATTCAAGTTTTGCCCTATCAGAAGACTTTCGCAAAGAATTTCTGCAAAAACTAAGTGAACTAACCCCTCAAAGCGTTTTTAGTGGACAAGTCAAAGTTGTGTTAGTGCCGTTGGAAATTCAACCCCCAATCAAGGTTGATGAAGGGAAATGGAGGGTAGTTATTGTCGCTAATTTGATCGTTTTATCCCAAAGTAACAATCTAGGAGACATAATTCCTTTCAATAAAGAAATTTTTGTTCAGGCTGTTGAAGCTCCAAATTATGAAAATTTTGTCAGTAAAAATGATAACGCTGCTTCTATTATTGCTGCTGCAAGAGCGAGTGGGCTGGAAATTTACGCCATGCGCGATTTACGGACAGGAAACTTATGAACGGAACTAAGAATCAAGAACAAGAGTTACTCGAAGATCCGCTAGAACATAAAGAGTGGAAGGAACATGATTTGGCAGTTCTGGCTGGATTTGAAGATGATTTTACATTACAATCAGAATCAAATTCAGGTGATACTGGAGACGATCTAAACCCGAACCAAGCGCACCAGAAACTACTGAAACTGGGTTAGAAAACTGGCAAATGTTAGCAAGGTTAGGAAGTTATGGAACTACAGTTCAAGAGGTGTCGGAATCGGCAGTAACAACAAAAGAAATAACACAAACAGAGGCGGAAACAATACCTGTAATCGAGCCTATCAGTTTTATTCCTGTTGGAGAAACTGTTCAAAAAATTTGGTTAGATGATCCATCATTCCTAACCGTTGACGTTGACGGATGTTTGAAAGAATTGAATGAAGACTGTGACAAACAAGTAGCAACATTGATTCATCTCCGCCGAATCAACCAAATTGATATTCCCCATATTCCCCATACAGGTAGAACCATGATGACGGTTGTCACTCGTGGTGAGAATGGTGAACAAAAAATCTACCTGTTTCATATCAAGAAAACCGACAAAGTTTCAGACTTAATGTTGGTTATCAATATCTTTCCTTTTGACTTAAATACACAGGAGCTTGAACCATGAAACGTACATTATTAGCAATCGCTGTTGTAGCTTCTTTAGGTTATGTAAGCTTTCCAGTAGTAGCTAATCCTCCATCTTCACCTACATCCATTCCTACAACAACTTGGAATGGTGTAGAACTTCCCAATTGGAATAATATCTCCTTTAACTCTCTACCAGCTATTGGTGAAAGCGGTTCGTTCCCATCCACCTCGGAAATCAATCAGCAAGCTGGATACGATTTATCCCGAACCTGGCAAGCTGGACAAAAACCTTCTGAATTTCTCAAGCTAGGAGACTTTGAGACTTCTTTTAAATTACAAAACTTTTCCTTAGATCAAATTGCTGATCTAGTAGGAAACGACCTAACTAACTTGTCTTTAAAAGATTTTGGAATCATGCTTGATCAGTCATTACAGGGTTTAGTTGATGCCATTCCTGAACTCAAAGATAAAGCAATTGCCTCTATAGCGCCAGTTCAGGATTTACTAACCACCAACATTGGAGCAACTTTCGATCCCAATGAAACGATTGGTGAATTCCTTAATAAATCGCCTAATTTGGGAGAACTAAAACTAAGTTCAATTGATTTATCCCAGTACAGACTAGACAGCATACCAGGATTAGAAAGTACTCCTATTGGTGCTTTTGAGAACTGGCAAAATTCAGTCATTGAAAAGATTCCCGGTTTATCGAATGTTTCCTTTTCTCAGTTTCCGGGAGGTGTTAGTGCTACGGGGACTGATGTAGGAACGGCTGATTTAATTCTCAAACCTGTTGAACAGAAACGCGATCGCACAATTTCTGGTAGTAATGTTGAAGGATTCACCGTACCTTGTCAAACGAATTGCGCTCATATTGAACTAGCAGGAAGCGAAAAGCTCAAGGGTCGCCAATGGATTAGTGGGAAGTATCAGGAGGTTAAAGGGGGTTTTGGAGTTTTAGGTTCGGTGAATGGAGGGAAAGAACCGACAGGTATTCATCCATTTGGTGAAGCGTTCAAGTTAGTGGCTTGGGAAGTAAATGAAAATGAAAGTGCGATTAGTACTGCTTTGTTTTTCCGAATTTGTAAGCGAGGAGTTCCCGACCTCGGATGTACTCCCTACTTTATAGGGGGAGTTCCTTGGATGACTTTCTCGGAGAAAATACCGATATTTTTGGGTAAGGTTGATGAGCTTCCCACTACTTCCAACCCGACTAACTCCAGTCAGAGGCAAACGGATACACCACCTAGTAATTATCCCACATCTAGTCATAGTAATCCATTCAGTAGTGGAGGGTTTTTAAGCAATCCTGGTAATTGTCCTGCTTCATCCAATGAAGTGTCGTTAGAAGCCTTATTCAGCTCATTATCAGCGATTGAAGGCAATTATAATTCTATCGGAGCGATGAACTCTCTCAAATTTCCGATCAAAATCAATCCTAGATATCAAAAAGTTACCACCTTAGCCTTAGCTACAATTCTAGCGATGGCTGGGTTAATAGGTGCAGTGATAGGCAATAGCATAAAGCCTTCAAAATGGGTTCAAGTTGAAGGTCGATTAGAACAGGGACTGCTTTCCAAAATTATCAAAGATAATTCAATAGCAACTCTAAATCCAAAAAGTATTCAAATGCTTGAGGCAAAAGGATTGTATATCATCAACTTCAATAGCCGAGAGTTGTGTGGTAGTGCGGGGTGTTTGTATGCCGTATATACCCAAAATGGTGATCGCGTTCTGAGTTTGCTTTTACAGCCAATTCCTCAATTAGAGTTGTTTGCAATTAACTCGAAGGAACAAAATGGCTTTCCTTGTCTAGATATTAAACAGCCTCAAGGTCAACAAATTATTCAATCAACCTATTGTTATGAATCAAATCGATTTATCAAAATCCTTGAATCAGCTATCAATTAGAGCCGAAATTGCTCAAACTTCAACCGTTAATATGGATGGCTATTTTGAGTTTAACCAACCTACCAGCCCGACTGAAAGCAGCACTAGATAAACTTAATGTGTGGACTTCCAGACCCCTATCCCAACTCATCAGTGTCAAAGACTCAGAAAAGACAGCCGCTAGCATTGTCGGAACTGCTCAAAAAACCTTCCAACGCTTCCTAAAAAAGGATTTTGTAGGAGCATTCTGCGGTCAGACTACTTTACCATTGGATGTGGACGGCAAACAACTAATTATTTTCGGACTTGACCGCAATAATCGGGATATTGTTAGCCCTCTTTTAGCAGCTATTCTGCATAACGAAAGCCATATCAAAGCAGTAGAGCAACTTTATGAACAAGTTGCTGCCTGGATGAACGGGACATTTGATGATATTACAATTACTAAAAATGATAAAATTGCTTATCAGTCTAAAGACGCTAATAGGGAGGTAGACTCTAGGCTAATTAGGGAGGTTGCAGATTTAAAAAAGACTCCCACTGGTGAGCAGATAGAAGGCAACCATGATTCTATGAAAGTGGAGGTTAATAACCAGGTTGCCTTAGAGTCTCAGAATGGCAAAGTTGTGGTTAACGTCTATCAACAATCCTCTATAGAGGCTTTGGCAGGGGAAGGAAAACAGGAGCAAGTTGAAGAGATTCCCCCTCCAATTGAGTGGAATGAGCTGCCATCTTCTGAGGAAATATTACAACATGAAGAGCCTTTAGAATACTGGCAAGATGAAGAGAGTCGGGAGTATAGGGGGGATTCATCTGCCATTTGGGAGAAATCGCAACCCCTACCAATTTACACCGAAGAATCCCAATCTTTGACTTCAGAAGAAATACCCAGAAAGTACTGGGAAGACTCCTCTACAGTTTGGGAAAACCCAATACCAGAACTATCAATCCAAGCTAGCCAACAGCCACAGCAATCTGAATCAAAAGAACTCGATACAGCTTCTACAGTTACAGAAGTTACAGATGTACCTTTTCCAGAACCACCACCGCCGATTATCTGGAATGATGAAATAGTCATTCAGTCTGCTCAAGCCCCATCTAGGAATCAGATAACTCCCTCTAATAGCCCAAGACTTGAACCCTCATTTGCAAAACCTCAAATTGAAAAGGTGGAGGGCTTGGAAGTTGCTAAAAACGCATTGAATAAACTTGAAAATTCCCCACTTAAGAAGCTGCTAACTGACACGCTTGAAGAGATGAAGGCGTTGCAACAAGAGTCTAGCCAGCAACAGGAACATATCAATCAACAACAACAACAAATTAGTACCCAACAGCAGCAAATCATCAAATTATTGGCAGAGCGAACTAGAAATAATAACTCTCTTTCTAACACATCGTGGTGGCAAAAAGCTCTGACCACTAGTAATGCCATTAAAGAACGATTTACCCAGGTCAATGCAGCTAATACCCTTCACAAAATATTTCACTCTCAGGTTGAGCATCCAGGGAAAGAATATCAAAGTGCCAATTATACAATCAACAGAGAGGGAAAATATTACACGTTCAAGGATACTCAAGGAAACGAACTGCTGAAATTTAAAAAGACAGGATTAGGGGTGAAGATTGAAGGAGAATCAAAACTAATTACTGACCATTACGAACAAATTGATGTTGCTAAAAGACAGCTTCAGCAAGGTTCCCCGCTTCAGGGTGAATTCAAAGCCACATCGGATCGGGATGCTAATTTCTTTGAGCGTACTAATCGTGTTGCTGCTGTATTAACCCGCTATGCCCAGACAACTGGAAAACCTGTTAAAGTTGATGGAAACTTTGCTTACCGCTGGGATGCTAGCCCGGATGGTGATGTTAAAATTGAGGCAAAAGATGGGCGTGGTGTTTTGTTTGTTAGGTCACAAGGAGAGATGGTTTGCCAAATGAATGACAAAGATTTAAGCCATTTTGAGCAAGCCTTTTCTGCTTTAGGACAAGCTTCAAAATTGAATAATCAAGTACGCGCTTCTCAGATGGAATGTTAGTTGATAGTGATTACCTCAATTGTTCATTTTTTGTAATTCATAATCGATAATTATTGGTATAATAGAGTCAGTTCAAAAGTAAAAAAATAGTTAAAAAATGCCCTAGTATCAGACTAACTGCTCATGAATTGGAATACCCAAGTTGAGACAAACCTGAAGTGTCGTAATGTACTCGCAATTGAAGTCCCCTTGATTGAGCGTCTCAATGCGATCGCTACTCTTTATACATTGGGTTTAACTTGGTCATTGCCTACTTATTTGTGGAATTTGACAATAGCAGGAATTGACCGGATTGAGTCAATACATCCTCTCTCATTACAAGAATTTACTCAATTTCAGGGGAATTCCTTAAGTAGAGTTATTCAAGCGATCTCGTTCATCCGGGACTATCCCGAATCTGGACTATTTATTTTAGAAAATCTACAGGCACTCATCAATTCTCAAGCTACCAGCCTATTAGAACAGGAAGAATTAAAGGCCTGGATAATTGATACTCTTTGTTCGCTTAGTCTTACTCAAAACAAGTATTTAATCTTACTTGATATCAAGGAAATTGGACTTCCTCAAGCCTTAACTTCTATCATTCCAACTATTGCCCTACCCTTACCCGACGCTCAACAACTTCAAGAATTACTGCAACAGATCTATCCCAATTTAGACGACGAAACTAACGCCAAGCTCCAATTAGTTTGTGCGGGACTAACTATTGAGGAAATCAAGGTAGGAGCTAAACGAGCAGCGGCGGTAAATAACCCAGATGTGGCTACCAGTCTTTTAGATTACAAAATCGAGCGATTAAAGACATTAGGCTTGGATTTTATTCCCAAACCAAATGTTAGTGATTTTGGCGGGATGGATCGGATTAAGACAGGTATTGAGGAGGTGCGGACTGAATTTTTACCTGTTGCTAGACGCTATAAAATCCCCTTTCCTAAAGGATGGTTATTGGCAGGAGTACCAGGAACAGGTAAAACATTTGCATCGCAAATCTGCGCTCAGATTTTGGGATTTCCACTGATTAATGTGGGTGCTGATGTGGTAAAATCTGGAGGAGCAGCGTTTCTGAAACGGTTGTTGATGCGAATTGAAGCTTGCTCTCCGGCGGTGTGTTTTTTTGATGAGTTTGATAAGTTTTTTTCGGCTGATCAAGTTACGGGGGAGGATAGTCAATCTAAGCAGATATTGGGTATTTTGCTAACTTGGTTACAAGAGAAGCGATCGCCTACCTTTGTCATTGCTACTCTCAATCGTCTTGATGCTTTGCCACCTGAACTAACTCGCGCTGGTCGGTTTGATAAAATCTATTATGTAGGATTCCCCCAGGCTATTGAACGTAAAGAAATTTTTCAACTCCACGCTTCCAAATTTGACCCCCGCTGGAAGTTTGATGAGACTTGCCCATTATCTCATGAAGAGTGGATGATTTTGTTGGGGAAAACTCAGAATTTTACGGGGGCAGAAATTCGGGCGCTGGTAGAATCAGCGGCTAAAAAAGTCTTTCATTCTCTCTATGAATCGTTCGGTTCTCAGCTTGAAGAAATAGAATCACCACCTCCTATCCATATTGGATTAGAGCAACTCTTAGAGCAGCGAAAAGAGTTTACTTCTCTTTATAGCCGTGATACCGAACGAGTACTGGCAATGGAAAATCGTGCTAAATATGTTGCCAAGCCAGCTAGTTCTCCCGATGAATCTCAATTTTCTCCTCCCTTAACGTCTTACTGGGGAGATCATCAACCAATTGATTAAAAGGGTACATGACAAAGTAAACCTAATCATAACCGTTTAGTAAGTAGGCGGACTTCTAGGTGCGAGTCGCATTTAACCAGAGTGTTCCCTTTTTGGGGGAGTGCGATCGCACGCTTGCTTTTTGAGGTGATCACTTTGTATTGATTATCAGTTGATCTATCCTGATTTGAAAGGTGCAGCCAAGCAAGCCAATTTAATGTCGTTTGTGAAGATGTTCCACGAAGCAGAAGAGCAAAAAAAGTCTACAAATTCTTGATCTGTTACGCAGCTAGATAGCACAAGTATTAGCTTGGCTTTACTTTAATTACTGATGGTGGGTGTGGGGGTGTGGGGGGCGATATATTAGATGAAATCGCTAATCGAACTGTAGAAAGTACCCACAAGGGTACTGTCAAAGTCTTTTTTTTTGAACACAATAAAGCCAGCTATATATGGCGAATTAATCCCGCAATCTATCAACGGTGAGCGCCCTGGCTAAATCCCTCGACTTCAGGGTGGGGAGTTCCTGCTGCCCTGGAGCCTTCTATGTTCTGCCTTCTCTCCTCAGTTATAAAGTAGAAAGGATTAACAAAGTGCCAATTGACAACTACGGGGTTTGGGTTGCCAAGCCAGTTCGCGTCAGTGCTGAACGTTCTCAACAAGATCCGAATACACCACACATCCATCTTTTTTATGACGATGGCTCCGGTGGCAATTTTAACAATGCTCGTAGGGCATCGATTAATGTGAAGTCGAGTTCCGAGCTGTCGGAGCTTGTGTTCTGGCTGGAGAAGGATTTCCAGCATCCCATTGTGAACCAACTGCGTGGTTTAGAGATGGGCTTTCACCAGATACCCAGCCAAGCGGGAGGGATGGCACTAGACTATATCAGGGGCAACCTGATTGACCTGAGCAAGGGTCGCATTCTGCCGCACGATCAACCCGGAACTCTCGATGACATCATTGACTTTGTGATGCCGGAACTACAGGCAGCCATCAACCGGAACGCAACTGTCTATCTGTTTGGCGAACCGTATAACGACAGGCAGGGTATCCATGATATTCACATGAACCAAGGCAGCCAAGCTCAGTTTAAGAAGTACAACGGGGTCTGGCAGGATGGTGGGGTCATTATCTATTTCCCTGATATAAACCTCTTCAGTGCAATCTTCCTCGCCTTCGCCTCACAAGCTGTCCATACAGACGAAAAGACGGGTCACGGCTTGCCAGGAAGTCAGAATCTTGCCCAATTGCTCGAACCAGGACATGATGAGGATGACATTATCATCTCAGACGATCAGCGCGTTGCTATCGTCGCGGCGCTGGTCAATCCAGTGGGGGGCGAGAACCAGGCGGCTTTCACCTTTAAACCTGAGATGGTCTATCTCCTCAACCGTTCCACGCAAGGTATTTCCCTCGGCGGCTGGTCTGTTTTGAACAAGAATGACGAGGCACATACCCTCTCGGATGACATTTGGTTAGCCCCTGGTGAAGTTCGCTCTGTGACGATGGGACAGATACCCTTATCGAACAAAGGCGGACTCATTTCTCTTCTCGACAAGAATGGTAACAAAGTCGATGGTGTGAGTTACACCCAGGAGCAGGCAGATAAGGAAGGCGAGTTGGTGATTTTTAGGTGAATCGGTTTGCCTATTACGTCAGCTACAACATTATTGCTCTCATTGTCGAAACTGTTGACTAGCTCTTCGTATGACCAATTGCTGTAGTGGACGATCTTCTCAAGAATGAACTCTATATCTGGCATTACCTGTCAAATGAGAGGTCTAATAGACTAGACTGTTTTGACATCACAGCAGAATTGATTTGAGGTAAAATTTCAAAAAGCTTCTTATATCTGGGTTTCAGGCTTCGAGTTACGTGCTTTTGTTGACTTGGTTGTACGATTGCCTACACGAGACAATTTATTACGGCTCTCAATCAGCGATCAGGCGTTGAACAACCTTCCAGCTAATTGTGATCAAAAGGAGTTTTTCTCATGTCGCATCAGCGAACAATACTAAAATCTGTCTCTTCATTCCTTGCTTTAGCAATTGTGTTCACAAGTACCGGAAGCATTGGATTAATTCTGAGTAGCCCAAACATTGCCCTGGCTGAAACCCGTGAACAATCAGTTGACAGTGTGACGGATTGGTTGTTTGGCAATTTGCACCCTGAACTCAATCGTAGAAAACTGCGCTCAGATGAATATGAGTACATCCAGGAGTGGAATGTCATTCGGCAGGTTATTGATCAAGGCGGGTTGCGCTACCACAAGGTTGACCCAAATAGCCCTGGATGTGGTGAGCCAGATTGGACTTTCCCGAATGATGATGAAGCTTTGAGAGAACGTCTGGCTAATGCAGTCTTTTACAGTCGTCATCCTGAAAGAAATGGTGAACCGATTCGCCAAGATGAAACAGCTGCGATTCAAGAATGGCTCAAACTCAAAGATTCCATGTTCGTTGCTTATTGCTAAGTGCAACTGAGAAACGGACGATATAGCATTTTTATTTGAGATGTGAAACTAGCACTCCTGAAATTACTCAACCCGCGAACGAGGATATCGATTTTAAACTAGATTTACACCTATTTGATGACACGCCCTAGTTGCTTCCATAAAACCCACATTCCGCAGATATTAAAGCCGATTTAATGCGAAGTGAATTTCTCTACATTCAATCTCCAAATGATTACTAGGTAATGATTTGGAGATTTTTTAAAGTATA
>DNGI01000113.1:11811-12678 GCA_003486645.1 Cyanobacteria bacterium UBA11370 | reverse complement strand
GTAGCCGCGATTTCCAATCGCCAAGTATTTTTGCTCCTCTTTATCTATCTTCAAACTTATACCCCACACCAATCACAGTTTTAACAAAGATAGGATTAGCCGGATCAGGCTCAATTTTTTTCCGCAACCGTGCAACATGGGTATCAACAACTCGTTCATCCCCAAAAAAATCATCGCCCCAAAGTTTATCAATGAGTTGTGTGCGACTCCAAACTCGATTGGGCTGACTAATAAACGTGGCTAAAAGATTAAATTCTAATGTGGTTAAATCCAGAGGTTCGGAGGTTCCGGAATCTAATTGGCGGTTGGCACTATGCCGATCCACATCTACTATAAAATGGGGAGTGCGATAAATGAGAGATTGTCCCCCGTGACGCAAACTCCGTCGCAATAATGCTCGAACTCTAGCGACTAATTCAGTTGGACTAAAAGGTTTCACAAGATAATCATCTGCGCCTGTAGATAAACCAATTACGCGGTCAATTTCTTCACCTCTAGCGGTTAACATTAAAATATAGGGGTCTTTTATTCCGGGTTTTTGGCGAATTCTGGCACAAACTTCTAATCCATCTAAACCGGGTAACATTAAATCGAGAATGATGACATCGGGTTGTTGGGTTGAGAAGGTTTGCAAAGCACTTAATCCATCGTGACATACGTAACAGGTGAACCCTTCTCGTTCGAGGGTGAGTTGGATGAGTTTAGCAATTTCTAGTTCGTCTTCAACGATTAAAATATCCATGGGAGACAACCTCGTAAGTCATTCAAAATTCAAAATTGTACAACATCTAGTTTGCCCTATCGGTATTGTTAAAACTCTTGTGGGAGGGAGGGAAAGAGGGGAGGGAGGGGGAGAAATTTTATTAG
>DNGI01000113.1:0-11439 GCA_003486645.1 Cyanobacteria bacterium UBA11370 | reverse complement strand
GTTTAAATGACGAACAGCTTAGTCGTTATTCGTGATTTTGTTGAAGTTCTAATAGGTCTATTCTTTGACGTAAATACTCTAGATTTTCTCGACTAATCTCATCATTAGGATCAACTTCTAAGGCTTGTTCATAAGATAGCAATGCTTCATCGTATCGTTCTAATTGTTCTAAAGCCCAACCTCGATTATTCCAAGCCGCACTCGAATTTCCACTCCCCCAACGTTGATCCCCTTTAATGGCTAATTCACAAGCTATTATGGCTTCAGTATATTGTTCCAGTCGATTTAAATTAACACATCTACCTAATAAGGCATAAGAATAGTCTGAATCAAGTGCGATCGCCTGATCATAAGAATTTAGCGCCTCTTCATACCGACGCAAAATTTCTTGAGCATAACCTTTCCCCACCCAAACACCCGTATGATTAGGATTAATTGCAATCGCGCGATCGCACGCTTCAATCGCTTCTCGCCCAACCCGTTCATAACATTGGGCTTCCCAGAATGCAAAATCATCCGTCTGTTGAATCACAGATGCTGTAGACATATCCATTGAAGTCGCTACTAGCTGTAGGGAAGTCGCTAAGGAGAGGACTACGGTAGTACTCAGATCTTGCACTATTCTCAGCAAGTCGAAAAACCTAACCCCCCAGCCCCCTTCCCTACAAGGGAAGGGGGAGTAAGATTTCTGACTCCCCTCTCCTTTTAGGGGAGGGGTTGGGGGAGGGGTCAAAAGGGTTATTGCAACTGGTGCAAGATCTGAGGTAGTAGGAACAAAGCAGAGGCGGTAAAGCCTTTCCTTGATAGAATTCATTTCCTCCGATTAGATAAAATTAAACTCATAGAGCTAAGTAGTTAGCCTAAATAAACGCTACCATGAGCGGGTTCTAAAATTCGCTGAGGAAACACTTTCAACCATTAATATTAATATTTTTTCAAAAATTCTTGAAGGCAGCGAGTGCTTTCCTGAAGTCTTCAGTATGATTGGCTTTCCTATCTGAAGAGTTTGAGAATTCAAAAAAAAGGGAAAGAGCATACCTCATAATTGTGAGAAACGCTATAAGTAAAAAAAGGAGGAACAATCTGCCATGTCAAATCAATTAGGCTTCTCATTGCCCGTACCCACTAAACAACAGTTTGCTGCTACGTTTCGTACAGTCAGCCGATTTAGCTTCTGGATACAGTTACTGCTAGGGGCTATATCTGTCATTGCTCTATTATTAGCTATCTTTAGCCGGAACCTCAGTGTTAAAACAGATAATGCCGGGACTGGGTTCGCTATTTTTTTAGCTATTGTTGGAAGTTTATTGCTGTGTTTCAGAGTGTATTGGGCTTTCCGCTACAGGCGTTTAGCCAGACGGTTACAGTCACCTAACCGCGAACTACATCCTCGGAAAGAAGACATCATTCAAGTATTACAAATTGGACTGATTGTTAGCTTAGTCGGGCTGTTATTCGCTTTCTTCGCATCTGAAGTTAGCGTCGTCGTGCTACTGGCAAAAGCTCTAGCTGAACCTCAAGGAGTAGCGGTCTATAACCGAGAGAATGTGATTCGTTCGCTGGATATTTTTGTCGTGTTAGCCAATATTAATATGATTGGCGCTCACTTTGTAGGAAGCGTTACTTCTCTTGGTCTACTTGAGTGGGTAGATTCGTAAGTTACTGTTTCTATCAATAGACTGATGAACTGAATTAATCAATAATCCCAAAAATAGAGGAGCTATTGATAAGGGTCAACTTTGTTAGGGAAGAAAAAGAATAATGCGCCAACTACTTGTACAGGTTCCACGGGGATGCGGTCAACAGGTTTTAGACATTGCCAACGCTTGTAACGGAGCGAATCTGATCCAGTTTGAAGGGGCAAGGAGTGATGAACGATTAGATGTAGGCATCATTCATGTTTCCAATGGCAAGGTTGAACAACTGCTAGAAAAGTTAGAAGCGCTACCGAACTTACACGTTACGCTGCTTCCCCGTGGAGTCATCGCCTTGCAACCCCCGGCATCAAAGGCATCGCAGCAGGTGAAAGATGTCGAAGCCCGTAGTCCGATTGAAATATTTCTCTCAGGATTGCAAAGTGTTGGTTCATGGAAAGGCTTTCTGGGCTATGCCGCCGCAGCGGGTGTGGTTGTGTGGATTGGTTTGTTCACCAATACTAGCTATCTTCTGGTTGCTGCCATGCTCATTGCACCCTTTGCAGGGCCCGCGATGAATGGTGCGATCGCTACGGCACGGGGGGATGGAAAATTGCTCAGGCGAAGCCTCTATCGCTACTTTGCCGCTCTTGCCATGACAATTTTAGTGGCTGGGGCGTTGAGCCTGATTCTACAACAGAAAGTGGTCACATCCTCAATGAGCGCAACAAGTACGGTGTCAACAGTAGCCGTGTTGCTTCCATTGGTTGCAGGTGCAGCAGGCGCTCTGAATCTGGTGCAATCGGAACGCAGTAGCCTGGTGTCGGGGGCAGCGGTTGGGATGCTGGTTGCAGCGTCGTTAGCACCGCCTGCGGGAGTGGTGGGTATGGCAATAGCAATGGGTCGATGGGATCTGGTGAGTAACGGTATATTTGTGCTATTGCTACAACTGGTTGGCATTAATGTATCAGCCGCGATCGTATTCCGGGCGTATGGATTGTCTGCTCAGGGTGCCCGGTATAATCGGGGCAAACGCTGGTTATTTCCGTCTGCTCTGATTGCTACATTCTTGGCACTATTGGGCTTGTTAACTTGGCAGTTTTCTACCCCCCCAGAACTTCAGCGGGGTAGTCGGGAGCAGCGTGCTATTGCTGAGATTCAGGAGGTAGTAAATGATAGCGGTTTTGCAGAATTAGTGGAAGCGAATGTGCGTTTTACCCCAGTAAATATTAAAGGGCAAAATACGCTGCTAGGCACGATTTATGTTCAGCGTCAGGCGGGTGTTACGGAGTCATCGGAAAAGATTCGTTCTCACCTGACACGCACTATTCAGTCACAATTAATCGAGCGAGGGTTTAATGTAACGCCTTTAATTGATGTGAGTGTTCTAGACGCGCCGTCTTAAGCGATCACACTTTTAAATTCCCTGTTGAGATAGACGGGTTAGAGGGAGAAACGGAGAGAGAATCTAACAGTTTTTTTCCTAAGTGAATCCTTTAAAACTTATAGGCAAAATAGTTTAGTAAAAGAAAGCCGAGAACTGCTTATCAATCCGACCTATGACGCTCAGAATATGCCAGCAACCACAAGGCACATCGCTCTAACAAAACCAGCGTAGCCGTAATCATAACGGCTAGACCAAATAAAGCCAGATTGGTTTCGTTACTTGCGCGTAAAGCAAAGCTCAACGAGGTGGCGACAGCGGGAGGATGAACGGTATCTAGCAAAATCATTAAAGTAATTGTAACAATCATTGCCGTTCCAGCAGATAGATACCCAGACCCTAAAAGGAGGTAGGTCAACAAGCCAATGGTTGCTGCTAACATTTGGGATGTTACTAGCGTTCGTATTGTGTTGGTACCATGCTGCGGGTCAAGATAGATGAGAAAAGCGCTAGAAGCAAGAGAGGCAAACAAAAGCCGTTGACGGCTGAGAACTTCCACTAGAGCTAAAACTGCTAATATGACCAGCGTTGGCATTAGAGCCAGAACAAATTCGCCTTTAAGGGTTAATCGCCGTCGTAGCGAACGATTAGCTCCCTTGACAGGTTTCAAGCTTTCACGTCTTTGACTCATGGGATATTAATCTAGACTTAAGAAACTATTATCCTGGATAAGTTTATATAGATTAATATCAGTTTTTCCATTTCAGACATTTTTCTAGAGAACGCAATGAGTGAAGGCTTAATTGAGGAAACTATAAAGCAATTTATGCGGGTGCTGGCATCACCCCAAAGACTGGTTTACTGATATTTTTATCACAGTAAGCTAACAGTTAGGTACTTGAGTTTAATAGTTTTCGTCATCAAACAGATGATTGGTTGGTAAACTTATCTAACAGTCATAACCCCAATTTGGTTTGCTATAACTGCTTTTTCCACTGTTGATAAAGAGAGTTAAAGGAATGAAACGAGAACCGTTCCGTGAGGCTTGGACTAGTCTTATAGTATCATTACCCTTAATTTTAGGTCTAGTTCTACTGTTAAGCATTAATATTGAAGGAGCTGAACAACAAACATCATCAGGTAGCCCACTGGAACCCTGGCTTAAACTCTTCCTGGGTTATATGGCAGCGGGTGCAGAAATTGCGGCAGCACTAGTTATCGGTGTGGCAATTTTACGCGCTATTAGTACTTATGGACAGAGATTATTTATCCGTTCAAAACAACATTTTGATTTAATTGAATCGATCCGGTTACAATTAGGACGTGGGTTGACATTGGGATTAGAATTTACTGTGGCTAGTGACATCCTTCGCACGGCGGTTGCACCCACACGTCGAGATATTTTAACCCTAGCCTCGATAGTCCTTTTACGAACTCTACTCAATTACTTTTTAGAGTGGGAAATCAGCCAGGGAGAAGAACGCCGCCAAAATGATAGAGAAGTCGTATAACGTGGCTAATAATCTCACTCTTTATCCGTCGTCAGTTGTTTGTTGTTTGTTAGTTTTTATCACTGATAGCTGACACAAAGCCAAGTTTATATTGTGCAGTTTAAAGAGACATCAGCTTAACAATGGAAATGGGGGATTGGGCTAACTCTAAGTAAGAAAATTGATGAGTTATTGTTACCATCCTCTACTCACTAATACTTTTTTCTTTTAAATCTGTAAAAATTTCCTGTAAGATAGACTCCGGGACTTCCTTCAATTGACCAACTCGTACAAATTCAGCATAGGTATCTGCTTCAATAGCTAACACATCCCCTTGCAATTGATGAATCGTTAAATCCTGCAACTGAGGATATTGATGATATAACTCGTTAATTTCTAGCTGAACAGAATTGAGTTGTTCTTCAATACGACTGGCTAACTGATGAGAAAATTCGGGTTGAATTTCGGGACGGTTAACAACCTGAGAAAGGCGGTTGAGAACCCGATTAAGCGCAACGCGACGAGCGATCGCCTCAAAATACTGCTGATTGATCTGTTGATTACTCAATAATCCTAACATTTCCAACAAAGGCTTAGTGGTTAAACCTTGGACTAGCAAGGTAAATAAAACAACCCCAAATACAATTGCTATCGTCTCTTCCCGCTCTGGTAAACTATCAGGTACGCTTAAAGCCAAAGCAATTGATACAGAACCGCGTAACCCTCCCCACCAAAGCACTGTTTGCTCAGGAAAAGAAATCTCAGAAGCAGCCAACGTATTACTCAACAAACCTAACCCATAAATAGCGATCGCTCGTGTTAAAAGCATCGCTCCCACTGTTATCCCAATCAGCCCTAAATTCCCTTGTAAATTACCAAAGCTAATCTGATCACCAATTAATAGAAATACCATTGAATTAACAAAAAAGGCTAGAAAATCCCAAAATTGAGTGACAGCTAACCGGGTACTGGGTTGCATCCCAATCCGGGAACCAAAATTTCCCAATATTAAGCCCATTGTGACGACTCCAATTACCCCAGATCCTCCCAATTCTTCGGTAATAATATAAGTGCCATAGGCAGAAACTAAGGTTAGTGATTGTTCCACCAATGGTAAATCAAACCGCTGGGTAAGATAGGAAATTCCAAACCCAATTAAGCTTCCCAGTCCAATCCCAATTCCAACAAACGTTAAGAAACGTGCCACTAAAACTGGAACTCCCGCTTCCTGCGTTCCTAAAGAGAATCCCACTAAAAAACTAAACGCAACAACCGCAATACCATCATTAAATAAACTCTCCCCCTCCATAAGAATAGTGAGACGTTTTCCAACTCCCAGTTCTCGAAATAAGGCAATCACCGAAACTGGATCGGTAGCAGAAACACTCGCTCCAACTAACAGCGCGATCGCTAACGAAATCCCAGCTACTTTGTTGAGTGCAAACGCCACACCCGCAACAGAAATAACGACTCCTAAAACAGCATAAAAACTAATCGGGATCAAATCCCGCTTGAGTTTTGACCATTCTAAATTCCAAGCTGCTTCAAATAAAAGCGGGGGTAAAAAAATTAACAATATTAGTTCAGGTGAAAGCGTCACCAACCGCACATCGATAAACGCCAAACCCAACCCAACAATCACTAAAAGCAACGTGTAAGGAATTTGGCGAAACCAGCTAAAGAGTTGTGGAAGTGTCGCCACACTTAACGAAACCGATAACACTAATAGAAATTGCTTCAGATTGTTCTCAATCGCCGCTTCGTTCATCATAGTTTCTATAGCCATAAAAATTACCAATAAAATCCTTAAGGGTTAGGTTCCGATTTGAACTGCTCTAGGGTTTCTCTCCGCACTTCTTCAACTTGACTGACTTGAAAAATCAGGATAATAGGTTGTCCCATTTCTTGTTGGATAAATTCTTCTAAAAGCCTTACTTGTTTGGGTGTTAAAACTTCTTTAGTGCGAACAGTCAGGTGAACTTCGGGCGGCTGAGTTAACCAGTTGGTATCCGTTTTAATCAATTCTACTCGTTGAAAGGTAATTGTGCGGTTAAGTAAGGCTCGTTTTAGGCTAACTTCAAGTTGGGTTTGCCGGATTAATTCCGCAAAGCTGATTCCTAAAGGAATGAGTAATATAACAGTCAAGGTTAATGCCCAAGTTAGAGCTTTTTTTGCCCGATTAAATGGGGTGTATCCGGCGATTAAAAAGGTCAACATACAGGCAAGAGTAATTCCCAACAAATTGGTTAAATACAGCAGGCTAGCACCCAAACTCAGCGACCAATTCCCTTGAGATAAGCCCAACCCAATCACACAAATTGGAGGCATCAGAGCCACAGCGATCGCCGTTCCTGCCAAAGTCCCAGAAACTTTCGGTTGCACTTTCGCAAAACCACTAATTCCGCCCGCCGTGACCGCAATTCCTAAGTCTAGTAATGTGGGTTTGGAACGAGCTACAACTTCGCTTCCTAATTCGGGAAGTCCTACTAATAAACCCAAAAACCATGCTAAACTAATAGCTAGGAGTGTCCCAATTCCTATGGCGATTAACCCTTTACGGAAGAGGGTAATATTGCCTTCTAAAGCACCAAAGGCTAACCCCCGAATTGGCAACATTAAAGGCGCAATAATCATCGCACCAATAATCACGGCGGCACTATTAGCAAGAAGCCCTAATGTGGCAATAACACAAGAACCTAAAATTAGGACAATATAGTTAATCTCTAACGTTGATTCTTCCAACAAGTCAAGTTGTATTTGGTTTAAATCCTGGGGAGCAACCTTTCTCTTGCTAAAATATTTAAATCGAGTCCGAATACTGTTGAACAAAATACTCTCCTTAAATCACCAATAAAGCCTGAAAGAACCGGGAATCTATCATTAGATATTAGCTTGAAATTAGGACTCTAACGCTTTCACCACCGCCAAGTATCGTTCCTCAATATCCTGGCGATCGCACTCCTCTGATATCTCCTTATGACTGCCACGTTCAATCATCTGAGCATGACGCAACAGCGCCTTCCGATCTTTTTTATTACGGGTACGGCTAGCAATAAGTGCGATCGCTTCTAGCAACCGAATGGTTACTCCCACATCGGAGCGCCCATACTGTCGAATGGGGTTAAAAGCATTATCAGTTAACGTTGTAAACGTCACTGATTCAGCAATGATCCGCAGATTACCAGCATCATCGTAGCGGTAGGGGGAGGGAAAATCCCGTTCAGCTAAACGGCAAAATGCTGCACTCAATTGATCGATACATCGGATCGCAGTAAAGGGATCGTTGATACCTGGAGAAATGGCTCGAAGCGCAACTTCAACAAGCTGATTAATACAAAACTCTACATCCTGCTGATCGGTGCGTTCTCTCCCCAAAATAAAAGCGTTATTGATTTGTTTGGTAAGCTTTTCATTAATCTGTTGCCCAGGCAAAACCATCATCAGCTCACACCCTTTCACCACATACTTCCCTGGGCGATAGTTAAGCCGTAAAAGTAAGTCTTTGGACTTAGCAATATTCATTAATTTTTCATCATCCATGGCTTGAATATAACCGCTATGTGTAGCTAAAATTGGAGCCGCTTCTTTATCAAATCCAACAGGTATTTCTCCAGCAAATCGGGGGGTTAATTCTGGGAAACTACGTCCGATTTTTTCAGGAAAAAGGCGCTCAATAGCATTGTTCAAGTCTCGACCAACGTCCCCAATAATGTGGGCAGACTGAATCGATGTAGACGCATGATGAATAAAATAAATCAGTACGCCAATACTTGTCATTGTTAGTACAATACCAACCGTAACTGATATCTGTGGCACAAAAATAGTCTGCTCACCGCCACGGATCGTTCGCAGTACCAACAAGCAGTAAATAAACGTAGCAATGAATGTGCCAAGAACGATTTGATTGCCTGTATCCTGCATAAAATTACGCAGTATTCGTGGGCCAAATTGTGAGGAAGCAAGGCTGAGGGCAACCAGTACAATTGAGAAGGCAGTACCCGCAACGGTAATCATTGAACTGGCAACTGATGAAAGTACCGTCCTAGCACCATCTGGTCCACCCGTATAAATCCAACCCAACTTCTTAATTAATCCAGGTATTTCTTCTTGATCAAGGGTTAGCATCGTGAATGCCAACGCGATCGCAAATCCTGCCATCATTGTGGGCACAAACCAGTAGCTGGAGTGTAGTGAATCCCAGAGTTTACTTAACTTGATATTTTTCATCGAATCTCATTTTCCCGTTGATTAGATTCCTGTCCATTCCTATTAGTTTGTAATCGCATTTCAGCCAGTTTATTAAGAGTTCCTGAAATGCTTTTTGGTTGGGGAACTTTTTTATTTCCCGCAGGCCATCCTTCCCGCTGACGTGAGCGATCGCCATCGGTTTCTTCAGTTTGATCATGGAAAAGAATTTGTTGCGTTGGAAACGGTAAATCAATACCATGAGCAGTCAGCTTTTTCTTAATCGCCGTTAGCACTTGATCCTGGGTATCAAGAGCATCCGCACGACGGGGTGGATTAATCCACCAACGAGCGCGAAGATTTACAGTACTACCAGCAAGTTCCATTAGCAACACATCGGGAGATGGTTCTTTTAAAACACCATTGACACTGGCGATCGCTTCCAAAATCAATTCTTTTGCTTGGTCAATATCATCTCCATAACCAATGCCAACATCATATTCCAATCGGCGGTTATCAAAAGCTGTATTGACCATTACTGAATTCGTGAATAGTTCAGCATTCGGAATCACAATTCGACGACCATCATAGGTTCGGATTGTTGTCGCTCGTGTCTGAATACTTTCAACGGTTCCCTCGAAGTTTTTAAAGACAATTTGGTCATCAATTTGGAACGGTTCCGTTAAAAGAATCAAAATTCCAGCTAGAAAATTCTGAAGGATATCGCGGAATGCAAAACCAATGGCAACACCACTAATACCCAACAATTGAACTAAATCCCCCGCTTTGAATGAGGGGATAACGATAGATAAGGCAACAAATAAACCGACTAAAATGGTAATTCCTTGAGCCAAACGTCCAAGTACCAGCCCCAGATTCCGGGCTTGTCGATGCCTGCGAGTGAGGTGTCTAACTGCTGATCGAATACTTCTAGCCGCTAAAAAAAAGAGTGCAAAGACGATGATCGCTAACACAATATTTGGCAGCATAAGTACCAAACCGTCAATCATTGCCTGGATCTTTCCCCATGCTGTCGTTACGGATTCTTGAGCCTGCATTAGTGCTTATTAGTTAAGAAAACGCTGCTGATTGTAATCAGAAATTAATAAATTTAACTCTATCTAAAGGATTAAAAATAGTTAGAACCCTCCAACCCACACCTCTGCACTTTGCCCTTTTAATCCTTGTTAATCCCAGGCAAAGGTAGAGGTAGATAATGTAGTAGAGAGGTAAGATTTCACAGCCGCCGTTCAAACAGATTTATGATGAGTTAATTCAACCGATAGAAAGCCAGTTAGCCAACAGCACTATTAAAACGTTAGTATTTGTCCTGGATGCTTCTTTGCGAAATATTCCGATGGCATTTCTCTACGATAACCAACAAAATAAATATCTCATGGAGAAGTATCCAAAAATTCATCCATCGAGTCAATCAAAAATCAAAAATCGAATGATCGAAGCAGCAATTAGGGTAAGGGATCTGTGCTTTAGTTGGCCTACAGGGGCATCAGTGTTACAATCTTGTTCGCTAGATGTCCCTAGGGGTGAGTTTTGGATGCTCTTAGGGACAAATGGTAGTGGAAAATCAACGTTACTCCGATTATTGGCAGGGTTATTGCAGCCGCAGTCGGGGGAAATTGAGATTTCAGGGTTAGTGGGGTTTGTCTTCCAGAATCCTGATCATCAGCTTGTTATGCCTACAGTCGGAGCAGATGTCGCCTTTGGATTGGTAGAGGAAAAACTTGCGATCGATCAGGTTCAAGCTAGAGTCAAGGAGGCATTAGCGGCAGTAAATCTGCTGGATTTGCAGCGACGGCCGATTTATGCTCTCAGTGGAGGGCAGAAACAGCGAATTGCCATAGCAGGTGCGATCGCTCGTCAGTCGGAGATATTACTTTTAGATGAGCCAACTGCTTTGCTTGATCCGGATACCCAGCTTGATTTAGTGGCACAAGTGCAGCGTTTGGTTAAAAGTCGTGGCTTGACGGCACTTTGGGTCACCCATCGCTTGGAAGAATTGAATTATTGTGATGGCGCATTTCTGCTCGAAGAGGGGCGGGTTGTAGATCAGGGAGAACCAGAACGTCTCAAGGCACGACTCATCCAAGCGCCTAATGAGGCAATGTAAACTATTATTAATGAATAGCAATCATTTAAACCCCTAAATCTTCACCTTGAATAATGCCCCCTCCCCCGTTACAGGCTGTTTTACTGGTTGACGGCTACAACGTCATTGGTGCTTGGTCTAGTTTAAAACAGACCCGCGATCGCCATGGACTACCCGCCGCCCGCCAAGAGTTAGTTGAGGTGCTAATTAATTACAGTGCCTTTCAAGGCTATAAAACTGAAATCGTCTTTGATGCTCAGTATCAAAAAGCACAAACTTATCAAGAAACCTTAACGACTCATTTAGGAATTTGTTATACAGAGTTTGGACAAACTGCCGACAGTTATATTGAAAAATTCTGTGCCTCGTTTCGCAGTAAGCTGAGTGAGGGAAAACAACGATTAATAGTAGCGACCTCAGATCGGGCGCAGCAGTTGACAGTCGTAGGGTATGGGGCAGAATGGATGTCATCTCAGCAATTAGCGACTGATGTGGAATTAATCGCTCATCAAGTTCGCCGCAAACATCGACCACCGAAACACTCTCGCGGTCGTTTTTTATTTAATTCTCTTGACCCAAAATCTCAACAACGTTTAGCCGAATGGCGTAAGGGAAATTAGGGAGTGGGGAGTGGGGAGT
>DNGI01000319.1:591-2805 GCA_003486645.1 Cyanobacteria bacterium UBA11370 | reverse complement strand
TGGTGCAAGATCTGAGTTGAAATGGACTGAAATTCTGATTCAGTCGTCTTTAGACGAATGCAAGCTATTAGAGGTGTGGTTTTAACCACTGGCGGATTGTTGTAACTGCTGCCAAATCTAAGATTAAACTATTTGCTAGATCCTACAACCCGTATTAGCCGGATTGCTCCATAGGAAATCAAACCCCCTCCTAAAAGACTAGCTGCTAGGTGTAAGTCCATAAAACAACCTCCTCATCGGGTAATTCTCTAACCGGATGTCCTCTAAATCTGTGATAGGCTGAGTCTAACGGGAAAAAGAAGTACCCCATGCAGGACTTCAGAGCTACACGGGCTTCTCCTAAGTCCGCATACACGAACTAGGAGTAGTTATATAATATGTATTGGTCTCCAAAAAAAAGGCGATCGCTTTTTCTTACTACACATCACCTTATTCCCTACGCTACTCCATACCCTGTATAAGGACGTTTATAAGGTGGATGCAATCCCAACACAATATCCTCCCTAGGCACTCCCATTTCCACAAGTTCTCGTGCGATATCTACCTCAGTCATATTGCGCTGAATCCAAATCTTCCCATTCTTAATATCTAAATGGATGAAACAGTTGTAGACTCGCTTAAGATCGTCCCAGCCCACATCCAGCAACTGATAGTGGTCATGTTCGACATCAAAAATAAGCTGACACTCAATATCTGCATTACCCTGCTCCCAGGTCATCTGTGCAGTGAGCAGCTTACGGATGCACTGACGGTAATATTCTACTCTTTCCATTCAATAATTACCTCCTTCCGTGGATCGTAAACGACAAGTTTTAGTTGATAAAGTTTTACGGCTTCTTGAACAAACCGTTCTTGAAAAAAGGAGTTAAAAGTATCCAAGGGCACAGCTAAGTAAAGTATCCTGTCTGGCTCACACATTTGTAGAGCAAGACGATAATTCAAAAATTGACCCAAGGCAGCATGAAAATCATAAATAACAGAGTTATTTACAAAGCTTTTCACTTCAACAGCAATTTTTTGTCCTGCTTTTTCAGCCGCAAAAACCTTTTCCGCTGCTAAATCAATCTCAAACTTTACACCGTCTATCTTGATTTTCAACGGATCGGCTGTAATCACCCACTCCTCTTTCAGTAATGCCTGTTTCACAGCATCATGGAATAAGTCTTTTGCAGCCATCTCTCCTCACACAGTTTAAAATTCTCATTTCTAATGAGGATATTGAACTCAAGCCACTCAATAATGGACAATTAGCTCGAAAATAGAATAGAGCGCTACAATATCGTCAAATAAGTTTCTGTTGGACTGATGGGTAGAGGTTTCAACACTTGATTTTTTAGGTCAATTTCTAACCCCAAGGCTTCTAAAGGGATTACTCCTAAAAGAGCATCTCCACCTCCCGGTAACTCCAAACACTCGAAAGTTCCTTCCCGCCCAAATATAGATAGGGTGGCATCTCGAAAAATTCGGGCTTTGCCAATACCCATTGCAGTAGCTACGTCTACTTCTTTGAGGATTTTTAGTCCCAGTTTAGCGATCGCCTCGGCTGGCAAACACAAGGTAGTTGCCCCAGTATCTACCAACACATTTTCGAGTGTTATCGACCGGATTTGTTCGGGATAAATTGTCCCATCTTCTGCTCGAATTTGGTCGGCTCGATTCAGAATTGTCAGAGTAGCGAAAACTTTCCCATTGGGTTGTTGCTTTTAATTTGCCTCATTGCCTCCTCCTTAATAGTTGGAGTTATTACTACTATTAATTGTAATTGATATTGACACAAAATTGCCGTCTAATGTAAAATTCAGTCCTGCTTCAGCTGATTATTACGCTAGTGAGAACTGCTGTTTCTTTGAGTAAGGGACTAAAAAACTAGGAAAACAATGAACAAACCAAAGGAATATCTACAAGACCCGGATGAGCAGATGGAAGCGATCGCATTCACCTGTAGCGAACCAGTACAAGCTAACAACCAAGCCAAGGCTACAGAAAAATGTGAGAAGTTAGCGAACCAATACAACCTCCATTTAGAGGGAGTTGAAAAACGCGCCGCTAAGTGGTTCGATTGCCTGTTCAGGGGGAAGTGATGAAAGAAGACTTCATTGACAGCGCCAAAACACTAGGAAGAATTTGGAGCGATAACAGGGGGTGGCATCATCTACCATTTCCTGATATCCCAGCTAAAACCCTAGCCTTGTGTGTTCATGCTGAGGTTACTGA
>DNGI01000319.1:0-291 GCA_003486645.1 Cyanobacteria bacterium UBA11370 | reverse complement strand
TAAACAACCCACGGGATAAACAAGACCCTACATCTCTAGTATTTTTCATCAGAAAATACCGCAAGAATGACCCAGAACTTGACGCGGCTATTTTGGCATTAATCCAAGGTGGAATTCCCCCACAGGTGATCTGGACGCTTTCTCACAAGGTCTATTGTGCTGTAATGGGACTGCCAATGGATAGAGATGATAGCAGCGATGATGATGATTGATTCAAGGCGATCGCTTATCGATATACAGGGATAAATGGCTATTAGAGGTGTGGTTAAAACCACTGGCTTTAAACATCAG
>DNGI01000153.1:1034-4177 GCA_003486645.1 Cyanobacteria bacterium UBA11370 | reverse complement strand
GACAAGGGAGACAAGGGAGACTCTTGGTGTACCTCATGTGAGGGCAAGCGGCTATAATTGACAAATTAAAAATCCTAACTTAGCACTCGTGACTCAAAATTTAGCTTGCCATATTCAACCAGTTGTTAAGGCGGGTAAAAATTGATTGGGTGAATTGACTGATTTGTTGCTTGCGATACCATTTATGAAAGGCTTGTTCGTATTCTTGCCCTTGTAATTGATAGGTATTCCAAGTTTTTAACCCCAACCCTAACCCCCAAAACAATAAAATATATAACGACCAAGAAAGCTGACCTGCACTGATTAAGTTAAGTGCGACTAAAAATGTATTAACAATTACATATTTCCCCACTTTTTTTTGTAAGTGGCGGCGGCGGTAGATATCAAATTCACGGCGCTTTTGTTGTTCCTGTTGCTGGAGAAGCCACTCTTGCTCTGCTTCCTGAAGTCTCTGGGGCGAAATGCCTAATTCAGCGGCAATTTCAATTAGCTGATCGCGGGAAAACTCGCCATCGTTGGCTTCTTGGGCGATCGCTAGATTGAGGATTTGCTGGATATCTTCTTGGCGATAGGAATGGGTGATTGTGGTCTCAGAAACAGACATGATTTAGCTAGTATCAATAGGATTTACAGGGTTTTTGCTGTGTTAGAAACATCATGCTGCTCCAGGTAGATAGAGCAGGACTTATTCTTTATTATCAACGATAGTGGGGGCAGACTGCCAATAGTAGGGAGAGGGGGAGGGGGAGAGGGGGAGAGAGGGAGGAGGGGAGAAAATAATTTGTAGGTCTTAATGGGTAATCTTAAAAGGTAAAGGATATTAGAACCGAACCCTATGGGACGGATTTTACGACAGTGGAGAGAGGAAATAATCTTTTACATTTCGTTACGATAGACATAAGAAAATGCTCATTATATATAGAACATCTGAGGATGTGAAGCGTTGAGGACGTTAGGATGAATGGCAGTATTCGTGTTGGTAATTTATTAGGTATTCCCTTTTACGTGCATCCATCTTGGTTTTTAGTCCTAGGTTTGGTCACGTTTGACTTCGGGGGGTATCTGGCAAGTTTGTTTCCTGGATTAGGGAGTGGATTACCTTGGTTGCTAGGATTGGCGGTTGCACTGTTGTTATTTGCATCGGTTTTAGCCCATGAATTAGGACATAGTTTGGTCGCCATTCGCCAGGGAATTGACGTTAAGTCAATTACGTTATTTCTGTTTGGCGGTTTAGCAAGTTTGGACAAAGAATCAAAAACTCCGGCTGAAGCATTTTGGGTAGCGATCGCAGGGCCTGCGGTTAGTTTAATTCTATTTGCTGTATTCACGGTGATTGGCTTGAGTACTGCAATTTCCGGTCCACTAGCTGCCATGGTGAGTTTGTTAGCGTCGATTAACTTAATTTTGGCGTTGTTTAATCTGATTCCTGGCTTACCTTTGGATGGGGGTAATATTCTAAAATCAATCGTTTGGAAGATTACCAATAATCCGTATAAAGGGGTTGTTTTTGCCAGTCGTGTCGGTCAAGTGTTGGGATGGATGGGAATCACGATTGGATTACTTTCAATATTAGGAATTAGCCGTTTCGGTAGCTTCTGGACGTTGTTGGTTGGATTGTTCCTGTTGCAAAATGCAGGTCGATCAGCGCAGTCGGCTACTATTCAGGAAAAGCTAACGGGTTTGAAAGCAGAAGATGCGGTTATTCCCAACAGTCCAATTGTTTCGGCTGAGTTATCATTAAGGGAATTTGCGAACAATTACGTGATTGGAAAGGAGGAATGGCGCAAGTTTTTAGTTACCGATGAAGCGGGTCAATTGTTAGGTGCGATCGCCGTCGATGATCTCAAAACAATTCCTACCTCAAATTGGACTACTACTCCAGTTAAAGAATTGATGCAGCCTGTTGATACTTCTACCATTGTAAAATCCAATCAATCCTTGTTGGAAGTGATTATCCTTTTGGAACAAGGAAAAGTAACTCAGATTCCTGTTGTTCAGGATAATGGTGTGCTAGTAGGACTGTTAGAAAAAGGTTCAATTCTCAGCTTATTAGAGAAAAGAGCGCAAGCCAATCCAGCTTAATTTTTGAGTTCAGTTCAGATCCCCGACTTCTTGAAGAAGTCGGGGATCTATAGCATTTCTCAAGTAGGTGAGGTACAGTCAGACCTAACCCCCAACCCCCTTCCCACCTCTCCCTAACCCTCCTCTACAAGGGGAGGGAAAAGGAAGAACTTTTACTCTTGGAAGGGGGCTAATTTCAAAGCCTCTCTCCTTGTAGGAGAGAGGTTTGGAGAGAGGTCAAAACTGCGCCGCACACGAGTGAGAACCGCTATAGTTAAGTATTCAACTATCTTGAATTGCTGGAACAGTAGAGAGAGTTTCTGCTGCTTTTTTCAGCGCTTCAATCTCGGAAGATAACCACGGACGAGTGTTTTGGCAATGATGAGCAATGAGTAATCCCCACAACCGTTTAGAGGTTAGGACAGGGACAACTAAATTAGCACGAACTTGCATACTTCTCAAGAAATCTCGATGACAAGGATCGATAGATTCTGATTCAATATCTGCGATCGCTCGCACTCGTCCCGCTTTGTACAAGGCAGCATAGTTTTCATTAAAACAATCATCGGCTCCTGTTGATCCGAAAATTGAAAGTTTTTTAGAGCTTAATGATTCAAAGGTAACTTGTCCTTTCCATTCGTAGTAGAAGTAATATAAAACAACGCGATCGACATTGAGTAAAAGCCTTAACTCATCAGTTGTTTTTTGGACTAAGGCATCCCGTTCTAAACTTTTCGCTAGACGGACAGCCAATTCTCGCAAACCTGGATCGCCATACTGCATTGTTTGATTTGGTTCAGTGTTTCGAGTTGAATTCCCTTCAATTGGGTAAGAATTCATAGTGACTTGAGATAATTTGCCGCTTTTTTTATCATACCTTCCTCATTAATTCAAAAGGTAAAGTGCTAAGGCATGAGTAAGAGTCTGGGTACGTTAGCCTTAGCCATAAAACTGTTAGTAAATCCGAATTTTTCGATACAAAACACTCATCACTTCACCAGGATTAGAGGTTGGTTGTAGGGGACTCCAGGCGGTAACTTCGGCAAAACCGATAGCGAAGCGTTAGCGAGTCTTCGAGCGTC
>DNGI01000153.1:342-833 GCA_003486645.1 Cyanobacteria bacterium UBA11370 | reverse complement strand
GCGTTAGCGAGTCTTCGAGCGTCGGCGATACAGCGTGCGAATTGTACTGTTGACACCCCTCGGAGAACCAATCACAAGCACTTTGACGGGTTCTTGACTGGGGAATGATTCGGTGGAGGCGTTAGATGAGGATGAGGCGGGAGTAATGGCAGTTTCATGGGTATCGGGGATAAAGCCTTCAGACATTGAGATCTACCTCGTTTTTGAGTGAACTAGTGTTGATGTATTTGCTAACGAAACTCAGTTTACCGAATGTAGGACGATATATCAACATTTGTGGGAAAATATATCAACATTTACTAGATCATGTTCCTCTGACACGATGATCCAAGGGATAAGCTTGGCAAACAGAGGCATGGGAAGAGCTGGCAAAGCCCTTAAAAAGGCATTACAAACTCACCGTATTAGTCAAAACAAATTGGCGGTTACGTTAGGAGTAGATCGTTCTATTGTTTTTCGTTGGCATCACGAACAAACTGATCCGACGGGTG
>DNGI01000153.1:0-150 GCA_003486645.1 Cyanobacteria bacterium UBA11370 | reverse complement strand
CGAACAAACTGATCCGACGGGTGAGACAATTGTTGAAATTGTTAATGCGTTAAAGGAAATTGATTCAGCGGCGGCAAAGACATTCGTTGAATTATATTTAGGAGAATTAGTTAAAGGTGAAGAGTAGAACGGGAGCATCCCGTATTTGCA
>DNGI01000001.1:6801-11000 GCA_003486645.1 Cyanobacteria bacterium UBA11370 | reverse complement strand
GTGCTATAGGTGCTTTTTGGAGTTAGGAAAAAGACTCTATCTCGAAAACTCGACCATAACGAGCGGTAAAATTCTGAGTGGGGTTTTCTTGATGGCATAACCATGCCCACATCTGATCGCCAAGGGAGAAATGCCACCACTCAAGGGGATGACGCTGAAAACCTTGCGATCGCATGACATCCCACAATAATTGTCGATAGGAATGATAGGGGAGTTCTGGCTGGTTGGCGTAGTAGTCGGGATGAGAACGAGGGGAAAGTTCGTCAATGGCAGAACCCATATCTAGAGTTTGACCTGTCGCATCGATTAACGTAATATCAATAGCCGCACCCGTACTATGCGGTGGAGGTGTCATCGGGTTAGGGCTGGGTAATGCCCAAAGTTGATAAACTTGTTGCCAAATCGCGTCCTGTTGTTCGTTGGATAAGGTAGCGGGATTTAAGTTTTGTGCCTGAATGACCTCAGCGAAAGCCTGGTCTACCATAAATTGTTGCACAGCGATCGGTCGATAGGCATCGAAAATTTGGATGCGCCAACCTGGATGTCGCTGTTGTAACTGGGTTTGAGCGGTAATTAGAGCTGTTAAGACATTCTGGCGTACATAATAAGGTGAAATGTCCCCGTATGGCGCTCCTAATTTTTGGTAAGGATGAGGTGATTCTACAGCAAATTGCTCTAGGGGAATGGGAACGAGGGGTTCTCCACATTCGAGGATAGCGATTTGGTGATAGGGCTTTTCTGTAGGCAAGGTTTTAGGTATTAGGTATTAGGTTTTAAGGAGAATCTGTTCATAACCTATCACCTAACACCTACCACCTACTACATCTTACCGTGCTGCATTACTTCTTGAAGATGTTGCCGGATTTCTTGAGCTTGTTGCTTTTCGGTTTGTTGTAACTTCTGAAAGAGTTCTACACAAGGCTGAGAACCTGTTGCTTGGGCATCTTGAATGTAGGTGTCGTAGGCTTTCAGGGCTTCAGATTTGTTCTGCAAAACGGTGAGTAAATCGTACTCTAGGTTACTGATGGTTTGACCATTGCCATTGGGTTGTTGTTCAGACATAGATCGTTCCTCTAATCGGGTTCATTCCTAAACAACCTTGACGTATCTAAAACTACCGTTCATCTATCTAAAGAGTTATCGATAGAAGAATTGAGAAAATCTTAAAACTGTAAAAGGATTTTAAAATTAAAAAATTTTCCTCCCCACTCCCCCCTCCCCACTCCCTACTCCCCATTTTTACTGAGTTTGGCAATAATTTTTCAGAAGATTGATGCAATTAGCGATCGCACCTAAATGAGCGATCTCATAGCCATGAGTATTTTGTGTAGGAAAACTCAAACAAGCTGCACGCGCTACATGACCAAATTTCATTGCAATTGAAGCATCACTACCAAAACCTGTAATTACAGCTAATTGTACAGGGATATTTCTACTAGCGGCTGCTTGACGTAGTTCCCAATTTAACCCTTCATCGTAAAGCCCATAACCATCCTGAGAAAGAAGTACTGGGGCTTCTCCATCTTCAATGGGATACTCTGAGGATAGGGGACAGATTTCTAAGGCAATTAAGGCATCTAACTGTTGATTTTGAGTAAAATACAGTGCGCCAATTGCCCCAACTTCCTAAACCCGCCAACACCAAAACTCCCAACACCGTCGAAGATTCAGGAACAGATTTTTGATGATTTTCCTTAAGGGTTTGAAATGCCAAATCTCCGATTAATTGATGAGCAGCAGTTGTTGGATGATTCGCATCCCAGAACAAAAATTGATTTTGTAAATCTCCCGTTGGATCAGCAACACATACAAGAGTTTGTAGGCAAGGAGTAGTCACATTCGTAAAACCAAATTCCCCTTGTAAGATATTCTCAAATAGAGAATTAATATCTACAGGAATCAAGTTAATTCCTGCTAATGAATTACTCAAATTATCAAGAGTATGAGTCAATTGCTGATTATGGGCTTGGGTTAAAGCGTTGAGTTGAAGGGAAAAGCCAGGAAATTGTTGATTGACACTAAGAGCGGACGGAGTATTTCCCAAATCTGGTAAATTAAATACCATAATATTGCGAGCGCCAACGTTAAAAAGTGATGTTACCGCCGTTGATAAATTCTCGATAGTTTGATCCGGTGTTTGAAAGGGTGTAAATGTGCTTTGAGTCGGGAGGTAATCATTCGCACCAGCCCAGAGGATATAAAGTGCGTTTGCATCGGCTTGAGGAGTACTTCCAGTAAACTGATTGATTTGTTGTTCTAAGCCAGGTAAAGGAGGAAAAAATGGAGGATAACCGGGTGTTAACGAGAGGGTATTTTGTGTCCCAGTTGTCGCCCCTCCGTAAGCAAAGTTAATCCCTTCTGTAGGGGTAGTACCGGGTAAAATGGTCGTGAATGGAATTGGATTTAATCCTAATTTATCTGCTAGTCTTTCCACCCAAATTGGGCCATTAGAAAAACGCCCGTTAAAGTATGGACTAGGAGGAATTTGATTGAATGTGGTATTGAAAACATTACCTACATCAGAGAGACTATCTCCAAAGGTATAAATCCCGGTAAAACTTGCAGCCGTTGCTTTTAGGGGCAACATAAATGAAAATACTACAAATCCTGTGGTAAGAATTTGCTTTTTCATGGTACTTTTTACTCCTGGTATTTTTGGTTAAGTTTCTACTCCGACGAATAATAGTGAAGACGGTTCCATCTAGCACTAAATCATCAAATTACTTTACAATTGGGGTGAGCTAGGGGTGGATGGTGCAGACTCGGATGTTGATGGAGTCGTTTGAGATTTGGATGATAGCGCATCTTGAGCCGATAATCCTTCACCCTGAGAACCAAAATACCAAAGTGCTGCTGCTGCTTCAGCACGAGTGACTGGTTTTTTGGGTTGAAATAATGTTGTATAACCAAATACTCGACGAATATTGGCTTGCTCACCATTCTGAAAATCTGCTAAAATTGCCCGCAATGCTTTGGGATCTATTTTGCTGACATCTTGAAATCCCCAGGTTTGTTTTACCGCATCAATTGACGCTGAAGGTAAGGCTTGACGAGTGTCTAGGGGGACTTTCCAGGAAACTAAATTTTCCCGTGTTAGTGGCGCATCCGGACGAAATTGAATGGCTGTTGTATCCCCTGTTAAAGAACTAGGAATTAATCCAGCTTCTGCTAAAGCTTGAATACTTTGAAAGTCAGGATGGGTTCGGGGAACATCGGTGAAAGCAGGTTGAGATGCGTCTGAGGCTAAACGAATTTGTTTTCCGGGATTATTGGCATAAATTAAATTATTTGCACTTACTAACCAACGCGCATAGTCCTGGCGGGTTATGGTTTTATTGGGTTCAAATTGAGTTTGGGTTGTATCAGAGTTGGTTTTAGTGCTAGATGAATTAAGTATTAAAACTCCTAAAGCAGCTAAGTTTTCAATTTGTTGACGGAAGGGTTGGGAAACTTGATCGAGATCCGAGAAGTTTTGCGATCGCTCTGACGATACGGGCTGAGTGGTATCCTGTTGTTTATTAGATGATTCTGCTGTTTCAACACTATTGCGAATGTACTGAATTTCAAATTGTGTAATGTTTGGGTTAGTGTCTGTTGCTGTGGGTAAAGGTGAGGGTGTTTCGGTAGAACTAATCGTAGGTGCAGGAATAGAAATAGTAACTTGCAAATCATTCTGACGCACCACAAATGTTCCGCCTGTTTCTTCATTCGGTTGAGAAATTCTTTCCCAACTTCCCAACTCAAATTGTCTACGGTAAAAGTCGAGGATTTTTGTGCTAGGATCAGAAGATGACCAGGTTGTCCGTTGACCTTGAGTATTCGGTACAAGTAGCGATTCAACAGTCTGTAACTGAGCATCTGGATAGCGGGGAATCTCAGTTGGAAAATCCTCTGGTAGTTGGGCTGATTCCTGGTTTTGAGAATTGGTCTGTTGTGAGTTACTAAAAACAGTTTCGCTATTCTTCAACTTGGGATCGGCGGCTAAGGAATCTTGCAAAGCTTTTCCTGTGGGACTATTGGCACAGGAGGTTAACAGACTCAGCAGGTAAGCCGTGAAACTAATCAATACAATAGGACGTTTATCTAATAGCATAAGTAAGGGGAAAATCAATAACTCTCATTTCTCACCCTAGCGCAAAATCGGAGGTATTAAGCAATTCACAATTCAAAATGCAGAATTCAAAATTATAAAACATAGT
>DNGI01000001.1:5602-6548 GCA_003486645.1 Cyanobacteria bacterium UBA11370 | reverse complement strand
AACTTGTAGGCACAACAGCTTAGGTTTAAGAAACCTGTCTTAAATGGAGAGTAGGAACATTGGGAGTGGGAAAGGAGAGTTTGATCTCAGGTTGGTGTATTTGTGTTCATCGGACTCTAGGGCTAAATGTTTCTTCCCGATAGAAGTAGTCTAAACTCAAGGGAGCGTGTTATTGTGACGGAGAGCCGAAGTTTGGTAAAAACTTTGGCTGCTGGTGACGTACAAATACCGGCGATGTTCACTTCAACCTGTTATGACTTCAGAGAAAAAAAAATTAGCACTCACTAATCTGTCTCCCGAATTAGCGAACTCAACACCAGAGGATATTAAATCCAATCAGACAACGGTTTCCGATCAATCTCTTGAGGAAACTACCCCTAAGTCGAAGTTTTGGCAACAAGCACGAGAAAATCTCCAAATCATTGCGATCGCCCTTGCTTTAGCATTAGTAATTCGGGCATTTATAGCCGAACCGCGCTATATTCCTTCCGATTCAATGTTACCAACCTTAGAAGTAGGCGATCGCGTTGTCGTGGAAAAAATTTCCTACCGTTTTCGTCCCCCAGCAACAGGTGAAATTATCGTATTTGATCCGCCACCTCAACTCCAAATTCAGGGTTATCCCAAAGACCAAGCCTTCATTAAACGCATTATTGGTACACCAGGTCAAACCGTACAAATTCAAAACGGAAAAGTTTATTTAAATGGCAATCCTTTAGACGAAAATTATATTGCTGAACCTCCCAACTATCAGATGGGACTCATAAAAGTACCCCAAGACCAACTATTTGTTATGGGAGATAATCGGAATAATAGTAATGACTCCCATGTTTGGGGATTTTTGCCCAAATCTAATGTTATTGGTCATGCTTTTTACCGCTTCTGGCCTTTCAGCCGAATTGGTCGTACTTAAAATAGGACACAGTGGCAACGGATTGGGTAACGG
>DNGI01000001.1:0-5421 GCA_003486645.1 Cyanobacteria bacterium UBA11370 | reverse complement strand
TGGCAACGGATTGGGTAACGGATGTAGCGGATGTAATTAATAGATATTTGGGTCATGGTTAATCAGTATTCCCGTTTTTTTATTGGTCTACTACCCTCTGAGAATATCCAAGACTATGCTAATGAGATTAAAGAACACTTTGGTCAAGTTTACCAGAGTCGAGCAGCTCAGAAATCTCCCCCCCATATTACTCTCCAACCTCCGTTTGAATGGCAGGTTGAGGAACATTCAGTTTTAGAACAATCCCTCAGAGGTTTTGCAGAAGTTCAGAATCCAGTACCCATTATTTTAAAGGGATTTGGTGCATTTATTCCTCGTGTAATTTACATTAATGTCATCAAAACCCCAGAATTAATGGCATTACAAAAATATTTAACGGAGTATATGGAAGCATCATTAGGAATTGTCGAACCCATATCTAAACGCCGTCCATTTTCTCCTCATATGACCGTTGCTTTTCGAGACTTAACCAAGGAGAATTTTAGATTGGCATGGTCAGAATTTCAGAATCGGCCGTTCGAGTTTAAGTTTACAGTATCTCAGTTAACCCTACTCATTCATGATGGTCAACGATGGAATATTAGTACTGAGTTTCCCTTGGGTAAAAGTTGTTAATTGTTGGTTATTTGTTGTTTGTTGTTAGTAGTAGTTAGTTATTTATACCCCTTCAAAATACCGTTCCCACCAATAACACATCCGTTACATCCGGTACAAAATCCGCTGCCACATCTGCCACCCAATTATAATAACTTCCCCAATACCAACATAAACCCAGGTACAACATCTTCACCACTCAAAGTCGCCGTCGCTGGATATTGCGTAATCGTTCCATCTGCACGATAAACTAGAGCTTGGCGATTCTTCCGATCAATCAACCATCCCAACCGCACCCCATTAGCAATATACTCCTCCATCTTTGCTTTAAGGGTTTCCAAACTATCAGTTTTAGAACGAATTTCTATTACAAAATCCGGTGCTAAATTAATGAACTCATCCTCTCCCTGATCCCATCCTTCCGGTAATCGTTCCTTGGAAACAAACGCCGCATCAGGCGATCTTACGGCACCATTTGCTAACTTAAAACCCGTACTAGAACTAAAGACTTCACCCAAATCATGACTGTCTACCCAAGCCATTAGGTAATGACCGGCTTTCATCTCTCGATTTCCAGAAATTCCCCCAGTTGGTGCCATACTGATTAATGTTCCATCCGCATTTCGTTCAAACCGCAACTCTGGATTTTTTGAACTAAGCAACATTAGTTCTTCATCGGATATAGGTATCCATATCTTGACCATCGCTCAATTAACTCTTTCGAGATTGGCTATTTATACTTGAACTATAGCAGAACGCCATGATTTGTGATGCTGAGATCCCCGAATTCTTAGAGAAATCGGGGATCTGAACCCATCTGAATTCAGGGCGATCGCTTCCAACCCTTACTATTAAATAAAAGCAAAAAAATCACACGCAATGGATATTATCCAAATTCTCAAACACGACTATCAACGATTTCCTGCTGACCAAACTTACAGCATCTATGCCAAAGATGTCTTCTTTAAAGATCCCCTTAACCAATTCCGAGGGATTGACCGCTATCAAAAAATGATTGGATTTATGCAGACTTGGTTTATCGACGCACAACTCGACTTGCACGATATTACCCAATCAGACAATACCATCAAAACTCGCTGGACACTAAGCTGGACAACCCCTCTCCCTTGGAAACCCCGAATTTCTATCCCTGGATGGAGTGAATTAAGCCTAAATAGTGATGGATTAATTGCCTCCCATATTGATTATTGGAATATCTCCCGCTTTGATGCTCTCAAGCAACTCTTCCGGTGAAAACCCGATAAAGTAAATAAATATGAAGGTTTCTCAGGTGAGCTGGACTATATGCGTGTAATTTTGATGACTGGCAAAGGCGGAGTTGGGAAAACCTCGGTAGCAGCGGCGACGGGATTGCGTTGTGCGGAGTTAGGCTATAAAACCCTAGTCCTCAGTACCGATCCAGCTCATTCGTTAGCGGATAGTTTTGACCTAGAATTGAGTCATGATCCGCGACTGGTGCGTCCTAACCTCTGGGGTGCGGAATTGGATGCGCTGATGGAGTTGGAGGGGAATTGGGGTGCGGTGAAACGCTATATTACTCAGGTATTGCAAGCGCGGGGGTTAGATGGGGTTCAGGCGGAAGAATTAGCGATTTTACCCGGAATGGATGAAATTTTTGGCTTAGTGCGGATGAAGCGCCACTATGACGAAGGGGAGTATGAGGTACTCATTATTGATTCCGCGCCGACGGGTACAGCGTTACGGTTATTGAGTTTACCGGAAGTCAGCGGTTGGTATATGCGCCGCTTTTACAAACCGTTACAAAAGATGTCGGTTGCGCTTAGACCTTTGGTTGAACCTCTATTTAAACCCATTGCAGGATTTTCGTTACCAGATAATGAGGTGATGGATGCCCCTTATGAATTTTACGAGCAAATTGAAGCGTTGGAAAAGGTACTGACGGATAATACTCAAACGTCTGTGCGTCTGGTTACGAATCCTGAAAAAATGGTGATTAAGGAATCGTTACGCGCTCATGCTTATTTGAGTTTGTATAATGTTTCCACGGATTTAGTGGTTGCTAATCGAATTATTCCCGATGAAGTGAGTGATCCGTTCTTCAAACGTTGGAAGGAAAATCAACAGCAGTACCGCCACGAAATTCACGAAAATTTTCGTCCGCTTCCAGTAAAAGAAGTCCCACTTTATTCAGAAGAAATGTGTGGTTTAGATGCGCTAGAACGCTTGAAAGAAACACTTTATGCTGGGGAAGATCCCACCCAAGTTTATTATCATGAAAACACGATTCGGGTGGTGCAAAACCAGAATGAATACTGTCTAGAACTCTATTTACCCGGTGTTCCGAAAGACCACATTCAATTGAGTAAAACGGGGGATGAATTGAATGTTCGGATTGGCAATCATCGCCGTAATTTAGTCTTACCGCAAGCGTTAGCTGCATTGCAACCCGCAGGCGCAAAAATGGAGGAAGATTATCTCAAGATTCGGTTTGCAACTTAATTTTTGTAGAGCGTTAAGGTAGATTTGAAGGGTAAATGTTAAGATACTTCTCCCAAACCCTCCTTGTCTCCCTTGTCCTCTCCCGACCCGTCAATTTCAGGTTGACAGAGTAGTAGGTAAGGGAGGGGCGATCGCAAAAAAAATCCTATCCCTATTTATAACTAGACCTAGTGCCTGTACAATTGATAAGCGCTAGATGTAGAGCAGGGTAAAAACTCTGCCAATGGGCAATTTGACCTAAAATAGTTATTTGGCTGTTCAGGGATTAAAACTGCTCATAAATACATATTTTTGTTAGCTTGTCAAGAATTATTCTGGGCAAGATGTATTTTCTTGTCGGCGAATTTGTGAGGATTCGTCTCAATTAGTCACGCGTTATGAAGTCAACAACACCAATCCGAACATTATCTAATCAATCAACGGGCAAATCAGGTCATCCTGAAGAATTCCAGCAACTCGAACTATTTCAATGGACTGTCCAAGATCCAGAACTCGAATCTCGTAATATTCCGGGTTCTCAAGTACGTCGTAGAAACGGTTTAATTAGCCTTACGGATATGTGGCACGTTTCCGGAAGACCAAAAAACCGCACACCTCCCCGCTGGTTGCGACAAGAACAAACTCAACTCCTGATTGAATCGTTAAAGAAGCAAGTTAGGGGTGAAGTTTCTTACAGTAAACGAGGGAAAAATGGCGGTACTTTTGCGGTTGATGAACTGGCGTTTAAATATTGGGAATATTTAAATTCTACCCATCGAGTGCGGTTAACGGAAAAATCGGTACAAAAGCGATTAGCCAAAACGCTGGGTAAGGTTAAGTTTGAAGTGCCAACCTTAGCAGGTAATATTGATATTTTAACGGAACGGGAATTGATTGAAGTTAAATCGGTTAAGAGTTGGAAATGTGCCGTAGGACAGGTATTGATTTATGGACAATCTTATCCTAGTCACCAGAAGCGAATTCATCTGTTTGGGGAAGCATCACGAGACTTTTTGAGTATGATTCGCACCTATTGTGCGCCGTTGGATATTGATGTGACTTGGGAGAGTTAGAGATAAGTGCTAAGTTTTATGCAGTTTAAGTAATAGACATCTCCAAAAATTTATAACCCAGTCATAGCAATAAACAAGCGTGGATCGAAGCCGAATTTAAAATTGACGCTCAAGAACGAATTAATAAGAGTTTCAGGTCTCTAAGATGACAAAACTCATAGAAAAAGCTGTCTCCTGTCAGGGGTTCCACTAAGCCATAGAGCCATAAAGCCTGAAAGTTCCATTGCACTTTACCTTTCGGTTTAACTCCCTTCAAAGTGAGAAGCCGCCCTCGCATAGTATGCAGCCCCATCCGGCTTTCGTCCTGACACCAATATCTCAGCCTTTGCCAAGGTTTATAAAATTTATTGACTCTCTCTACTATTGCTTCTAGCCAGATTTTGACTTCTTTGTAACTTGTAAAGCCTTCGGCATCAGCTAATTCGGCTTTGAGACGTTCCACTGCCCACTGGGGAATTAATGGCTCCTTACCAGGACTTTTTCCCACTTCTAGCATCTTCCTTAGTCCGCCGCTACGGTATTGACTTAACCATCTAGAAATTGTACGGCGACCACAACCCATGATGACAGCTAGGTGTTCTACTGTTTCCACTTGCCGGATTTTGAGCAAATAAAGCGCTTGCACTCGCTCAAATCTACGTTTGTCTTTTTGCTGCACTAGCAGCTTTTTGAGAGCTTCCGCTTCTTCAGTAATCTCAATTTTTATCCCTCTGGGCATCTCGACAACCCTGATAACCAACTCGCTCAAGACCTTTAACCTATTGTGCCATTGTTAAACCCAATTGGTATAAATTGGTGTAAAAAGAAGGGGGAGTTTCAGAACGGAAAAATCTCGCTGATTCATCGAATTGTCTTCTTTAGTAGATATAAAACTAAAACCCCCGTTAAATTTAGCGGGGGTTTCATGTAGGTAATAGGTAAAAATTAATCCTGGCACCGAGCTATTGTCCCGTGGGGTAGCCCCCAAAGTATCGTAGCCGCAGAGAAGTTTCACAACCGAGTTCGGGATGGGTTCGGAGTGGAGCCATCACGCCCAAGGCACCAGGAAAGAATCGGAGATGTAAAGATAAATCACAAAACCTTCAAGACTGCCTAGCCAAAGGAAAACTCATGAGGTCAAGCCCTCGGTCAGTTAGGACGCCTCGGCTGCACGAATTACTTCGCTTCCACCTAGCGCCTATCAACAGGTGTTCTGCCTGTGACCTTACCTACTTAAAGTAGTGAGAGCACTCATCTTGAGGTGGGCTTCCCACTTAGATGCTTTCAGCGGTTATCCGCTCCGCACATGGCTACC
>DNGI01000103.1:9304-10721 GCA_003486645.1 Cyanobacteria bacterium UBA11370 | reverse complement strand
GTAATGGAAACGACTACCTCTATGGCGGTACAGGTAACGACTCAATGTACGGCGGTACAGGTGATGATACCTTTATCGTTGATAGTACCTCAGATCTTGTCACGGAAAACTTGAATGAGGGAACTGATATAGTCTCTGCTTCTATCAACTACAGCCTGGGAAATAACGTAGAGAATTTAACCCTCACAGGTATCGCCACCGACGGTAATGGTAATAAACTTAATAACACTATCAGAGGTAATTGGTACAACAATTCTCTCAGTGGTGGAGATGGCAATGATGTCCTCTATGGCGATAATGGTAATGATACTCTCATTGGTGGTAATGGGAATGACACCCTTGATGGCGGAAAAGGTAATGACTCAATGTCTGGTGGTACGGGTGATGATACTTATATAGTTGACAGTACTGGAGATCTTGTTACTGAAAACTTGAATGAGGGCACAGATACCGTCTCGGCTTCTATCAACTACACTCTCGGAAATAACCTAGAAAATCTAACCCTCATAGGTACTGCTTACTCTGGCTATGGTAATAGTCTTAACAACAGTATCAGTGGTAATGGAGAAAGAAATTATCTCAGTGGTGGATCAGGAAATGATACCCTCTATGGTTATAGTGGCAATGACGATCTCAATGGTGGAAATGGTAACGACTCAATGTACGGTGGTACTGGCGATGACACCTATATAGTTGACAGTACTGGAGATCTTATTACTGAAAACCTGAATGAGGGAACTGATCTAGTCTATTCCTCTATCAACCACAGCCTAGGAAATAACCTAGAAAACTTAACCCTGACAGGTACAGCTTACTCTGGTTATGGTAATAGCCTCAATAACACTATCAGCGGTAATAGCTACAACAATTACCTCAATGGTGGATCAGGGCATGATATCCTCTACGGTTATAGTGGCAACGATACTCTTGATGGTAGTACTGGTAATGACCGAATGTTCGGTGGTACTGGAGATGACATTTATATAGTTGATAGTACTGGAGATACTATTACCGAAAACCTCAATGAAGGGATTGATACCGTCTCTACTTCTGTCAACTACACTCTGGGAAATAACCTGGAAAATTTAACTCTCACAGGTACGGCTTACTCTAGCAATGGTAATAGCCTTAATAATAGTATCAGCGGTAATAGAGAAAGGAATAATCTCAGTGGTGAAGATGGAAATGATACCCTCTATGGCTATGGTGGGGATGACACTCTTTATGGTGGCAATGGGAATGACACCCTCGATAGTGGTACTGGTAATGACTCGATGTACGGTGGTACAGGTGATGACATCTATGTAGTTGATAGTACTGGAGATGCCATTACTGAAGACTTCAATGAAGGGATTGATACCGTCTCTTCTTCTATCAACTACAGCCTGGGAAACAACCTAGAAAACTTAACCCTCAC
>DNGI01000103.1:0-9021 GCA_003486645.1 Cyanobacteria bacterium UBA11370 | reverse complement strand
GAATAACTACAACAACTACCTCAGTGGTGGAGATGGTAACGATACCCTCGTCGGTGGTTTCGGTAACGATATCCTCACCGGAGGTACTGACGCAGATAAATTTGTCTTCAATTCCCGCAACGAAGGAATAGATACCATCACCGATTTTATCTCACAACAGGGTGACAAACTTTTAGTCTCCGCAAGTGGCTTTGGCGGTGGATTAAGCCTAGGCGCACTATCATCCAGTCAGTTTACCATTGGAGCAGCCGCTTCAGATGCTAGCGATCGCTTCATTTATAACTCCTTCACTGGAGGGCTATTCTTCGATAGTGATGGGACTGGTACATCCTCCCAAGTACAGTTTGCCAAACTTTCTACTGGACTCAATCTGATTGCCAGTGACTTTGTAGTGGTTTAAGAGGGAATGGGGAAAACCATTCTATAAATCTTGATGGGGAATGAGGAATAGAAGATTGAGCAACTTATCTATTCTCTTTTCCCCGTCTTAACTGTATCAGTTCTTTTTTTTAGCACCTATTCAAGATACACCAGGAGGATTCAACTTCAACTCCTTAATTCCCTCTACAGGAAGAACAACCATGAACAACACTAACACCTCAAACCACAGCTACACGACCCAAAACCCTAATAATGGGCAATCACCACTCACTTTTCCTCAACCGCCTGGGAAAAAATCTCCCCTCTTCCTTGGACTCATTGCTGCTATTACGACTAGTGTACTGGCTGGTGGAGTTTATCTGGGCTACACACAATGGCAAAGGAATAATCTTCAAAAAGATCTAGAAACTCGCTTATCCCAAATCCAGAATTTGCAAAAATCAGGTCAGTTTGAAGACTGCATTGAACAAGCTAAGGCGTTTCCTTCAGAGCCTCTATTATCTCGACGTTATCCAGATATTTATAATCAATTCAATGGTGTAATCCAAGAATGCCAACGCTATTTTGCCGTGCAGTTACTTACCCAAGCTAAAGAACTAGCAGCAAGTGATCAATTAATGAATGCTGTTCAAAAAGCTAGTCAAATTGACATTACCCTCGACTCAGATTTCTATCAACAAGCTCAAGAACTTATCCAACAATGGTCTAATGAAATTATCGCACGAGCTGAAAGACAATATCAGTTAGGAGAATTAGAAATAGCCGTAAATTGGGCTAAAACAATTCCTGAAACTGTCCCCGTTTATCAGAAAGCTCAGCAACGCATCGAATATTGGCAGAAAACTTGGACAGAAAATCAAGAACATTACGAGGCTGCCCAAGATGCACTGAACAAAGGTCTATTGGATAAAACCCTTCTTGAAGCTAACCAAATCACGACTCTACACTGGCAGCAAAGAGTGAAGCCAATTAAAGACAGAGCTAACGATGACAAGCATTTGGCGGCGGCTTGGATGGCAATTCGGAATAGTCAGTGGCATAAAGCTTTTGAAGAAGCCAACACAGTAACTACTGAGTATGGTAAGCAAAAATCTCAACCAATTCTAGATAGAGTTCGGGATGAAAATTATCTGAGTACTGCTCGGTCTGCACTCAATAATGGTCAGTGGGATAAAGCTATTGAAGAAACGAATAAAGTCACAACAAATGAAGGAAAACGGTCAGCTCAATTACTTAGAGATAGAGCCAACGATGAAAAGAATTTGAGTAGAGCTAGGACGGCATTTAATAATGGGGAGTGGGATAAAGTTATTGATGAACTCAATAAAGTTAAAACTGAGGCGGGAAAAGAAAAAGCTGCTCAACTTAAAGAACAAGTGCAACAAATTATTGGATTAGCCGCATTCTTTTACCTCTTAAATGAGTTATCCAATCAGTCTGATATACAGACTTCACATTAATACCAACCAACTGTTTTTACCGCTGCTCTTAGACAATTATCGTGCCAAAATATGTCGCTCGTGCTTTAGCCTTAAATTTCTGTAAAGTTCATATTTGTGAAAAGAAGACAAATATTTTCAAGACATAGATAAGGAGTATTGAGTTTGGTTAGTACGGCAACTCACCCCGTTTTAACTGATAGCAAAACTGGGTCTGAAGTCGTTAACTGTTTAACTGTGAGCATTAGCTGATTTCCCTTGGTCTAAAAAGAAGACTTTGTTGGCGACTTAATCCAAATAGCACAACGCCCCTTAAGTTCTTTCGAGTTAGCCTTACACACCACCAGTGTTCCCCGATTCCACTCCCATAACTCCTTGGCTTCCCTCCCCTCAGTCGAAAGCGCCCAGTCCAATGCCTTGGCTTCTTCCAGAGACAACTGCCTTGGCCCAGTCGGATCTAATTCTGGTGGCGAAGCTAATCGGAAACCACCCCATCCCCCCAATAGCAAGCAACCCAGCACCGTTGCCCCACCAACCACCACAAACAGCCAATTATCCGATAACATTGCCCAAAACTGCCGGGATTTCTGCTTTTCGATGTGCTTAAGCGCATCTTCAACCGATTTCACAAACGCCCGCCGCTGCACTGCCATCATCGACTCTTCATAATTCTTCAGCGCCTCAGCTACTGCCAAAAACTCCTCGTGCAACGCCTGGAGTTTGGTCTCGAACAATTCCTTAATCGCTTTGGGTGACTCATCTAACAGTACCTCTAGAGAACCCGTTGCCGCTAACAGCACAAACAGCGGATCTTCTGGTTCAATCCCCGATTGATAGGCAATTTCCAAAACTCGCGCCTTGACTGACTCTGGCTTGCCCTCAAAAATAATATCTGGCACTGTTGAAGCTTGATTAACTCCCCCCATCTCCGGGATGTCTTGCTGACCCATAATCATTCAAAATTATTGTATTCAAAATTCGGAAATCGCGGGGTTATTGAGCAAACCTAACTGCGACAGAATGCTTTTGGCTTGTTTGAAGTAGGTGGCAACTCGCTGTCTAGAGAGAATCCGCCATTCTTTTTGCCATTTTTTGCCCGCAATAGCATCGGAGAAGGTCATTTTATTAGCGGCAAAAAATTGACGCTCTTTTTCAGAGAGTACCATTTTGGGTAAGGCAATCTCCTCAACCCTGTACTTTTTAATCAAATTCTTGACGCTCTTGGTTTCTAGAACGGAGAAGTCCTTTGTCCAATACTCGTTTTTGACTAAGATATGGGGAATCTTATCTCCCCAATCGGCTAAAGACTGAACGAATAAATCTACCGAATCCGGCTGTCCAGTACAAACAAACCACTTGTAAAATTCTATCTTACCATCAAATTGGGTTGTGGGAGACTGTTCACTATTAGAATCATCCGTTAATTCAGGCTCCTCTTTTGATTGTTCTACCTCTCCCAAAACTTCCATTTCCGATTGCTCTTGTAATTCTGATTCTTCCTCCAAAACTTCACCTGTGGCGGCTTCTGAGGTCAATTCAGATTCAACCTCAGTACTCTCTAACAATACAGTAGCAAACTCTTCGGAGAGAACGCCTGTCCGCTCAAACCATTCAGTGACAAATGTATAGATTTGAGACGGAAGATTGACAATTACATGATTCCCTTCCATCGCCCGATAAAGAATGGGGTCGGCGGAATCTACATTCTGCTCATTCTCGGAAAAGAAACATTTATAAGCTGGACATTTGTCTCTATAAACCTCTAAGACATCGGGATTAGTTCGGTCGGTATCAATGAGAACAAACGGTAGTTTTTGCTCTATACTATATTCCACCATCGTTTTGCATAAGAAGGATTTGCCAGTTCCTCCTTTCTCTCCATCTACCAGATGTACTCTCATCTGTCTTCTCCTAACTTAGTTGTTGATGCTTGTGGGATTGAAATAAGCGATCGCTTATTTCAAATGCTGATTGCTGGTGAATTAAAAACTCAAAATCCATCAGATATAGCAGAATGAGTAAGCGACTTTACCTTTTTTTGAATTCAAAATTCTTGCATTCAAAGTTCTTGCATGAAGAGAGTCGAGGGAAATTTAGTCCTTTTTAATTCTGGGTACAAGCCCCCACTAATTGTCCTTAATTTTGAATTGATAATGCGTGAATGCGTGAATTTTTTTGACCGCTGATGAACTAATTGAACGGGTCGTGCCATTTCCCCTTTCCTAAAAAAGCGGTTTCGGGATTAGCCAACCTCGCTTCGTCTAGCATTTCTTGTATTCGTTGGTCTCGTTCTTGTTCTTTTTTATCTGCTTCATCCCCATCATCCAATTCATCCATAACTAACTGTCCTGGTGTGATATTAGGGGAAGCTACTGACTGCTTTGGGGGAACTGCTATTGGTTGAAACTGATTTCCTCCACTAGATTGGTGTGTATTGCCCCAAATAACTGGAGATAAGGATAGTCCAAACTCGGAATTGAGCATTATTGCGTAATCGATTAGTCTTCTCGCCGCCTGATCCGCAATCTGCCGCACTTGATTAACAGGTAAACCCACTTCAGCAGCAGCAAAGGGGCTGTAAAGATAACTGAATGCCTGTCGCATTCGCTCGCGCAGTTCGGGAATGCCATCTTTTTTGCAGTAGTTTATGACCATTGCGTCATAATCGGTGAAAGCGCGATAGGTAACTTGAACTTGGGCTTTGGCTACTGCCTTTTTATTTTGGCTAGTTGTCGATGTTTTATCCGTACTCGGTGTTGTAGTATCCACAGACTATTACTCCTGCAATTGAGTTAAATATTACTTTTTTAGAGGGGAAAAAGTCTCTAGTAAGTCCTCAGTAAATCTCTAGTAAGTTCTCAGTAAATCTCTAGTAAGTCCTCAGTAAGTCGTCAGTAAATCAACAGTGGGAAGTCTTTTGCCATAAAATCTCATCAACTGTGGTGAAACCCAAGGGTATTAAATGCTCAGTAAATTTGTAGTAAACTTGCAGTAAGTCGTCAGTAAGTACTCAGTAAGTCTCTGGTTCCCTAGTCCGCCCTAGTCCACCAGTAGTGTGGGACAACGCTGTAGTTTCTCGGTAGAGCAAGATATGGTTTTGGGGACACATTTGGGCTAAATTCAGGCTATGCGATCGCTCGATCACGCTACTCCTTGGGTAATCGCACTAACCGCCGCTTTTACCTTCTCCAGGAAAACTGCTACAGTCTATGAGTTCTTGAAAATTTAAGAAACACCGCTGAGAAGATGAAGTTTGACGGGTTCGGAGGATGGTGAATCAATTGGTAACGTTTGTTCAACACTTGACTCCAACGATCCGGCTAGTTGCTGCTGTTCAAGCCAACTCATGACCTCATTCATCACCTTGTCTCGAAAAAACAGAAAGACTCCGTAAACATCAGACAAGCGATCAGGGGTTAAGCGATCGCACAACAGGCGTTTGGGGATTATCATGTTGGCATTCCAGTACAGCTCAATTCCTTTGGCACTGTAGTAATCATTAAGTTGAGATTTTAGATAAGCGGCTGTGCCACCGCAAAAGACCATCTCGCTAACCTCATCCGCTAGTTGATTATCAATCCAATTAGTCAGAGCCGTGATATATTCAGTGCGACACAGCTTAATCGCCTTAACCAGATTTTCCACATCAACCGCACGGTGACTAGGTTCAGTACTGCGAGCCAAATGAACCAGAGTATCGGGGTTCACCTCATCGGCAGCGGCAACAATGGCGGGAGTCAGACGTTCTGCATTTTGTCCGGAGGTGCAGTCTTTGACCTGTTCCACCATCTTTATAAAACCCAAATCAGATGTTACCCCCTTGCCCACTTCCCCATATTGGGCAGACAAAATTGAGGCATTGCGATAGCCTACCATGACCACTGCCATTGATTTATCAAGCATGGAGTCTCCCCTCATGCGAGAATGGACTAGATAGATACCCGCTCCTTCTGGTCGGCACTGAAACTGCACCAGCTTCACCCGGCAGCGTCCCGTGGGTGTCTCAAAGTAACGCAAGGCTTCGGTTAACAACGACTCGAAGCGCTCCTTATCGGCATATTCACCATAGGGTAACAACGCCGACAGCGCGATATTGAACTTATTGGGCAGTCCGAGGCGTTGCTGAACCACCCAAACAGCAGCTAAGGTTTTAGCGATCGCTCTTTCATATTTGAGTTCTCCTAGTCCCGGATTGCCGTGAAAGCGGTGCTTTGCCAGATGTCCCACGGCAGTATAGGTATCTTGATTACCCACCCACGCCGAATACTCAGGGGCAGCATTGCCAATCTTAGAGTTGCTATAGTCCCCTAAAGACTCCGCCGAAACCACAGAAACTTCCGGGGACATCGCCAACGAGAAGCTGTGGGATTTTGAGAAAACATCCCTAACATTTTCAACAGGTACTTCCTCAGCAATTATCTTAGTATCCGAGCCACCAAAATCCAGAGAAATTACAACCTGAGCCGGAATATTTTTGGGAGTTGTTATTGCATGAGCCATAACTTTTTAGGATGAAACCATCTTGCCTCAACATTGCTCTTACCCTATCCCAGCCTTACAAGATGGAACATCGACCAAGTGGTTAAACAGAAATAACCTTTAGGATAATAGGCAAAAAACTGTCAAAAACGGTAATTTTAAAACAAGGAAACACCGAAAACATAAATAAGATATGCCTCATAACTTTTCGCGCACAGAACTCATAAAAATCCGCCTGAATCCTGAAGAAAAAGCGCTAATCCAGCAACGAGCCGCTAGCCAAAATTTAGGACTCTCTGCCTACCTGCGACATCAGGGACTCAATCGCCATACTCCCCTTCGCATCACTGATGTTGCCTTACTCACCTATGAAGAACTCGGTCGCATTGGCAAGAAACTCGAACAGTTAGCCACCGCAACTGATGACCCAGATTTACTCCTTCAACTTCAGCAACTCATTAAACAAGTGCGTTTGGAAATTACAGGAGCTAATCTCTAACCCTAAGTAGGCGGACATAAATTTGAATTCAAAATTCAAAATTCAAAATTCAAAATTATTGCATGAATAAAAATCCAGAAAATTTAATCATTTTTAATTTGGGGTACAAGCCCCCACTGATTGTAATTTTGAATTAATAATGCGTGAATGCGTGAATTGGAGCGAAGCGACGTGACTAACCCAGAAGATGCCAATCCCAAAATTACTGTAGTGCCACCCACCACAGATTTTCGCTCGAAACCCCTTACTCCCCAAGAGAATATCTCCTTGTTAGAAGCGGCTTTGACCGATGTAGTCAAACAGGAAGTCAAACCTATCCTGGATAATCTCAAGCAATTAAACGAAAAAGTAGATTCACTGTTGAAAAATGATCGGCAAACTGGTTAAGGGCAATAACTTTGCTAAATGCCTCAATTATGTCCTCAATAAAGAGGGAGCTAAACTAATTGGGGGGAATATGGCAGGAGAGAATTCCAGCGAATTAAGCGGGGAATTCAGAATCTGGCACTCTCTCAACCACCGAGTCACTAAACCCGTTTGTCATATATCGCTATCGCTACCAACGAGTGAACATCTCGATGACCGAACCTGGTGTGAAATCGCACAGCGTTACCTCACAGCGATGGGATTTACTCGCAACCAATATATTGTGGCACGGCATACCGACACAGCACACGACCATGTTCATATCGTTGCCAGTCGGGTTAGACTTGATGGCACCTGTGTTAAAGATTCCTGGGACTACCAGCGCACTCAACAGGTACTTTCTGGCTTAGAAGCCTCATACAACCTCACGCCTACAATATCAGATACAGAACGTCGCGCCCCCACTACTGGGCAAATGCGGAGATACCGGAAAGAACAACTAGACTATGAAAGTGGCAAGCGCTCCCAACCCGCACAATTACCTGCAATCCGTCAGCTACAACAGATAATTGATGAAAATACTAGCAACTGCCCCACCCTAACGCAGTTGGTATTGAGACTCCAGCAATCTGGCGTAACTGTGCGTCCTGCTATTACTGCTAACAATCAGGTGGTAGGGATAAGTTTCGGACTCGATAGCGTATATTTTCCTGGTAACAAGCTTGGGAAAGCTTATTCATTACCAGGATTGCAAAAATACCGGGGAGTGGAGTGGGACTGCACCACCCAATCGTTAATTCCCAATTCCAAACCTCTAGTAGACCAAAACAATCCAGTTCAACAGCAGTTCACTCAAATCGTTGCCCCAATTGCCGCCAAAATGCTCTGTTTGCTCTCAACTACCAAACACCGGGGAGATATTTATACTGTTTATTGGCAAAAGCAGGAGGAAACGCGGGTGCTGGTGTTAGAACGTAATGCTGACGGCGTGCAATTGATGAAAGCCAAGGACTCCTCCAAGCTAGAGTTAGAAACAGGACAATGGATACAGGTGGAAAAATCTCGACTCACTACCGCAGATGTTGAGCAGTTTATGTTGATCAGTAGAGCAATTCAAAATTCAAAATACTCTTTGAGAAAGACTTCGATATCCAAATAATGCTCAAGCTCAATATAATTAATTTTTCAGTTGAATCTAATTACTGTACCGATGTTCTAGGATAGTGAAGAATGGTCAAAACAATTCAAAATTCAAAATTATCAATTCAAAATTAAGGACAATTAGTGGGGGCTTGTACCCAGAATTAAAAAGGATTAAATTTCCATCGATCATCTTCATTTTGAACTTTGAATTTTGAATTTTTAATTCAAAAAAATGTCAAGTTGCTGCGCTCCAATTCAAAATTTATTTGTTCATTTTGAATTTTGTTAGCGTAGCAGGGCGTAGGTCATGCAAGAATTTTGAATTCAAAAACCTCATGAGGTAGAATTAATATGAAATCCTTTGAACAAGGGTTCATTGAACAGCAACCAATTAACCAAAGACTCCTACAAACCATTCGCTTGATTGGAGAGTACAAAGGCAAGCAGGAGTTATTCAAAGAACAAGCGCCCCAAGTTCTGGAAACACTACGCCAAGCGGCGGTAATTCAAAGTACGGAGTCTTCTAACCGAATTGAAGGGATTACTGTACCGTTGGAACGAATTAAGAAGTTAGTAACGACAAAAACCACACCACGCGATCGCTCTGAACAAGAAATTGCTGGGTATCGAGATGTCCTGACGACCATTCATACTAGCTATTCCCATATCCCTTTTACTCCTAATATTGTATTACAGCTACACCGTGACCTTTAT
>DNGI01000171.1 GCA_003486645.1 Cyanobacteria bacterium UBA11370 | reverse complement strand
AACTCTTGATTCGCTGTCAAGTTTACTTGCAAATTATATAATAACTCTAACGCATTCTCCCGTAATAAGTTATCCGCTGGTAGTGCCGCTACTTCTTGAATCGCCTGCTTTTGCACCCCTCCCTTACCCAAAATTCTCACCCAGAGAGTTTCTGAAGTACGAGGTAGTTGGTGAATTGCTACCAGTCCGGTTAACCAATAACTTCCCAACACATAAACTCCTGATCTATCCGAAGATTCAGAAATAGCTCGAAAGTTAAACCCTTCTAATAAAGCTGATGAAGCCGTAGGAGTCAAAATCCACAAGTGAGGTAATTGTACACTATCAAGTCGCCTACCTTCTCGTTTTGCCTGTCGTTCTAATTGAGCATGAACATCAAAAAGCTTACCCATACAACTCCGAATTTGACTGGGTGTAACAGCATTCCGAAAGGGTTCAAATATAGCAGGAGTTCTAGCCAATTCTCCCAGTAATCCCAGCCTTTCTAGGTAATCAGCAGGGCTAGATTTAGGCGTAAACAAAACATCAATTTCTCGCACTTCCCCTGGCACATCACGGCTGGTTTCAACCTCCCCAATTGGGGATAATAATTCTTTGAGATAGTCCTTCGCAAATTGGTCATGAACAAATCGGGTCATTTTTTAGTGAAATACTATAATAATGCCAAATCTTAGTTAAAATTAATCATCAGTTGCCTTATGCGATCGCTCGCCCGACAAGACTTCATTGGGATCAATTCCTTGTTCCCACAATAATGCCGCCAAACGTTCCCTACGTTGCCGTTCTTGTTCAATCAACTGTTCAGCTTTTTTGCACATTGTCGTTCTATTAACCCCTAAAAAGCTTGCTACCCTAAAAGTACATCCCTCCCCACATTAACTACAGTCCGATGTCTAAGCCCTCTTCCCCCCTCATTCAAACGCTGAACCCAGAACGCTGGGTTGGGTTGAGTATGGATTTCATTGAGGCTGGTTATACAGGGTTGCTTGTCAAAAATGGTAAACTCATACGGACATTAAAGCCCGGTCGTCACTTCAGCTTTGCCCTCCCTTTGCTTGAACAATGCCAACTGATTCTCGTAGACAGCAAAATCCGTAATTTAGAAATTACCTCTCAAGGAGACTTTTTATCCCGCGACCAATATTTGATTAATATCTCCCTGAATGTAATGTATCAGGTGGTAGACCCTAAACGAGTCGCGGTGGAAATCTCCGACCCGATCGCTGCCCTGACTAGTGCGATTAAAGATAATCTGGGAGTAGCTGTGGGTCAATTGTGGATGGAACAGTTGATTAATCAAGGGCGATCGCAAGTCCGCCAATACCTACTCGACCATGGGGATGTTTCCTATAGTTTAGGTTTTGCCCTAGAAGATGTCCGAGTGAGTGATATTAATTTTCCTCAAACTCGCGGAATTATTCGTCAAGTGGAAGGGATGAGTGCGAGACAGGAAGCGCAACATGAAGCAGCGTTGCAAATGCAGATTGCAGAAGCGGGTCGCTCTATTTTACCTCCCCCTCCCGTCCAGCAGGTTAATATTGTTTCCAGTAGCAATCCGAATGCAAACATTCCCCCCCTTACCGCTCATCGAGATATTAATAACATTACCCTTCAAGGAGAAGTACCCACTCCAGCCAGTTTACCAGTGAGCGATCGACCCATACTAGCCCCAACTATCCTTGCTGAAGATTCAGGAAAAATTTTAGCCCGTTTAGTACATCGCACATCGGGTGCAATTTTCGTTTTATCATCAACTCCCTGCACCATTGGACGAGAACCCAGTAATACTTTGGTGTTAGATGATGGGTTATGTTCTCGCTATCATGCGCGAATTATTCAACAAACTGATACTCAAGGAAAAGTGCGCTATCAATTAACTGATGTCGGCAGTTCTAATGGTACATTTTTGAATGGACAGCGACTTGCTCCTCATCAACCCTGTTGGTTAATTCCAGGCCATAGTATTATTCGGATTGGAACTCAAGAATGGACGTTTGAAGGAGAGTAGAAAAGGGGAAGTTGGAAAAGAATAATGGGGCATAATTGTAGAACAGAACGAGAGTAATAGAGTAGAAATTAAGAATCAAGAATCATAGGATGTCCGGCTATCAGCCCTAATAAAATTTTTCCCACTCTCCCCCTCTCCCCCTCAATCTTTTTTGAATTGGGATGATCAACTGTTCCAATAAGTAAAGTTTAGTGTTAATTTAAGGGAGCGATCGCACCTCTTGATCTACTATAAGAGTAGTTTTCTGTACCAACGTAATAGATTCCCTCTGTAGCAGAATTTATTGCAAAGGTAAAGGTGGTCATGAGTTCCCGGCGGCACATCCAAAAACGAGTGCGATCGCAGATCTTGTAGGGTGTGTTCTTTCAACTTTCGTAAGTAAGTTAAATAAATAACCTAAAATCCACATGAAAAAACTCCCCTAAAATCATAGCTTCTGCAAGACTTATTTCTCGGCTTCCCTGAAAAATTTCTGAAGCAACTGCACTTGAACCAATAATTCCAATTAAATCAGCCTCCTCCAAACCTCGCGCTTCCATTAAATGTAGCAGCATTGAGTGTGGAGTTGAATTCCCCATGGGATATTGCTCATCTTCATACTTTTCGATCAAAGCAATTAATAGTTTAAACAAAGCAGATTCTTCTGCTGTGCGATTCTCTCGATGGGCTAATTTTTCAGCGATCGCTATTGCTCGTTCATTTTCTGCCTCAGTTTCAATCACTTTCGGTTGATAGCGAGTCAGCAATCTTCCATAAGTTTCTGGATTAAAAGTAAGGGTCATTTTTCCACCTGTCTTTATCGTATTCAGCGTGAGTTAAAATATACTTAATAAAAATTGTTTGATCACTGTAAACTATATCTACTATTAACCGATAGCGATTACCTTTGACATTGAAAACTGTAAAATTACCCACCGCTTCAGCGGTTGAATAAACGGTCTGAACTTCAGACAAATTCCTCCATTTTGCTTTAGTATTCAACTTGTACCAATTATCGAGAGCATCACAAGAATCAGGGTGCTGTTGACAAAAATCCCGTAGTTTTTTACGACTGATTATGTGCATAAAACCCTCGGTTTTGCTGTCCTCCTATCTTTTTCCATGTCCAATTAGTAATTCGTGCTTATGAAGTAGAGCCACAATTGCGTTGGTATCCAATATATAGCGATTACCATTCATCCCGTAAATTTCTCTGAATAGCTACCGCATCTCCCCGCCAACTTAATCGCCCTACTAAATCAGAAAAATTATACCTGGGATGTGGCTTCACCTCCAATGAAACCGGATTCAAAACAACTACAATGTTTACCAATCCAGCCGCTAACTTTGTTGGGATATTAATACTGAGATATCCCGATTTATCAATTGTTGTTATCAGTTTTAGAACTTCCATTGCGAAATAAATCAGTATTCCTTGTTTTATTGTAGCTCCGATTAGGGTTGATTAGGACGTTCCCAACCCAATACAGGAGTATTAATATTAAATCAGCCTCCTCAAAACCTCGTGCTGCCATTGCGATCGCAATTCGCTACAATAAATTTTGATATATCTCCAGTTTCTCCATGACAATTCCGTCTGATGAAGACAAGCTGATTGAGGCACTAAAAGCGCATAAAGCATTAAAGCAATGGACAATGCAAAAGCTTCAGGCTGATGGGATTGACTGTACGGAAACCTATGGAAACGATCCGCGAGGGGATATTCGATTGAGGGAGAAAGGAAAGATTCAAGAGGTACAAAACCTATTAGCTGATGTAAATACCCAGTTTAATCAAGATTCTCACCCACAAACACTGAGCATTCTGGAGGTGAATGAACCTCATATTGAAATCAAAACTCGTTATATTTATGGCAACGAAGTTGAAAAGATAATTGAAAAGCAGACTGTCATTGGTTTAGTCAGTGCGAGTTCGATTTCTAAGACAGGCAAACAGAAACTGAGTGCGTCGGGAATCGTTTGCACCGAGAATGTTCCCAAAAGTGAGTTTATGCAGGAGGAGTAATGTTATCTATTAATTTCTACTCTGCTGATGGAATTGAAAACGATAGTGTTGATTTGAGTGAAGAGTTTTATGCTTGGTTAGCCCATTCTAAATTCTCTAAGATTGCCCAAGCCAAGTCAACTCTTTTAGAATTGGAAGAGGAGATGATTAACTTACCTTTAGTTGAGTTGATTCCTGAAGTTAGGGGCAGCTACATTCAATTTTTGAGTGATGCAATTGTAGAAGGGACGAAAACCTTATTGGAACACCTGGAACAACCTAATAAAGTGGATGTACTTGACGATGATAAGTATCGGTTGAGAAAGGCGATCGCGCTTCTAACTCTGGTCAAAAATGAGGCGTATCAGTATGTTGGTTATTATTAATAATGCAAATGCTATATAAGTTTCTGGATTAAAAGTAAGGGTTATTTTTCCACCTGTCTTTATCGTATTCAGCGTGAGTTAAAATATACTTAATATAGAAGTGGACTCATAAGACTCTCTAACTCATCCCATGCTACCTTAAAAAAGGTATTGCTCAAAACTCAATCAATGACAACTACAACAACCTCTCGCTATGTCACTCGTAAGCCGGAAATTTTGTCAGGTGAACCAATTATTACTGGAACTCGAACATCTGTAAGAGCTATTGTAGAAAATTGGCGTTTAGGAATCAGACCAGAAGAAATTCCCCTGCACTTACCCCATTTAAGTTTAGCTCAAGTCTTTGATGCTCTGAGTTTTTATTTAGATAATCAAGCAGAAATTAATGAATATATCGAGGGGAATCATGTCCCTGATGAGTTAGTTCATCCAGCTATCAAAACTAGACTAAATCAAAGATGACCATTTTTGCTCAAGTTTATGTTGATGAAGATGTCGATGTTCTAGTCGCTACCTTACTGTTAGCACGAGGTCTAATACAACAACAGCAAGATCAGAGGGAATGTTAGGCAAAACAGATTCAGAGCAACTGGCTTTTGCTGCGTCGGTTGAACGCTGTATATTAACTCATAACCGACTAGATTTTGATAAATTACATACAGATTATCTCACTAATCACCAAACCCATGCAGGAATTATGATTGCTAAACGGAGAAATGCCTATGAAATTGCTGAATGAGTGGCAATTATCATTGATACTTTGACAGCAGATGAAATTGCTAATCAGTTACTGTATGTTTAGCGCGATCGCCTCTCTCCCACCTGAAACACTCACATTTGACAGCAAAGCTTATACTAAGGGGAACTGAAAACTGAGGATCAGGGAGCAAGGAAAGGGAGAACACCCCCATGACTCACTCCCTACTCTTTACTTCCTAAAATAAAATGCGCGTATTACTCCTCTACCCTTTATTTCCCAAATCCTTCTGGTCGTTTGATAAAGCTCTAGAATTAGTCGGACGCAAAGTCGCTATGCCGCCATTGGGTATGATTACCGTGGCAGCAATCTTGCCCCAAACCTGGGAGTTCCGCTTGGTAGACCGTAATATCCGGTTTGAAACTGAAGCCGACTGGAATTGGGCGGATTTGGTGATTATATCTGGCATGATTGTCCAGAAAGGGGATTTACTAGACTTGATTGGTGAGGCAAAGCGACGTGGCAAGAAGGTGGCTGCGGGTGGTCCGTATCTGACTTCCGTCCCGGAGGCGGCGCTAAAAGCTGGAGTAGACTTTCTGATTTTGGATGAGGGGGAAATTACCCTACCGCTATTTGTAGAAGCGCTAGAACGCGGAGAAACCTCTGGGATCTTTCGTGCCAATGGTGTAAAGCCAGATGTTACAACTACACCCATTCCCCGATATGATCTGTTGGATTTAAACGCCTACGGGGATATGTCGGTGCAGTTTTCACGGGGATGTCCCTTTCAATGCGAGTTCTGCGATATTATCGTGCTTTATGGTCGCAAACCCCGCACCAAAACCCCAGCTCAATTACTCGCTGAGTTGCAAACCCTCTATGATCTAGGATGGCGGCGCACCATTTTCATGGTGGATGATAATTTCATTGGTAACAAACGCAATGTTAAATTATTACTCCGAGAACTTGGCCCTTGGATGGCAGAACGAGGCTACCCGTTCCGCTTCTCAACCGAAGCCTCTGTCGATTTAGCCCAAGATCAAGAATTATTAGATTTGATGATTGCGGCTAATTTTAGTGCAGTTTTTGTAGGCATTGAAACACCGGATACGGATAGTTTAGCCCTAACTCAAAAATTCCAAAATACCCGCAACTCCCTAATGGAAGCCGTTCAAACCATCAATCGGGCAGGACTGCGAGTAATGGCAGGATTTATTGTTGGGTTTGATGCAGAAAAATCAGGCGCAGGCGATCGCATTATTGATTTTGTGGAAGCGACCGCTATTCCGCAAGCGATGGTTAGTATGCTTCAGGCGTTACCTAATACTGCCCTTTGGCATCGACTGAAGAAAGAAGGACGTTTGTTGGAAGAGGATAAGGAAGCGAACATCCACCAAGCCACACTCACGAATTTTATCCCGACTCGTCCTATGGATGAAATCGCCCGTGAGTATGTGAAATGTTTCTGGGAATTGTACGAACCTCACCGCTATTTAGGACGAGTTTATCGGCATTTTCTGCAAATGAAGCCAAGTCCTAATCACAAAAAGTTTAAGATGCCAGGATTGGTAGAGATTCGAGCGATGCTGACTATCTTCTGGCGACAGGGAATTAAACGCGATACCCGCTTTCAATTCTGGTATCAGCTATTCTCAATTCTCCAAAAAAATCCCCGTGTGTTTGAGTCTTATTTAATTAATTGCGCTCATTTTGAACATTTCTTAGAGTATCGTCAAATTGTACGGAATCAAATTGAGGCACAATTGGCTGAGTACTTGCTCAACGAAGCTGAGTCTCAAACTCAAAAGCCGCCATTGGAACTTGTTGCGGCAAGTTCTACCGTTGAACGCTAGCCCTTAAGATTGAGAGGGGGAGAGG
>DNGI01000288.1:2980-12086 GCA_003486645.1 Cyanobacteria bacterium UBA11370 | reverse complement strand
TACCTATGAACGCAACTTGGTATAACCTGGTAATTTTTAAGTTTTTCAGTAACTTTTCCAGATTCGCCCCATGTTTTATACCCTATTCCCAAGGTTATAGTAGTTTCAATTGGATCAGGTAGTGTCGTTCTGGGGAGTGGGGAGTGGGGAGTGGGGAGTGGGGGAGTGGGAAAGACAAGTAATTCTCAAATGCTCCGTTCCCGATTTCCCATTCCTAAAATTAGAGGATAAAACCATGAAAGATAGATTTATCAGTTTGCTTAACCAGTTTTTAGTCGCAAATGTTTTTCTCGTCTTGCTGAGTTTTTTTTGGTTTGCGATCGCCGTATTCGGTCGATCAGTGGGTATTTCCCTAGGGTTAGATGTATGGCATCGCTTTTGGGAACCTGTATTTATGCCCGCTATTGGGATTTTGATGGCTGGTGCCTTACTCAGTGGACTAATTAGCCAAATATCCAAGCGTCTGAACTCTACTAGAGATTAGTATAGCTTTTGTCAGATCTCGATTGAAAGTGGGGAGTGGGAGAAGTAACTTTCAAGTGAGATTTGAGTTTTGCCAAAGCTTCTCGCCGCCATCGCTTCACTCTCCAATTGTCGCATCCTGCCACATTACTGGGAACTCTATAGCAGAACCTCTTGAAATTAGAGATTCAACTAGACATTTTTTAGATAGGACTATGATAAGGCGATCGCTGCAAGCTTCTCCCCAGGGTATAAAAAAAGCCAAACACGCATTTCTACTCAAGGGATGGACACAAGAATACCTAGCAAGTGAAGTTGGGATTGAAACTCGCCAACCCATTTGGAAATTTTTTGCGGGTAAACCTGTTGATCGCCACATTTTTATTGAAATTTGCTTTCGTTTAGACCTTGAACCTCAAGAAATTGTTAGTCTACCACCAACGGAAGAACTCATAATAAACGAGAACGTTCAAGAGATTTTTAGTGATATTAAAACTCTGGTGACTAGAGTGCGGCAAGAACGCTACGAGCAAATTCAAGACCAATGTGGTACGCTGCGGTTATTAGATATTACACGACCCATTGATTTAGATGACCTCTACGTTGATGTTAATATTCTAGAAGAAATTCCTAGTCAACGATGGTTAGAAATTTCTGATTTGCAAGGCTCCAAACCTCACGAATTTGACCGCCTAGGTTTAGGAAATGTTCGTTTTGAAGGAGTTCCAGGGTTAAGAGCAGTTGAGCGGTATGGCAAATTGATGGTTTTGGGTAAACCTGGCGCTGGCAAAACAACTTTTTTACAACATATCGCCATTCAGTGCAATCAAGGTCATTTTCAATCTCATCTGATTCCTATTTTTGTTCAACTTAAACACTTTGCTGAAGATGCGTTAGATGAAGCTAATTTTAGCTTAATAGAGTATATCAATCAAGAGTTTTATCGTTGTAATGTATCCGGGAAAGAAGTTGAAACTATCCTGAATCAAGGCCGAGTTTTACTGTTACTGGATGGTTTAGATGAAGTTCCGAAAGTTGCAAGCGATCGCGTAATCCAACAAATCCGCAAACTTTCCGAAAATTATTATAAAAATTACCTTATTATCACCTGTAGAATTGCGGCTTCTGAGTATAGATTTCGAGGATTTACGGAGGTTGAGATTGCCGACTTTAAACCCGCACAAATTGAGAAATTTGCCCAAAAATGGTTTGTAGCCGTTGCCAAAAATTCACCCGAATCCGGGTTAAAAAAAGCCTCTTTATTTCTGGAACAGTTGGCTCTTCCCCAAAATCAACTCATAAAAGAACTTGCTGTAACACCTGTCTTACTGAACCTTACCTGTCTAGTATTTGATGCCAAAACTGAGTTTCCTACTAAACGTTCTGACCTTTATAAACAAGGACTTGATTTGTTACTCATTCGTTGGGATGAAGCCAGGGGAATTAAAAGAGATGACGTTTATCGCAATTTATCCTTATCTCACAAACTCCAACTCCTAACTCAGCTAGCGGCAATTACCTTTGAGCAAGGGAATTATTTCTTTGAAGGAAACACGATCCAACAGTTAATTAGTCAATATTTACTAATTCTATCAGACAATTCGCTAGACTCAGCATCCTTAGAATTAAATAGCGTTGCCGTTCTCAAATCTATCGAGGCACAACATGGTGTTTTAGTGGAGCGAGCGCGGCAGATTTATTCATTCTCTCATCTAACCTTCCAAGAATATTTAACAGCCAGAGCGATTGTCGCTAACCCTGAGCAATCTTTGCCAAAATTGGTAAAAAACTTAACAGATAAACGTTGGCGAGAGGTAGTCTTATTAACCGTGCAAATGTTGCCGAATACTGAGCGACTATTAGAGCAAATAAAGGGCAAAATTGATGATTTAACTCGTGAATTAGTGACACCCTCAAAAAAAATTAATAATCAGGAAGATTCCCCACTCCCCACTCAAACAGTATCACAACTACTTTTGTGGGTGAAGCAGAAATCTCTTCAAGTTAAAACACCTTACAAAGCGGCTGCTGTTCGCGCCTTTTATTTAACACTTTCTCTTGCTCCTAATTATCAGTTTGCTAGCGATCAAGGTTTAGCTTTAGCCATTGATCGCAAACTTGCCGGAGAATTAGAAGGTGAACTAGCTTTAGATTTAGCACTAGTTAATGCCTTGGGAGTTGCTTTAGCACTGAACCCAGAACTAATCGGCGATCGCTTAACGGCTTTATACCTTGCCCTAGAACTTGACTGCCTAACAGAAATTGAGCCAATTGGTGACTCACTCAGACAACTCAAAAACCAACTTCCTAACCAAAAAGAAGACCGAGATTGCTTAAAGCAATGGTGGCAAATTAACGGTCAAACGTGGATATCACAGTTAAGATCAGCAATGATTGAACATCGCAATATTGGTCATGAATGGCAATTGAGCGAACTAGAGCAAAAGCAGTTAGAACAGTATGACTATGCTAATAAATTGTTAGTAGATTGCCTTAATAGCTATTGTCAATTGACTCCGATAGTACGACAAAAAATTGAAGATGATTTGTTATTAACTCGTTAAACTAAAGGTTTTAAAAAGTCCTTAACCTTTAACCTTTAACCTTTAACCCAACTATTATTCTTCAACACACTGCATTGACGCAGCGCTTGGGCAATTGCCTCAAGTCGAATCGGCTTGCTGATATAGTCATTCATCCCCGCTGCCAAACACTTTTCTTTATCCCCCTCCATTGCATTAGCTGTCATCGCAATAATATAAGGGCGTTCAGTAATAGACGACTGTTGGCAAATTTGACGGGAAGCTTCCAACCCATCCATTTCTGGCATCTGCACATCCATCAATACTACATCATAGGACTGATGATGCAGAGAAGAAAGGACTTCTTTGCCATTTTTGGCGACATCAGCAACATACCCTAGCCGTTTTAATAAGTGCAGGATCACCTTCTGATTTACAATATTGTCTTCAGCCACTAGGATATTTAACGGTAACTTTTGAGCAAATTGGGAGTTAAATTGTTCAGGTTTGATTGCAGCAGGTTGCTCGGATTGATCGGTTGGGATTAATTCCTCCACTTCAGGGAAGTCCAAATCCATCCAAAAGATGCTTCCCACTCCGGGTTGACTCTTTACCTCCAAGCTACTCCCCATCATCTGAATCAGTTTTTGACTAATGGCTAATCCTAAACCTGTTCCTTCTGATTTATATTGACTGTTCCCTACTTGCTCAAAGGGTAAAAATATTTTTTCTAATTCCTCACTTGTCATTCCAACACCCGTATCTTCGATTTGAAAACGAATCTTTTTGTTCGTTAGTTGTTGGTTGTTGGTTGTTGGTTGTTGGTTCTCTCCGCCACTCACCGCGTCTCCGCGTCTCCGCGCCACCGCGTCTCCCCATCTCCCTATCCCCCTATCTCCCCACTCCCCACTCCCCACTCCCACTTTAAACGTCACACCCCCGCTGTTAGTAAATTTTATGGCATTTCCTAACAAATTAATCAGCACTTGTCGCAGGCGTTTCTCGTCAGCATGGATAGCAAGCGGCAGTTTCGATGTAGGTTGATAGGTAAATGAAATTCCCTTTTGTTGCGTCCAGATCCGGCAGATTTGTATCACTTGATCAAGAAACGTTACAAACGGAAAATCTGTTGGAGAAAGCTCCATTTTTTCGGCTTCAATTTTGGAGAGATCCAGGATATCATTAAGTAATGTGAGTAAGTGGAAGCCAGACTCGTAAATAATGTTAATTTGTTCACGTTCTTCTGTGGGGAGAGCCTTTGAACCTTGGAGAACTTGGGCGATTCCTAAAATAGCATTTAGGGGAGTACGAAGTTCGTGGCTCATGTTTGCTAAGAATTCACTTTTAGCCCGGTTTGCCGCTTCAGCCGCTTCTTTAGAGGCTTGCAGTTGTTGGGTTAAAGAACGTAGGCGGAGATGAATATTAATTCGGGCTAAAACTTCTTCCTGTTGGATGGGTTTGGTGATGTAATCCACCCCACCAATGGTTAAGCCTTTAACCTTATCCACTGGATCAGAAAGAGCCGTCATAAAAATTATAGGGATATCCTGGGTTGTGGGTGAAGCTTTTAAGCGAAGGCAGGTTTCAAACCCATCTATTCCCGGCATCATTACATCCAGTAATATCAGATCAGGGGAGGCTTTTTGTAGCTTTTTAATCGCGGTTTCTCCATCCTTAGCTACGAGGATATCGAACCCATAATCGATCAAAAAATCACAGAGTACTTTGATATTGGTTGGATGATCATCTACAATCAATATTTGTTTGGGTTCGCTCGTTTCCATGTCAAAAAATAGGGAGTGGGAAGTCGTAGAGACGGAAAATTTCGCGTCTGTAGAGAAGTGGAGGAGAGATTTTTAGGGGTGCTGGTGTACGCCTTGGAGGATGGGTACTTAGCGCAAGAATGCAGAAGGGTTTTGCCAATCTAAACTATAGCAATTTTCCTTCTGGTCAGGTACAAAACTAATCCCTTTAAGGCAGAGGGCACAAGGAAAGAAAAGAAAAAGGGAAGAGAAAGACCGTACCTCATAATTGTGAGAAACCCTATATTAGCTGATTGGTGATTGCTGACGGCTGATCGTTATATTAAATACTTGATCGGTGAGAATCTTATCTTGACTGATCACCTAGATAGGGGTCAAGTAATTTTACGACTTCTTCATCTTCAAAGTTTTGAGCGAATTTTAGCACCTTAGCAGCAAAGGGTTTATATTTAACGTCTAACTGTTCAAGGCGAATTGCTTCCTCCCTAATGCCTCTAATTTGACCTATTTGAGCAGCTTCATACAAGGAAATTAGTTCTACACTGGGGGGAATTACTAGTCCGGATGGATCATTGATTTCTGCGTTTGGTGTTGAAGGGGATGATAGAGAATCGATGTTACCAGGTGACTGAGAATGGATAGTTTCTAATTCATCCTGTTCATACACCCATACTAATCCTAAATAATGCTCTAACTTCTCCAGTAATTCTTCAGATTGCAAAGGCTTGGGAAGAAAATCATTACAGCCAGATTCCTGACTTTTTTGCCGATCAAACTTAAATACACTAGCACTTGATGCAATCACAACTATCTCTCGAAAGTCAGGAATCTGACGGAGTTGTCGGGTCATTTCAAAGCCATTTATTATCGGCATAACCAAATCCGTTATAATCAGACTGGGTTGCCGTTCAACTACTCGCTTTAACCCTTCTTTGCCATTACTTGCTTCTATCACTTCAAAGCCGATAGGTTCTAGCAAATTAACAATAATTGAGCGATTTTCCCAGCGATCATCAACGACTAATATTCTCTTTTTCTCCCCTTCATAACCCTTAATATTCAGGACAGTCTTAGTCGAAGATAATTCAATCCATTCTGTGGCTTCTGGTAAGTCCAAATCAAACCAAAACTTACTCCCCACTCCGGGAGTACTTTCTACTTGAAATTGGCTGCCCATCATTTGTACAATTTTCTGACTGATGGTTAGTCCTAATCCCGTTCCTTCTACTTTGCGATCGCCATCACCCACCTGTTCAAAGGGGAGAAATATTTTTGATAATTGATTAGGATTCATTCCTATTCCCGTATCTTCCACTTGGAATCGGATTTTGTGAGTTGTTGGTTGTTTGTTGTTGGTTGTTTGTTGTTGGTTGTTTGTCTCAGCGTTCTCTTCTCCACTCTCAATCTCTTTCACTCTTACCGAAGTATCAATTACCCCGACTTTAAAAGTAACGCTACCTGTATCGGTAAATTTTATCGCATTACCTAATAGATTAATTAAAACTTGCCGCAATCGCTTTTCATCGGCATGAATCGCTGCCGGAAGTTGGTTTAGAGTCTGAACTCTAAAGGCAATTTCTTTTTGTTCAGCCTTGATCCGACAGATTTCAGCCACACCTTGAAGGAACGTAGCTAAATGAAAATCTTTGGGATAAAGCTCTAATTTTTTTGCTTCAATTTTGGAAAGATCCAAAATATCATTAATTAACGTCAAAAGATGAGAACCACACTGATAAATGATATTAATCCCATCAAGTTGCTTCGGAGTAGCATCTTTGTCCCGCTGCATGATTTGAGCATATCCCAAAATACCGTTTAAGGGAGTGCGTAATTCGTGACTCATATTGGCGAGAAATTCACTTTTGGCTTGATTGGCTTTTTGAGCCATTGATTCGGCGCGTTTCCGCTCAATAATTTCCTGCTTAAGTTCACTATTTAACCAATCTATATTTCGAGCCGCAAGCCGTAGCTCAATTTGATCCATCACCACAGCAGCTAAGTCTTTTAAAATCTCAAGTTCTTCTGTTGAAATGGAGCGAATTTGTTTGTCAATGACGCATAATGTTCCTAAGTTATAACCATCATGAGTGGTTAAGGGAGCTGCTGCATAGAAGCGCAAGCCAAACTCACTGACGACTAAGGGATTCGTCAAAGAACGTACATCTTTGCTAGCATCCGTTATGACATAAAGTTCTTGAGAGAGAATAGCCGAAGCACACAAACCGGGTGAACGATCAATTTGCTGAATATCTAAACCATGATGGGATTTAAACCAAATGCGATCGCTGTCTACTAAACTAACAATAGCAATGGGTACCTTGATGAGTTTAGCAGCCATTGAGGTAATGCGATCAAACGAGCCATCGGGAGGAGTATCTAGGATGTTATACCGATGCAGTGCGTTGATGCGTTCAGTTTCATTAAAAAGAGATGTAGGATGATTGTTGATCATAGAAAATTCTGGCTAATTGTTGAGGTTTTGAAGGAATCTAGAGGCCGATAAAATAAGCTGATATACATCATAATCTGTACCCTATCAACTCAGGTTTTTGTCTGTTCTCTGTTGTCCGTTGGTTGCTACGAACTGCTGATATCATCTCCGCTTAAATAGAGTTACACCAAAATTCAGAATTGCTAGACTGGAACAGGCTTTGTCTCTAACAACCAAGACTCAGCAGTGTACCTCATCAACTTAAAACCTGCTGTATGATTACAACTGACACGGAGATAGGGAGACACGGCGAATTTTTTTGATCAGCACTTAGCCGAACATGATATGACTCTTAAGTGCGGACAAAGAGCTTGGATGGTCAATGTCCAATTTACAGACACATCAGCTTACAAATGCTTAGACTCTCAATACTCAGTGTAACTAGTGCAGCGCGGCAGAAATAACTATCCAGTTGAAAATGTTTAAAAAGCTTACTGTACAAGCTTCCTTCCCTTCTGCCATCTGCCTCCTGCCTTCTGCCTTCTTGTACTAGCTAGTAATCCCTTGTCGCTATTCTTCCCAAAAAATGCGACCTGTTCCTCACCGAACTACCTCTAAAGGAGTATGATTAAACCCATCTGCTGTCCGCGTGCGCTCAAGATAGATTTGAGCGACTCTATCGCTGGGATTAACCCTTAAAACATCTTCAAATCTTTGTTTTGCTTCTACAAAAGCCTGCTGATGGTAGAGAAACACGGCTTCTTCAAAAACTTGTTTTGTCGCTAATTTTCCGCCTTTAACTTTAGTTTTATCGCCATCAAACAGTTCAAATACTGCCACTGCTTTTGACTTCCCCTTCACTTTAACCTGATCGATGAAGCGAATACTATACTCAGTTGGATTCTGTAAACGAGCCAGAGTATGGTGAGAGATTAACTGAGATACTTCATAATCTTTAGTCAGCCGTTCCAAGCGAGACGCTAAATTAACAGCATCACTAATGACTGTCCCATCCATCCGATTTTTGCCACCAATAGTACCTAACATCAATGAACCTGTATTGATGCCAATTCCAATCTTAAGTGGTCGATAACCCGATTTTATTCGATGTTGATTGTAGTCCTCAATCCGTTGTTGCATCGCAATTCCCGCTTTGACGGCATCATCGGCACTCCCACTAAATAGTGCCATAATTCCATCACCAATATATTTATCAATAAAACCATTATTCTGGATAATCACAGGCTCCATCCGCGACAGATAAGCATTGATAAATTTAAAATTTTCCTCCGGTTTCATCCGCTCTGATAGGGCAGTAAAATCTCGGATATCAGAGAATAAAATTGACATTTCTTGTTCGATATTATCCCCTAATCGAACATCAATAATGCTTTGTTTGTTTAACAAATCAATAAATTGATGGGGCACAAACCGACCATAAGCAAGGTTGAGGTTACAGAGACGAATATGAGTTTTAATCCTGGCTATCAATTCATTTCGTGATATCGGTTTAGCGAGATAATCATTAGCTCCAACCGTTAAGCCTTCTACTACATCATTCCCTTGATTCTTAGCCGTTAACATCACAATGGGTAATTCATGGGTTGGAAAATTCTGGCGAATTTTTTGACAAACTTCATAACCCGTCATTTTCGGCATCATCACATCGAGTAAAATTAAGTCAGGTCTGTAGCCTTGATCAATCAAATCTAATGCTTCTATTCCATTCGAGACTGGCATAACATCATAGTTTTCCAAGGATAGATAGTTAATCAATACCTGAAGATTGATCGGCTCATCATCAACAATTAAAATTTTAAATAGATTAGTTTTTAGTTGTTCATTATTCGTTGTTGGTAATAGGGAATTCGTAATAGTTGAATGAGAACCTGTAACAATTAATTGTTCTCCCTCTCCCCCCCTCTCCC
>DNGI01000288.1:0-2760 GCA_003486645.1 Cyanobacteria bacterium UBA11370 | reverse complement strand
CTCGCCCCCTCTCCCCCTCTCCCTCTCTCTTCCTCTTCTCCCCACCTCTCTCCTGCTTGAGCAATTGGTAGGGTAAAGATAAATCGTGAACCTTTACCAACGGTGGATTCAACATGAATTTTTCCACCTTGTAACTCCACTAATTTTTTGGTAATAGCTAAACCTAAACCCGTACCTCCAAATTCTCGCGCTGTGGAACCGTCTGCTTGTTCAAAGGATTCAAAAATGCTATCTAATTTATTTTCAGGGATACCAATACCCGTATCTGAAATGGTAATAGCGATGTGTTGGTTGTTAGTGGCAGTCAACCCCTCAAATCTAATTACGTCTGCTGAAATTTTGACCGTACCCGACTCAGTAAATTTAATCGCATTACCGACTAAATTATACAGAATTTGTTGTAAGCGATTTTCATCGGCAAAAGCGGGTGGCAGGTTAGGGGAAATGGCGTTAATTAACTGTAAATTCTTGTTGCAAATTAGGGGTTGACTGATCGTAAGTACAACCTCAACAATCTCTCGTAGTCCTACAGATTTACATTGCAATTCAAGGGTGTTGTGTTTGAGTTTAGAGAAATCCAGAATATCATTAATGAGGGTCGTTAATCGGTGTCCACTTTGAGTGATTAGTAACAGATTTTTTTGCTGAAGCTCTGATAACGCTCCTGTAGCTCCATCAATCATAGATTCGGCAATACCAATCATACCGTTTAAGGGCGTGCGGAGTTCATGAGAGGTATTGGCAAGAAACTCATCTTTAAGTTGATCTAAACGTTCTAATTCGGCATTTTTAAGTTTGAGTTGTTGGGTAAAATTAATGCGTTCGGCTTCCGCTTGTTTGCGTTGAGTGATGTCTTGAAAACCAACAATAGCATAAATAATTGTACCCTTTTCATCAAAAATGGGTGTGGCTCGTACTTCGACAGGAAGAATGGTTTCTCCGTGATGAATTGCCAAATCATCAACCGTCACCTGTGCGCCCTTTAATGCTCTTAAAGCAGGTAAGCGTTCTGTCGGACATAATTGGTTAGTATCAGCAAGATAGATTTGATAAACTTCTGCTAATTGTTCGGGTTTAGCGTCTGAAATAACACCTTTACCTAATAAAATTTGGGCAGTACGATTGGCATAGTAAATTCTGCCCGTTGCGTCATGTACGGCAATCCCAATGGGTACAGCATCGAGAAATTGAGTCAGCTTACTTTCACTACTGCTGAGTGCCTGATTTAAGGCAATCATTTCAGCATTTTTCGTTTCAAGAGTTGTGAATGAGGCTTGGAGTTGCTTTGCCATTTTATCAAAGGACTCAGCCAATTCTCCTAGTTCATCTGAGCGTTCTACCTCGACAATCTGCTGCCATTCTCCTAATGCTAAATTCTTAGCGGCTGTATTTAAGTGTAAAATAGGTCGAACAACCCAGCGAGATGTAATAATACCCACACCAATAGCGATGACTAACGCGATCGCACACAACACAATCGTCGTGTGAGTATTGGCATTAATCTCTGCCATAAAGTCGGTTTCTGGAACAACCACAACAATCAACCAATCCAGACCCAATTTATCTCGCCAAGGCGTTACTTGCACAAATTGCCGCTGTCCCTTAATCCTAAATTTGAGCTGTTGACTACGGTTAATTTCACTCAAATTATTAAAATGTTGGATTAAATAGTCGGTTGTTGATTGTATCAAGGAATTTCGACTATCTGAGGCTTGAAGTCTCGTCGCCTTCCCGTTCATAATTCGGAATGGCGGTTCACTACTCGAACTGGCAACGAGGAACCCATCCCGTTCTAAGATAAAAGTTACTCCCGACGGACTAACCTTTAACTGGTTGAGAAAAACGCTAAGTTGAGAAAGGATATGATCAATGCTCAGAACGCCAACAATTTTGTTCCTTTGATCGTAAACCGGATAACTCGAAGAAATGGATAAAACCTCTGGTTTATCTTCCCACTGATAAATTTGACTCCATAGCGGTTTCCCGCTTTTAATCGCATCCGAATACCAGGCTTCGTCCCTAGGTTCCCACTCTTTAACTTGCAATAATTGGGTACGATTTCCTTGGCTATCTGTCCCATAAATTCGGAGTTTACCAAGCTGAGTGTTTTCGGATACTTCATTAATCAGTAACTGACCATTATTGAGCCGTTCAACCCCAATAAATTCCCCTTTGGTATTCCCAAACGAAATGTAACCCACATCAAACACCTGCATCTGTTTCCAGAAGTAGCGTCCGGTTCGTTCAAAATGATTCAGATTTAACAAACCTAACTCAATCGCATCTAAATTAATTTGATTGATTTGATTCGGCGCAGCTAAGTAAGTATCAAGGTGCTGATCGATGCGATCGCTTACTTCATCCTGCAACTGACTCACCAAATTGTTAACCGCCTGTTGTCCGTTTCGATAAGAAAGATATCCAGTTAACCCTACCACCGCACAGATTTGCAGGACAAACGGCACAATCAGGACAGTCCGCAGAGGAACTTTGCCAGAAATGTCAGCAACTAAGCGGTTGAGAGATTTGATGAACATGGAGACTTCATCGATCCTTGCGCCTGATGGGGTCGCCTTCTTGGCATAATACGTGGTAGAACTTGGTAATTCCCCTGCTAATACGACAGTCTTAACCTTATCCACAAGTCCTCAGAAATCTTTTCCCGATTAACCTCCTAATTTTGGCTTTTCCAGGGGTGCGATCGCCTCAGCCAGATGTCTCATGTCCAGAGTAGGGAGTGAGGGCAGGGGGGCAGGGGGG
>DNGI01000432.1 GCA_003486645.1 Cyanobacteria bacterium UBA11370 | reverse complement strand
AAGGGAGACAAGGGAGACAAGGAAGATGGATTTTACAAATCATGTAGACTGGCTATATCAAGATTTTTAATAGTAATGACTTTCCAGTTCTCTACATCTTCCCGGTTTTGGGTTTGATTCGGAGTAGAAATCGCTCTGACTTCATTAAAAAATACTTCTGATTTGGGTAACTTGATAGAATTCGCTAAATCTATTTTTATCTCTTCACTGAGGTGTTTGTAAATTAAGCTTAAGTGAGGATTTAGAGTAAAGTCAGAGGGGTGTAACGAGTTGCGATGTATCGTTTCTGATATCTGAGTCAGAATTGGATGCGGTTGAAATTGTACAAATACTGTTTTAGTAAATTCATTTGTATAGGAGATACTATCGACTCTTAGGCTAAACGGTTGAACTCTTTGAGTGGCTTTTTCAATAAGTTCATCTAGTGACTCGTCGGGTATGTATTCTCCTGAGTAAATCGTGACATGGGGTGTGAATGTTGGAGCGTTATGCTCTTTGGCAAGACTATCGATGATGTCCTGAAAAAAAGATCTATCCTGTTCTGAAGGAATTAACCAAAAGGATACTTTAGTTTTAGCCATTTTGAACTTTTAATTCCTGATTAACCTTTAATATTTCCGATAGGAGTTAATCGTACAACTCGTTTGCTAATTCCAGCTAATTCAGCAGCTTCGATGACATTATCGACATTTTTATATGCTCCTCCTGCTTCTTCTGCTAATCCTCGCGCTGAGGTACTGCGGACATAAATTCCTTTGGCTTGTAACTCCTTTTGAAGTGTATCTCCATGCCAAGTTTTTCGAGCTTTAGTACGACTCATTGTTCGTCCACTACCATGAGCAGTACTGAAGAAAGTTTGATCACCAGTAGGTACACCGACTAACAAATACGATCCCGTTTCCATACTACCGCCAATAATAACAGGTTGACCGATAGTTTTATAAGGATAAGGAACATCTTCCATTTCGGGCGCAAATGCACGAGTTGCACCTTTACGATGGACGAGAAGCGATCGCTCTTTGCCATCAACAACGTGACGTTCTAACTTCGCCGTATTATGCGCTACATCATAAACCATCTCCATACCCAAGTCTTCTGGTGAAGAGCCAAATATTTCTGAAAATACCTCACGAATGCGATGTAAAATTACTTGGCGGTTCGCATAGGACATATTAATTCCACATTTCATTGCTGCAAAGTAAGCTTGTCCTTCCGGGGAGTTAAACGGCGCACAAGCCAGTTCTCGATCTAAAATTTTAATTCCATATTTACTCTCCATTACTTTTAAAAATACTTGTAAATAATCGGTTGCCACTTGATGGCCAAATCCCCGACTTCCACAGTGAAACATCACTACAACTTGATCCGGTGTATTAATTCCCATCATTCGGGCTAATTCTGGATCAAAAATGTCCTTCTTGCGAGCAACTTGAATTTCTAAATAGTGATTACCCGAACCCAAAGTTCCGATTTGATTGAATCCTCGATCTATTGCTTTTTCACTAATCTTTGAAGCATCCGCACCCTTTATGCAGCCATTTTCTTCAATGAATTCGAGATCCTCATTCCAACCATACCCATTTTCAACACACCAGTGAGCGCCTTGTTCAACAACCTGGCGAAACTCATTGCGTGAAATCTTAACAAAACCACTACTTCCTACACCAGCAGGTACCCTTTCATAGAGTCTGTCTACTAACGTTTTGATATAAGGTTTAACGTCCTTATACGTTAAATTAGTAACAAGCAAACGCATCCCACAATTAATATCAAAACCGATACCACCAGGGGAAATCACACCTCCCTGTTCCACATCCATTGCCGCAACTCCACCAATCGGAAATCCATACCCAAAGTGTCCGTCAGGCATACACAAAGCGTACTTGGTAATGCCTGGAAGTGTTGCGACATTCGTCACTTGCTCATAAACCCCTTCATCCAATTCCGAAATTAATTTTTCTGTCCCATAAATTCGAGCTGGAACCCGCATTCCCTCCTTATAGGAAATCGGAATTTCCCAGATTGTATCTGAAATTCGTTTTAAAACTTCTTTCATGGCAATCTATCGCTCGTCAGATTAGGGAGTAGAAGGGGTACAGGTTGATACAACTAATAGTAGAGCCGTACAGATAAACTGAGCGACTCTTGTTAATAGAATTTAGTCAGTTTCAACAAATTTTAACGATTAGCCCGAAATCGATTTCAGGTTGGGCTTTTGATATTATTCCTCTGCATCTTTCTCGTCCTCTGGTCGTTTCGTAGCCGCAGGATTTACTACAGTTCCTTGAGCATTAAAGGGATAACCTTCACCTTCTGGGAGAACTTCTATGGGGTTAACATTTTCGTCAGCAGGGGTATAAAATTGACCATTGGTGTTGGTATTGGGTTTGACTGAATAGCCCTTATGACTGGCGTGACCACTACTCATAATTTTTTCCTCAATTAATAGAGACTTAATAGACTAGGTTAGAGCGATCGCTTCAACAAATCCCCCTATCTAGAGGCTTAGATTCGAGAATCACACCTTTGTTCTACAAACGTGATATATCGCGTTTATACAGGATTTCTGTTTAGGATAGAGAATAACTAATTAACCCGATTTCGTATAACTATTCCTAGAGGCTGATGAAAAATTCAGAAGGAATTAGTAAAACATATTGATGAGCTTAATAATTAGACAAAGAGTAACTATGAATTTCACTAAAAAGTTATCATTAAAATTAAAATTTTTTTTAGGGTCACTATTCTATTTAGGATACGCACCCTACGCCTATCTCTACTCCTATAAGCGCGATCGCATCGAACGCCAGTTCGCCCCTAAACCTAATCCAGAAGCATTTAATAACCCCGGAAAACTCCTACAAGCTGAACAAACCTCTAGAGGTGCGCGGTTTTATTTTGAACAAGCAGAACTTGAAATCTCTTTTCTAAAACCTGATTTAGTTCGAGTTGATTGGTTTCCTGGTATTCCGCCAATTCCGTATGCGATCGCTCGTTCTGATTGGTCTGAAGTTAAAACAACGCTAAACAAAACTGATGATCATTGGACGCTATCGAGTTCTGATTCAACTAATAATAATGCTAAAGTTATTGACGTTATTATTAGTTTTGATGGTAGTTTAAAATTCTGCGATTCAACGGGTCAAATTATCCGAGAAGAATTACCACCTCAGCGTAAAAGTGAAGGGTGGATTCATCAAGCCCAATTGCAACCAGAGGAACACATTTATGGATTAGGAGAACGTGCTACATCTCTAAACTTGCGTAATGCGAAAGAAGTAACGGAGAAAGGCGAAGTTACCAATCAGCCGAAAACATTCCGGATGTGGAACTATGACGCGGCGGGAATGTATGGCCCAGGTTCAGACCCAATGTATATTTGTATTCCGATTTATTTGGGTCTTCATTCTTCGGGAAGTTATCTAATTTTTTATGAAAATTCATTTGAGGCTCAATTTACCTTTGAAGATATCGCTACAGCTAATTTTGAGGGAGGATCACTGCGTTATTACCTAACAGTTGGATCACCAGCCCAGCTATTAGAACGATATACGGAATTAACGGGTCGTTCCCCACTTCCTCCTCGTTGGGCTTTAGGGTATCATCAATCTCACTGGGGCTATCGTACTGAAGAAGTAGTCCGCGCAGAAGCAAAAGCATTTGAAGCTCATAATTTACCCTTAAGTGCCTTTCATTTAGATATTGATGTTCAAGTTGGATATCGGGCGTTTACAATTGACCCAGATCGCTTTCCTAATCTCGGCAATTTTACCCAAGAACTTTTAGAGCAAGGGGTGCGATTTATTGCGATAATGAATCCAGGAATTAAATATAGTCGCCACAGTAATTTATTTTTAGAAGGTCAGGTATTAGGTGCGTTTTGCCGACTTCCAAATGGTAAACTTGTGGTGGGTCCTGTTTGGCCGGGTTGGTGCGTTTTTCCTGATTTTACTAACCCAATGGTACGTAAATGGTGGAGTCGCCAATATGCCTATCTCCTGGATGTGGGAGTAGCTGGATTTTGGCATGATATGAATGAACCTGCGGCATTTATTATGTGGGGCGATCGCTCTCTTCCCAAAGTTACTCAACATGATATGGAAGGTAGGGGCGGCGACCATCGTGAGGCTCATAATATTTATGGGTTATTACAAGCAAAAGCAGGTTATGAAAGTCTTTGTCATTATCACCCCCATCAGCGTCCTTTTATTGTTTCTCGTGCGGGTTGGGCGGGACTTCAACGTTATGCTTGGACGTGGACTGGTGATATTGAATGTACCTGGGCGGCATTGCGTCAAACAGTAGCAACGGTAGTGGGTTTAGGATTATCTGGTATTCCCTATAGTGGCCCAGATATCGGTGGTTTTCAGGGTAATCCTTCGGCTGAATTGTACTTACGCTGGTTCCAAATGTCCACTTTTCTTACCTTTTGCCGTACCCACTCTTCTAATAATGTTGAAAACCGCACACCTTGGACGTATGGAGAACCTTATCTTACTATCATTCGACAACTTTTACAACTCCGATATCGGCTGCTTCCTTATTTTTATACGTTGAGTTGGGAAGCGACTCAAAAGGGTTATCCTCCCGTTCGCCCTCTATTTTGGTCTGATAGTAATGACTCCAAATTATGGGATGTGGAAGATGCGTTTTTGTTAGGAGATTCAGTATTGGTTTGCCCAATTGTAGAAGAAGGGATGCGTAAGCGTAATGTTATCCTTCCTAAAGGATATTGGTACAACTTCTGGGATGATGCTTTGATTGAGGGTGGGAAAGAAATTAATTTAGAAGCCCCTTTAGAACAGATTCCGCTATTAATAAAAGCAGGAACTATTCTTCCTATGGAAGAAGGAGAACAATTATCTCTTCATATATATCCACCCATGCAAGAAACCAGTGAATCGTCCTTATACAACGATGCCAAAGATGGCTATAGAGACTGGCGGGTAGATCGGTTTCAGATGGTGCGATTTGAGAATGGTTTAGACCTCATTTGGGAACAACAAGGAGATTACAATTTCCCCTACAAAAGTGTTCAACTCTATCTCCATGCAATGAAGATACAGCAAGTTTGGATAGATGAGCAAAAGGTATCAATTCAGGGGCAAAAATTCAAGTGTCAGCCTTTTGGAAAAGTGTACATTGAGGGAGAGTTTTATCAGGCATTCCCCAATTCGGGACAGACTTCAAACACAAGTCGGTAATTGAGATACCCCATGGGGAACCATAAAGCGGCTATACCCTATATAGCGGGTGGATTTGACTCGTGGAAAAGGGGGACAAGGAAGATAAGGGGGAGGGGTTTCACAACTCATTTCCCCTCGCTATAGCGGTTCTCATACTCATGAGTACAAATTGCTAGGTTTTAGGGGGTAAGGAGTAGGGAGTGGGAAGTCGGGAAGATTTTCGAGGTTCTGCTCATAATTTCGTAAGATGTAGTACGCTATTTAGTAATCTAATACCAAATCCCCTTTATTCATTTCTCTCCTGCCCCCTGCTTCCTCCAATGAGGGGTAAAAAAACCGGATTTGGTATAACCTGGGGATTCAAGACAGATCTCTTGAATCCTGAAGCTGATCTAGAGTTTTTGAAGACTTTATCAACAGCGATCAGGTGAGGTGACAGTCCCCTACGGAGAGGTTAAACTCGTAGGAGCGAGGCAGACCTATTCTGCATATGTCCAAATTAGTCTACTAGGCGAGTATTGCTTCAATGAAGGTTGACTTTAGTGTAGCTATCCGTACCTATAACGGCGAAAAGCATCTACCAGAGCTTTTAGAGAGGCTGCGATCGCAAGTTAATATCGATACAATTTCCTGGGAAATTGTGATTGTAGATAATAACAGTAAAGATAATACCGCAAAAATTATCCAAGAGTATCAATCGAACTGGCCTGCCTCTTATCCACTTAAGTATTACTTTGAATCTAAACAAGGAGCAGCCTTTGCTAGGAAAAGGACGGTACAGGAAGCTCAAGGTTCTCTTATCGGTTTTCTAGATGATGATAACCTACCTGAATCTAACTGGGTTTCTGCAGCTTATTCCTTTGCTCAATCACATCCCAAGGCCGGTGCTTATGGTGGTCAAATTCATGGAGAGTTTGAAGGTGAACCCCCTCAAGATTTTAACAAAATAGCCGTTTATTTAGCAATTATTGAGCGGGGTCAAAACGCATTTTGTTACAATAATCACAAGCAAAAGGTGTTACCCCCAGGAGCAGGGTTGGTGATTCGCAAGCAAGCTTGGAGTGAATCCATCCCTGATAATTTATTACTCGCAGGTCCCCAGGGAAAGTCTTTATCTGCCAAAGGTGAAGACCTAGAAATATTATCCCATATACAAAATGCGGGTTGGGAGATTTGGTACAATCCCGAAATGCATATTTACCACAAAATTCCTTCATGGAGAATGGAGCGAAATTATTTAATTTCTTTAGTCGGTAAATCTGGATTAAGTAGACATCATATTCGGATGCTGAGACTGAAACCCTGGCAAAGACCTTTGGCATTTTTAGCTTACCTAGCGAATGATTCTCGTAAAGCACTATTGCACTTTATGAGATATTACAAAGTGCTTAATAGTGATACAATCGCCGCCTGTGAAATGGCACTTTTTTTAAGTATTTTAATGAGTCCATTTCATATGTTAAAAATGCAGTTTTCAAAAAAGTTGTTAAACTAGAAGCATTAGAATTAAAAAATAGAGTTATGTAAAAATTAGCTAATCCGTAATCGCTATAAACTTCAGGAGGCATCTTTGTAGTAATCCCGTTCGTAAGTAATTATTTATTTCACCCAAAAACAAACTATGCTCGAAAAATTCATCAAATCAATTCTTCCAGCCAGTGGAGTAGAACAACTTAAAAAACTCGTAGAAGGAATCACCAATTCTACTTTAAGAGTAGCGGTAAGTTCAAGGTTATTGAGTTCTCTATACTATATTCTCCTCTCAAAAGATTTTAGTAGAGAGAATCAAGCCGTTATTTACGGTAAATTGAAATATATTGAAGATCTCCAATCTAATCTAGAGAGCCAATATCTCTTAAGGCGCAATATTCATCGCCTTGAAAAGGGAATAATTATGAAGCCCAGACGGGATATTTTTGCTCTGGATTACATTGAAGAAACGGTTAAATGTTATGAAAAATCAGTTTTAGAAAAAGGGAAAGATATATCAGAATCAACGGAGTTGCAATGGGCGCATGATGTTTTAGAACAATATTTTAATGTTGCGGGTTCCAATTCAGTTATTGAAGAAGCGAAAAGGAAATTTTTAGCTCTCGATAAACCGTCTAAAAATGAAATACAACGTGTGCCCTACAAACGGAATACAGATGAGCGATCGCCAGTGAATTATGATGATTTATTGAAATTAGCCTATCGTCGCCGTTCAGTGCGCTGGTATCTCCAAAAACCTGTACCACGAGAATTAATTGATAAAGCCGTTGCTGTGGCAACTCTATCTCCAAGTGCGTGCAATCGACAACCTTTTGAATTTCATATTTTTGATGATCCTGATGTAGTGAAAAGAGTGGCTTCCATCCCGATGGGAACCAAAGGATTTAGCCATAACTTTCCTGTTATTGTTGTTGTTGTTGGTAAACTAAGGGCATACTTTAGCGAACGCGATCGCCACGTCATTTATATTGATGGATCGTTAGCTTCCATGTCTTTCATGTACGCTTTAGAAACCCTAGGGCTTAGTTCTTGTCCGATTAATTGGCCTGATATCGAAGATCGTGAGCGGGTCATGGCAGCTACACTGGGATTAGAGCCGGATGAACGGGTTGTGATGTTAATTTCTGTCGGATATGCTGATCCTGAAGGCATGATTCCTTACTCGCAAAAGAAAGAACTTGATTTACTGCGGAGATATCACTAAAGATGATTATTGAAATTCAAGGCGTAGATTTCATTAATAAGGGTGGCGAATTAATGACTAATGCGGTTGTCCAGCATATGTCTAGTTTACCTGGAGAAAATATTGTAACCGCTCACTTGAGAATGGGTAGTTTTAAAGATAGAGAAAAAACTGGCTTACATCATTTATCATGGGCCTATTATGAAAAGTTCCCTGTTGTTGGTGCATATATAGATAGTTTGACTCATTTAATTCCTAAACCCTTACGCCATAAGTTGAATATTATAACAAATTCAGAAGTTCAGGCCGTTCTAGACGCATCCGGTTTTACTTATAGCGATCAGCAGGGAGCGCGGATGGTCGAAATCATGGCGGAACGAACGAAGAGATGGAAAAAAGAAGGGAAAAAGATTATCTTGTTGCCTCAAGCGTTTGGTCCATTCAAGCAAAAAGCGGTGAGGAATGCGTTTTTAGAAATCCTTAAAAATGCCGATTTGATTTTTGCCAGAGATAAAGTATCTTATGACTATCTGATAGAGTTAGATCCGAACAGCAATTCAAAAATCAAAATCGCACCCGACTTTACAAACTTAGTCAAAGGTGAAGTGCCAGACTATTTCCAGGCTAATTCCCATAAAGTTTGTATTGTTCCCAATTATCGAATGATTCAAAAAACATCTCCAGAGTTAAAAGAGAAATACTTATCTTTTTTAACGATGTGTAGCAAATACTTGATTGAAAAAGGAACAGAACCCTTTATTTTAATTCATGAAACGACCCGTGACTATGAACTCGGATTACAATTACAAACGGAACTGAATCGACCCCTAGAAATTATTCAAGAATCTAATCCTTTGTATATTAAAGGAATATTGGGAAGTTGTTTTATTGTTATCGGATCAAGGTTTCATAGCTTAGTCAGTACCCTTTCTCAAGGAGTTCCCTGAGAAAGGGTACTGACTAAGCT
>DNGI01000225.1 GCA_003486645.1 Cyanobacteria bacterium UBA11370 | reverse complement strand
GCCACATCTGCGGAATGTGGGTAGCAAAACCCTTTGCCCCTGCTTATATTTTGCAGAAAGTTTGGCCCTCTGGTATCGACCATTGGACAACGAAAAGTTTGCGGGAGGAATTTTCTAAGAATCTTGCCCTGAATATGCCTATTGAAGCGGAAATTCCCAAACTGCGGGAGACGGTAAAACGGGGGTTGGCAGAGGGACAGTGGGATATGAAGGTGGGAGAGAGGTTATTTATTAAAACCGATGGTAATTCTCCCTTACCGGATACGATTGAGTTCTCCGAACGGATGGTACTCTATCGCCGGGGAATTTTGGAACCGCCCAAACCCAAGGAAGTCGAACTCAGCGCCCAATTAATGCCGAGTACGGAAGCCACTAAACCTGTGCGAGTGCGGTGGAAGGCAAAGGGGGCGTTAACGGTTTGTCTGTATCAAGATGGGACTCAGATACCTCAAGAATTTCGCCCCTCGGATGAGTATGAAGGCAGTATTTCCCAGACTACTGTTTTTAAAATAGTAGCAGATTATGGGAATGGTGAGATTGAACAGCGGGAGACGCGGGTGACAGTAACCAGTGGTTCTACTGGTTCTATCTATGGCACGGGGGGTTCTGGAAGTAGTCCGGGGTTTAGGGACCAGAGGGGGTTATTTGATGTTAAACCGGAACAGATTGAACTTGATGGTACGCCGAATAGTGTGTTTACTGCTTTGAGCGATCGCTGTAGTGATGATAAAGTTCAGGGGATACAATCGCTGGAACTGTCCGTTGACCAAGTGATGGACTACCGTAGGTTGGGGACAGCGTTGCCTCTGTTGGGTCGTTTCCCGTTGCAAATTGACCAGCGGGTGATGATTCAGACGGGCGACTTTGCTAGGTTAGAGTACCAGGGTTCGGTGCGAGGGTTCCAAAGTTTCTTCTCTACCATTAATACCTTGCTCAATGCACCCAACGTGCAGGCGGATTTGTACTTAAAGATTATTGTGGAGTTTGAGGTGGCTGTACCGCCATCTGGTTCAGAGATTAGTATGATTAGGCAGGCACTAAATCGAAATCCTGTAGAGCGGTTATCCTTAAGCGCGAAAGTTAGTTACTAAAGTCAGTGGGTAAACTATGCCGTACAGCCAATTTAGTATAGAGACAATAGCAACAGACTTTGGTATCACTATCTCGGAACAGGTCGATTTGTTTGCCCATATTCCTGAAGTAGGATATAGCACATTTTTGGTAGAAACCTTGGAATTTAATATTCCCTTAGCCTTAGCTATTGATACAGAAAAGTCCCGCTCTGAACTCATTATTACTCCAATTTTAGTGGAACTCAAACGGCAGTTTAAGTCGCAAATTAGCTTATTTTCGGGCAAAGATTTTAATGTCGATCTTGCCAAAGGATTAAGCGGACGTTGTGACTTTCTTATTAGCCGTTCTCCTGAACAATTATTTATTAAAGCACCAGTTGTGGCTGTAGTAGAAGCCAAGAATGATAATATTCAATCGGGGTTAGGGCAGTGTATGGCAGAAATGATTGCAGCTCAGTTATTTAATCAGGAAAAAGGCAATGCGATCACTACTGTCTATGGTGTCGTGACAACGGGGAGCATTTGGAAGTTTCTCCAACTGGCAGACCAAACCCTGGAAATTGACCTAACGGAGTATTTTTTAAATAATGTGGGTAAAATCGTGGGGATTTTGCGAAAATTTATTGAGGATTAATTTAGAACTTCGACTACACTCAGCGCTAAAACTGAGCGAAGCCGAGGTTTTAAAGATTACGGTCGTTAGTTGCGTCAAATGCAAGAGTTTCAATTGAGAGTTTTACCCACTGATAACAATAATTTTGCCTTGGAGTTGTATCAGTGTGCCTATAAAAAGGCAGGGGAAAAGAAGCGACCCCCTGCCAAGCGAATCGGGCGGTTGAAGGGGAATGCATTAGTGCAGGCGAGAGCGGTAATTTATGAGGTATTAAAGGCGAATAACTATGACCCAAAAACACTATCACACAAGCGGCAATCTCCCTATATTTTAAGTGAAGAATCGGGGGTGAATTTGGCACTCTTATTTCAAGCGTTGCAACCGTTATCGAAACCGGAACGAATTGCGAATATTACCGCCGGAGTAACAGCGATGAGTAATGAGGAGGCACATTATTGGTTTGCCAAGATTAATAATGGCAAGCGAAGTCCGGCGTTAAAGGCAATGCGGGTGTTATTGGGGGATTAGGGTGGAAAGTTATCTCTCATGACCCGTCTTTATTATGAAGGAATTTATCTGTAATCGACTTGTTTATTATAGAAGTTAAAAGCCGGAAGATTTAAAGGAGTGTTATTAATGTTACAATATGACCCGAAATTACGTCTGCCAACAAGTGCTGAATTGCCTTGTTCCGATGATACGCCTGTGGATAACGAGAATCAAAATTTTATTCCCAACTTACTGTTATTTTTACTGAAGTTTATTTGGGGGAAACGAACCGATTGGTTTTTTGGGGTGGATATGGGAATTTATCACACCACAGGAGTTAGTCCGTTGGTTCCTGTCGTTCCCGATGGCTTTTTGAGTTTAGGGGTTGAACGTCACCGAGAAGGTAGGCAGAGGAAAAGCTATGTGGTTTGGGAAGAAAATGGTGTTGTTCCGATTTTTGTCTTAGAGGTGGCATCGCGAACACCGGGCGGAGAATACGATACCAAGATGGGAATTTATGCCCACTTGGGAGTTTTATATTATCTAGTTTATAACCCCGATTATTGGCAAAGAGATAGGCATCAACCTTTTGAGATTTATCGCTTGGTAGATGGAGAATATCAACTCCAAATTGGTGAACCTTACTGGATGCCAGAAGTGGGTTTAGGAATTGGACGTGCTACCTACCAAGATGGTGAATTAGAGATTGAAGCCTTGTATTGGTATAACCAGCAGGGTGTTCGTTATTTGACACCAGAAGAACTATTAGCCCGTTATCAAGAACGTTTTGGCGAATTACCAGAGGATTAAAATTTCTTCAAGTTGTAGATTCATAATTCGTAGCGCAAACATCTTGTTCGCGATTGGAGTAAAATGAAATTCAAAAAACAAATACCACGATTAGAAATACCCAAAGGCAGATACTTTATTACTTTCGTAACGTGGGATAGATTAGAACTAACTCCTGAAGCTCGACAGATTGTGCTAAATTCTTGCCAGTTTTTCCACAATCAACGATATCAGCTTTTTACGGCAGTTATTATGCCAGACCACGTACATCTGTTGATTCAGCCTTTTCTCAAAACTGAGACAGAATTTTGGTCAATTGGAAGTATTTTGCATAGCATCAAAAGTTATAGCGCCAAACAAATTCCTCAAGTGATGCGGCATATTGGCAAGGTTTGGCAAGATGGGAGATATGATGAGCTGATTAGAGATGAAAAGGAGTTTCAAAATAAATGGGAATATATTAGGCAAAATCCTGTTAAGGCAGGATTGTCAAATACTCCGGAGGACTATCCTTTCTTTTGGGAAATATTTTAAAGTAGTGCGAGCATCTTGCTCGCTAATTCAATCCAATAATTTATGAAATTCATTTGTAGTGCGAGCATCTTGCTCGCTACAAACTCACATCAATACAGCCCACACCCGCCCACTGACACGCTAGCCCACGCGAGCTAGAAGCTCGCACTACAGCCCACATCAATACAACCTACATGAGCAGCTTGCACGATAAACCTACATCAATATAGCCTACGCGAGCTAGAAGCTCACACTACATTTCTAAAATTCAAACTAAATTACTAAATCAGGATTAAATTCAATGAAAATCAAAGGAATTTTACGCGGCAAAACCATTGAGCTTTTAGAAGCCCTCCCCGTTGCCGATGGACTGGAAATTTTTATCGAAATTCCCGATAATCTATTAATTGAACGAGATGAAAAGTGGGAACAGCTACAAGCTGTGATTGGAGCCTGGAAAGATAATGAGGAAATTACAGGAATTTTTAATGAGATAGATAGAGAACGTCATGCTGATTTAGGAGAACTTATACACTTCGATGACTTGAACTAATGTTGTCATATAATTGTCATATAACAACATTGTTGTGCGATTGCCATATAACAACATTTGTATAGTGAACATTCAGAATTTTATTCAAATTCTTTCACCTAAATATTTCTAATTATAAACAGAATCACTTGAACCCTAACCAGAATAATTAACCATGCTAATTCTCGACCCGAAAACCCTCCAACCAACCAACGAACAACGTATAATCCTTGATGGCATAACTTGGCAGCAATATATCAATCTTGCCGATATGTTTGTCGATACCTTTCCTCGCCTGACTTACCTGGAAGGCAAATTAGAAATTATTATGACCACCTCCCCCGAACATGAACGCCTCAAAAAAATTATCGCCCGATTAATTGAAGCTTATGCCGAAGAAAAAGATATTGAACTCAACGGTTATGGCAATGCCACATTCCGTCGAGAAGCTGCCGCCAGAGGTGCAGAACCGGATGAATGTTATTGCTTAGGTGAACTAGGAGAAGTTCCCGATATCGCCCTAGAAATTGCCCTCACCAGCGGCGGGCTTGATAAACTTGAAGTCTATCAAGGGTTAGGTGTAAGAGAAGTTTGGTTTTGGCAAAATAATCAATTATCGTTTCAGATTTTACAGACAGAAACAGGAACATATAGACAAAGCGATCGCTCTGTTATCCTCCCAGATTTAGACCCAATTTTGTTAACCTGTTATATTGGCTACTCCAATCAAACTCAAGCCGTGAAAGCCTATCGCCAAGCCTTACAAAATTGAAATAAGTTTAGAAAGGATAGATTCTGAGTTATAGAAACTCCTGAACTTCTAAACTCCTAAACTCCTGAACTCCTAAACTAAAGTGCAAAACTTAAGCAACAAGTCATGGCGAATCAGCTACTCCAGCAATGAGAACAATCCCATTGCTGACTTCTACATCCCAGCCTTAGAATGCGCTATCCAATACGATCGCAAATCCGGCTTCTTTAACAGTGCCATTTTGAGTAAAGTCGCCCGTGGTTTAGGGGCAATGCTGCATAATGAGGGAAAAATGCGGCTGATTATGGGCTGTCAGTTTTCCTCCCAAGACTTGCAAGCCATCCAACAAGGTTACGAACTACGAGAGGCATTACTCACCCGCCTCGATGCCGAACTAAAACCCCCTGAGAACTTCGCCCAACTCAAACACTTTGAGATTCTCAGTTGGTTAGTTGCTAACGGCTACTTAGATATTAAAATCGCCGTACCGCTTAAAAACAATGGGATACCGGAAGAGAGTTACACTCAACTCGACCCCTATCACATTTTCCATGAAAAGGTAGGCATTTTCACCGATTCTCAAGGCAATCAATTAGCCTTCAGTGGTTCCAACAACGAATCCCTCAGCGGTTGGGAACGTAACGTGGAATCATTCCATGTTTACTGTAGCTGGGAAGGTGGGCGAGACTCAGAACGAGTCAACGAGGAACTATTTCGCTTTGAACAACTCTGGAACAATTTAGCCCCGAACGTCCGAGTCTTTGAGGTACCAGAAGCGGTGCAAGAAAAACTGCTGCGTTATACTCCAGCAACCAAACCCACTTGGAACAAACAAGCGGAATTCGATACCAGAACCCTGCCGAAAAATGGGGACAAGGAAATAAAGACGCAATCGCCCCAAGAAGTGGAAGCGTCTGACTCCCTAACACCTGAACTAACGCCGGATGCTGAAGCCAACAGGCAAGATGCCCATACTACGGATACACCTGCGATTTCTGAAGCCCAATGGGAACGAGAACGCCAAGCTTTTGCCCAGCTTATTAACCTGCACCAACACCCCGGCTGTTTGGACTTCTGCCTCAAATCCATTCCCATTACCCCCTGGCCTCACCAAACCAAGATACTCCGACGAGTTGCCCAGCAGTTCCCCCGCAGTTTCCTGATTGCCGATGAAGTTGGACTGGGGAAGACAATTGAAACAGGCTTGATTCTGCGTTACCTGCTGGTCAGCCAAAAGGTGAAGCGTGTCTTAATCCTCGCCCCTGCCAGTGTGCAACCTCAGTGGCAGGAAGAACTGCGGGAAAAGTTCAACCTTCACTTCTGGAGTTACGCACAAGGGGGATTAACTGATCCCTATGGAGAGAGGAGTACTCCTTCGGAGAAGGCTTCGCCAACAGGAGTTCAGGAGTCAGGAGTTCAGGAGAATCAAACTTCTTTAACTTCTGCAACTTCTGCAACTTCTGCAACTTCTGCAACTTCTACATTCGCAACCAACCCTTGGAATACCAAAGATTTAGTTCTCGCCTCTAGTCATCTGGTACGCCGTACTGAAAGAATGCAGGAACTGTTGGATGCTGACTCATGGGATTTAGTCGTGTTAGATGAAGCCCACCACGCACGGCGCAAAAGCCCTCAAGCCCGTAAGGATACCCTAAATCGGCTACTAGAGTTAATGCAGCAGCTCAAAGAAAAGACACGCGCCCTGGTGCTGCTGTCTGCTACCCCAATGCAGATTGACCCGATTGAAGTCTTTGACTTACTCCACCTGCTAGGGCTTCAGGGGCATTGGTCTTATGCCGATAACTTCTGCAATTACTTCGCTACTTTACCAGAAACCCCAGACCGCTTCAAATTGGATTTCTGGCAGCAGATGTCGGTAGATTATTTCAAGCGCGGCGGCAAATCCTGTTCTCGTTTGCAGCAGTACTTGGAGAAACGCGTTGGCGGAGCCTCTCCGAAGGAGAATCGCTTTATCACCTACCGACTGCAAAATGTCTGGAAAGACGGTCAAAAAATAGTAAACCACAAACAGTATCTCGCTGACGAACCCTTCATCACCACCTCGCGGCAGTACCTCACCGTCAACACTCCCCTCAAAGACTTAATGTTCCGCCACACTCGCGATACCCTGCGGCAGTATTATCGCCTGGGTTTGTTAGACCGAGACATTCCCCAGCGGGACGTGCGAGACGATGCCATTAGCCTAGAACCGAACCGGGAAGTTCCCCTGTATCGCGCCGTCAGCGAGTACGTGCGGGATTTTTATCGCCTCGCCCAAAAGCAGGAACGCAAGGCGTTAGGCTTTTTGATGACGCTGTACCGCAAGCGCTTAACTAGTTCGTTTTACGCTATCCGCGAATCCTTGCAACGTCGCTTAGATTCCCTATTGACGGAAACTGGTAGCAGTATCACCAGCGATGATTTGAGCGATATAGACGAAGCGGATGATGCCGTAATTGCTGGGTTGGAATCCTACTTGGAACCTATAGACCCCAGAGAGATTGAATATCTGGAAAACTTGCTGCGCCAGTTTGAGAATACAGGGGAAGATAGCAAGCTGTCCCACTTGATTGACACTCTGCGCCGGGAACTGATTGAGCGTGAGAGTGCAATTATTTTCACCCAATATACTGACACGATGGACTACCTGCGGGAGTCTCTGCGGCAGCTTTATGGAAATCAAGTGGCGTGTTATTCAGGACGCGGCGGAGAACTGTACCGAGGAAGTGAGTGGTGTATTTTGCCCAAAGAACTCATCAAACGCCAGTTCCGAGAGGGCGAGATTAAAATTCTGCTGTGTACGGAATCAGCATCTGAAGGTTTGAACCTGCAAACTTGTGGGGTATTAGTGAATTACGATATGCCCTGGAACCCGATGCGAGTCGAGCAGCGGATTGGGCGCTTAGACCGAATCGGGCAGATTTATCCCACTGTTAAGATTCACAATTTCTATTATGACGGTACAGTAGAGGCGAAGGTGTATAAGAAATTACGCGATCGCATCAATGCTTTTGCTACAGTTGTTGGCAACCTGCAACCGATTCTGGCTCAAGTTCCCACGTTTATCGAGCAAGCGGCAATGAGTGCCGACCCAGAAGAGGAGGACGTTCTGATGTCCGAATTTGACCAGGTACTCAACACTCCACCCCTACGTCCGGCTTTAGAAGAGATGGTGGCAATGGATGTGGAGGCTGACTTGGAAGACATTCGCCAACCAATTTCCCCGGCTCCGGTTACACCAGAGACGATTGAGCAGCTATTTACGACTTCAACAATTTTAAGGTCTTGTGGTGCATTGTTTGAACCTCAGAGCGAACGTACCTGGGCGCTTAGTTACAAAGGGCGGAACGTAAGCGTTACGTTTTATCCAGAGGTATTTGATGAAATGCCTTCCCTGCGGTTGATGAGTTTTGGGGAACCATTATTCGAGGCGTTGCTTGAGAATTGCATCACAAAGACAAACACAAGCTAAGTGATAACCGAGGTTCATGGTCAGACTGCTTTTCCCCACTCCGCCCGATTGATTGAATAGCGAAATTATTCGACATTGAGCTGTCCTCATACAATAAAGTTGTATCCTAAACAATAAACTCGTATCCTAAACAATAAAGTTGTATACTGGCTAGCATAGAATGGGCGAGATCTCGCCAATGCCACCTCAGCCAATCGGCTAAGATCGTTAAAATTGACCATTTGCAAAAGTGCCTTCATAGGATTTGGTTGAAGGGAAAGAGCCATTTAGCAAGACTTGCTCGACTATAACCCGTCAGGAATAGATAGGACAACGCCAATGGATACATACCCCAGGCAGTTGACCGATGCGGGAAGCCACAAAAGAATCAGTAACAGTCGAGGTCAAGGTAGGGGAAGCAACTACTTACCGTGGCTAACAGTTAGAGATGTACCCTCAATCGGGTTGTCTTTTCGCATCAAAGGATGGAAAAGCCATCGAATTCATCACTTACTCAGCCAATTAGAAGCTAATTACTTTTATACCCTCGAATGGTCACTCATGGTCACCGATATTCGAGAACAATATCCACTACTGCCCTTATCAGAAACCTTGCAGATTGCCTCTTTAAAAGGTATCTCTCATCTCACATCCCCAAAAACCAACCAGCCCATCGTTATGACCACCGACTTCCTAATCACTATAAGTCAAGGGATGGGAGTGGCGGAAGTAGCTCGCACCATTAAACCAAAACAAAAGCTAAACTCCCAGAGAACCAGAGAAAAGTTAGAAATTGAACGGTGTTATTGGGCTAAAAGAAACATTAATTGGGGCATAGTTACAGAACAAGAAATTCCGACTGTCCTGGCAGCTAACATCAAATGGCTGCACCCATTCTTCGACAGTCAATTCCTCAACCTTCCACAAGAGAAGCTGCCTGCCGTTAAAACATTACTAACCCAGCTTGTCCAATTCAAAGATACCAATTTGACTCAAATTGCCACCGATTGCGATGAGCAACTGCATTTACCACCCGGTAGCAGTTTATCAGTCGCTCGTCATTTAATTGCTACCCGCCAGTGGTTAGTTGACATGAACCAACCAATTGAACCCAGAGAAAAGCTAACACTGATTGCGGTTAACAGGGAAGGCACAAATTAACTGAGCAGGAGAAATGCAATGAAACTATGGATTAACCAACTCTTACAGTGGCTGCCAAAAGAAGAAACCATTGTTCACACAGAACGAGTGTTATGGATAGATTCATCTAGCATCCACGTAGTCACCATTGAACTGAATAACCCCAACGCTCTCCCCATCTGGCATGAATACCTAGAGTTAGAAACGGCTCTAACTACTGGGGAAGCGCATATATTACAAATAGACCCATTCACCTCACTCCAAACAAAAGAAGACACCATTCCAACATCTCACCGAAAACGACGAGATGAAGCCTGGAAAGTAATTGCCCCAATGATTGCAGCCGGAGAAAATTTGTACATTCCTCGCGAACGAGGAAAGCTCATTCAGGCTGCCCTCCACAGCAGCCAATATACAAAACGAACAATTTACAAGTATTTGCGACGTTACTGGCAAGGGGGACAAACGCCCAATACCTTATTACCATTGTTTGACCGCTGCGGAGGACGCGGCAAAGAACGCTCTTGCCACAATAGCAAACGAGGTCGTCCCCGTGTCAGCACACCCGATATCGTGCGTCTTAATCTTCTCCCGACTGGGACTGCTACCGTAACTGAGCGGGGTATCCGCTTTGAAAAACTGTTTTATAGCTGCGAGTTAGCAGCACGCGAGCAATGGTTTGTCAAAGCTAGAGTTGGAAAAACTTGGAAGATTACTGTCGCTTATGACCCCCGCAATCTAGACAAGATTTACCTGCCTCTTGATGGTGGCTTCCATGTAGAAGTTTGTCAACTGTTGGATACTTGCCAAACCTTTAAAGGAAAGGATTGGTATGAAGCAATTGACTACTGGACAATCCAAAAATTAGCCCGCACTGAGGCATTATCTAGCGCACAGCAAGCGCAAGCTTCTGTACACGCGCAAATTAATCAAATTATTGACCAGGCTACCGAACTTTTGATGCTAGTGGCGATCGCGGTACGCTCTATAAGGCACAAAAAGGTCAATCGGCTGAGATTAGCAACTTCTCTGAACAGGAAAAAGCAGCCTTCGTGACTCAAAATACGGCGCAAAAAGTTTCGATGGAACGTTAACCAAATATCAGACCACAGAGACACAGAATTAGGAGGAACAAAGATGTCTAGCTACTTAAATGAATTAATTGAGCAGGACTACAACCCGGACGGTACGATGAAACCGGAGTATCGGCAGCAGCTACTCTCCCAGGGAATGGATGAGGCGGAAATTGAGCAATGGGAGGTTCGTCACATCCGAAAAGCTAAAAATGATCAGCTTGTGCGGCAACTACGGGAAGAGCATGAGCGTCGGGGTGCTGAGGCAGAGCAGGAGTGGGAACAACAACAGCGGCAGCGTCAAGAGGAACGTACCCGTTTGGGTATGGTGAGTTCTCCGGTTTCGACGGTAGATTTGAGTGCGATGACTCCTAAAGAGCGTCGGGCATTTGAGATGGCAGGACTTGACCGCGAGGAACTGATGTCTCAGGGTTTCGTGGAACCAGATGACTTTTATAATCCCGCTGATTCTAGTGAGGAAGAAAAGAAAGGGTATTATGTTTTTTCTGAGGAAGAGTTGGCAGCAGACGAGGAGTTTTAGTAGGGCTTCTTGAATCAAGTTTGAAATTCCCCTCTCGTCAAATCTTAATTTTTTGAAGTTAGGGAATCGTTAACTACTCTGTTCGCAGCGGGACGCAGTAATATACATCCCGCTTTTCAGCCTTGCTGCCCCGATTTGAAAGGCGATCGCGTTTTCATTTACCATCAAAAAAATCGCACTTCCTTGAACTGGAGATGCGATTAATTCTCAAGTTGGAAAATCTTACTTGCGTCCCTTATGTTGCCCAATAACTTGAATTAGGAGGGCGACGCTTCGGATTAGGACTGCGATCGCCAAGAGAGTTTCAGGTACACTGCCTACAGGAACCTGTGGCGGCAGATTTGGCTCGACATGAGTTAGTACAGCAATGATTGGTTCGTTGGTCTGAACTGTTTGGTGAGTTTCAGATTCCATCATATTTCTCCTCAGAAGAATCAGGTTTGGATTGAGGAGAAGCTTTGGTTAGCGCTAACTTTTGCTTCAACACTTTTAGGATGACTTAGCTAAATAGGTTTTTTAGCGCCAGTTTCAACTCACCCTTGCTGCTGCAAATGAAAGTGAGCCAGAATTGAGCTAACAATCAGCCAGTTAGAAGATAAGCATGGCAGCTACTCTGAAAGCATCTAAGGAAGGACTAGAAATAGTTGATCAAGCCAGAAAAAAGAAAGGTTGGAACGCCACATCTGCTGCTTGGTGTGACGATGCTCAAACTTCAGAAGCAACTTTGAAGCGGTTTAGGCGGAGGATACCAATTCAGCAAGATGCATTTATTGCTATCTGTAAAGCGGTTGGAATAGAAAACTGGGAGGAAATAGTTGATAACACCCCAACTCAGCAAGCTGCATCATATATGGAATTTACCGTCTATAACGATGCGTGGGTTGGGCGAGAAAGCCTGATTCAACAGTTGACAGAGCGGGTACAGTCTTCCTGTCGCGTCTTGCTATTAGTTGGTATTACAGGTATTGGTAAAACGGCTTTGGCTGAACGTGTCGTAGAGGAATTGCGAGGAGATTGGAGAGAACGCAGGGATAATTTTGAAGATGAAAATAAAGCTTCAGATTTTGCCAGTATCGCGCTGCAATGGTTGGAGAAGTGGGGGGAAATTATCCCCAAAGAGGAGCGAAAACCAGAGCAATTGTTACCGAGGTTAGTAAAACGCTTGTGCGAAAATCGGTATTTAATCCTCATGGATTCTCTTGAGTGCCTATTGGCAGGAAATGAAGAGGATGGCTGGGGTGATTTTAAAGATGAGTGGTGGGGTAAGTTTTTTGTCAGTTTATTGGCACAATCAGATTGCCAAAGTCGCTTGATTCTTACGTCCCAGGATTTGCCAACTAAATTTGAGACAGATTGCGAGCGCTATAAAAACCTCTGGTATTGCCAACTTTTGAAAGGATTAGAAACACCTGAGCAGGTGGCGTTATTTCAAAAAGATAAACTAGATGGCGATTTGGAATTACCACATAGTCCCCTGCGGTTAATTGGGGAAGTTTATGACGGACATCCTTTAGCCTTGCGGACAATCGCTGGAGAAATTAAGGGTTCCTATGGTGGGAAAGTCAGGGCTTACTGGAAAGAGAATAGTCGTTACATTGAAGGGGTAAAAGAGGCTATTGACGAGGCTCGTAACCAAGGAATAGTTAAACTTGATGAGAATAGATGGCAGTTAGCATCATATACAAAAGTTTTGCGAAATCAAGTCAAAAAACGAATTGATAAGACATTTGAGCGGTTAAAGAATGATGTTTATGATGCCTATGTTTTGCTTTGCACTGCCTCAATCTATCGCTGCGAAGTCAAAGAAAAGTGGTGGCTGATTAATTTAGAAGACGAGGGTTACACTGAGAAGCAGCAAAAGGCTGCAATGGAAACTCTGCGGGAACGGTATCTAGTTGAAGACAGAGGAATTGATGATGAAGATAATCGGTTGGTGGGACAACATAGTTTGATTCGCAGTGTGGCGATCGCTCACCGATTAATGCTACCAGAAAACTGAAAGGATAAATTCACCATGACAAATAACTTGACACCATCTGGCAAGTCACTTTTGGAACAGTTAGGAATCAATCCTCATAATCTGCGTGCCGATTTTCCAACTCGTGAGCAGCGTCTTCATTACAGAGCAGTTGTACAGTGGCTCACGGATTACAAACCGAAGTTAGATGCTACTAATTTGGAGAAGGTGAAGGGTTTGCTGGAAGCGTTTTATCATTTGTGTGAAGTGGAAGCTTGGGAAAGAGCCAGCGACATCCTTACTATTCACCTTAATACGCCTACCAATGAAGATTTACATATGCAACTACGAACTTGGGGATACTATCAGGAACAAGTTGCTTTGTACACCCGAATATTAGGAAAATTAAACTCCGAATATGACTGTGCTTTCTTGAATTGTTTAGGCCTTGTATATTGTACAACAGGAGACTATTGGCAAGCCATTGATTACTATCAAAAAAGTTTGACTCTTGCACGAAAAATAGGATATCCTTCTGGGGAAGGGATTGCCTTAGATGGCTTAGGTTGTGTCTACTTGTCACAAGGAGAATATGTTCATGCAATTGATTATTGTCAGCAGAGTTTGGTCATTGCTCAGGAAATAGGAGATAACTATATAGAGTTTAGTGCACTAGATAGTTTAGGCAATATTCACTATTCATTAGGAAATTTTTCACAAGGAATTAAGTATCACCAACAGCAGTTGATGATTGCACGGGAAAAAGGAGATCGTGCGGGTGAAGGAAAAGTACTGAGTAATCTTGGCATTGCTTACCGCTTTATGGAAAAGTATCCCAAAGCGAGCGATTACTATCAGCAAAGTTTAGCTATTGCACAAGAACTGGGTGATTGTTTTATTGCAGCAAGAGCTTTTGGAGGTTTAGGTGCTGTCTATAGTCTGATGGGACAATATCAGCAAGCAATTGATTACCATCAGCAGCAGTTGCTAATTGCACAAGAGACAGGTAATCGTAATGAAGAAGCGTCAGTGTTGAGTAGTATCGGCGCTACTTACTGTTTACAAGGAGATTATGAAAATGCGATTCATTACTATCAACAGGATCTGAAAATTACACAATTAATCGGTACTCGTGCCTGGGAAGTGCCTACACTATCTACGTTAGGAGCAATTTTCACAGAACTTGAACAGTATTCAGAAGGGCGGAAATATTTGGAGGCGGCACTTGAGATTTGCAAAGAAATTGGCAATCGTTCTAATGAGGCTATGGTTTTATATAACTTGGCAAGACTTCAGTACAAATTAACCAATCTAGAATTGGCTCTTGAGTATTGCGATCGCGCCCTCTCCATCGCCACAGGATTAGGCATCCCACTAGCCAAAGAATGTTACCAATTAAAGGAACAATTACTTACCAAACAAACATAAACTGGAGGTATCGCTAGTGAATATCTAACGGGAGAGTCAGGAGCAATCTTCCTAACAATGACGAAGAGCGATCTGCTTTTGGATTATTAGTTTGCTGCTACTTATAATAGTGTAAGATGGCAAATTTATTCTGAACGCAGGTGGATGTGATCGCTCTTTATCTCTACGGCTGATACAACCCGAGCGATCGCTTTACACTCAGCCCTACTTCTAAAATAGAGACTCTAAGTGCAAAGGAAAAACAAACAATGACACAAGCAAAACCCACCCCTACGGTACGCCGGAGAAGAGTATTCCCCCATATTCAGTGGACTCCAGAAAAGAAAGCCCAGTGGAAAGCCGAACAAGAAGCGCTGTACCAGCGCTGCAAAGCCATCTTTGACCGAGTTCGACCTGAATTGAGCGACACTCACTACAACTGGTATCTAGCAGTTGAGTCCGATAGTGGAGACTATTTCATCAACCCAGATATAGAAGTAGCTACACAGATGTCCCGTCAAAAGCATCCAGATGCAATCCCGTTCCTGTTCAGGATTAATGAAACAGGAGCTTGTGGCACTATATGATTCAAGGAAAATTTGGTGAGGAAGATGAGCTGTTTTTTGAAATTGAATTGATTAGTGCTGAAGAATTAGAATTACCCGTTGATGCCATGCTCGATACTGGGTTTTCGGGCTGGCTAGCGATTGATAACCAAGATGTAGAAGGTCTGGGTTGGTCTTATCTTCGCAAAGAACCAATGCGAATGGCACAGGGAGGAGATTCAACGTTTAATCTCCATGTAGGAAAAGTGCGAATAGATGGACAAGAGTTTGATATTCCGGTTCATGCAGGTGAGGGAGTTCCAGAAATTTTAATCGGTCGTCAGTGGTTGAAAACTCGGCGTTTGTTAGTAGATATGACTTCAGGAGTATTGACTCTAGGAAGTTAAAAGCATGACAGAATTGAAAGAAAAATTGCGTTTGCAAACAAACATAGCCTGTGACCTATCGGTGGTAAAGATGTAACAGGAGAGTAAAGAGCGATATTGCTAATCATGACTAAGAGCGATCGCTCAAGAGTTATCTTTCACTTTCATTAAAACAAGGTGAGAATTCCCGTATTGGGAGCGTCACCTAAAGCTGCGATCGCGTCGTAATTTTCTCTTAGCATCCTTTCGATATCCCCCGTCGAACAATTTCCACGTCGTATCCAAATTACCTTCGGGGGAAATCCCAACAATAGACTTAATTCGCTAAAATCTGCATCCTTGGTAACAATAATATAGTCATGCTGACGAGCATACTCCCAAACCTCGTGATCGGGTGCGGTAGGTAATCCAATCCCATCTACGTGAAGGGAACCAGGGTAGATATCTGCGAGGCGATCGACAAGACGGGGAGAAAGATTTTGGTCAAACAGAAGCAGTTTCATGACTGAACCACTAACATGAACTGCTCCCGTTTAGCCGCGAAACTCAAGCAAGCCAAAATATCCTGTTGGGTGAGATAGGGAAAATCATCTAGGATTTCTTGATAAGTCATCCCAGAAGCGAGATATTCCAGCACATCATAAACCGTGATTCTCATGCCTCGAATACAAGGTTTACCACCCCGTTTACCCGGTTCGATGGTAATAATATTAGCGAGGTCTTGGTCTGACATGGCTTTCTCCTTTTAGCTTCTGTTCTCAATTCTATCCTCGTCAAGGGATAGCGATCGCACTCTATCACTATCGCATCGCCTAGGATGCAGAGGTAATCTAAGGAAAACTCCAAAAATGACCGCACTAACAGTGGAACTGCCACCAGATATTCCAGTTGAAGAGGCGCGATTACTGCTAATGATCAAACTGTTTAAAGTTGGCAAACTATCCCTCGAACAAGCTGCCAAGTTAGCCGGATACTCCAAGCCAACATTTATAGAAATAATTAGCAAACTTGGCGTACCAGTCATTGATTATCCAGCCGAAGAATTACAACAGGAGATAAATTTTTGAGCCAGAAAGCTGAAAAATCGCACCTACCACTCTAACCAACAGCAAATTCAGTAAATTTCCGTTTATAGGGAGCGTGAAAAGCTAAAACAATATCTTGCTTGGGAACGCCAGCTTCTACTAACTCATTAGCCACTCCGATTTCCGTTCCATCGCGTTCGATCCAAATTTTGCCGTCTTTAATTTCCACATAGATTATGCAACCAAATACTCGACTCAAACCTTCCCAACCGATATGCAATAATTGATAGCGATTGCGTTCCCTATCAAATAACAGTTGGACTTCTGTACTACTGTTCAAGCGATTTCCTACATGACCTTTTAGAATTGTTTGCACCAGTTCAGGGTAGTTTAGTTTATCCATAAAACGACCTCCTCTCTTAATGGGTCAAAAATTAGTAGCCTTACTTGATGTTCTGCTATAACTTCTTGAATAAAATTGACCGTAAAAAAATCATCGTAAATATCGAAAGACACTGCCAAATATAAAATTCGCTCTGGTTGCTTCTTTCTTAAAGCCGAGCGATAATTCAGGAACTGACCAAGGGCTATGTGAAACTCAGTCACTACAGATAATCCTAAGAAAGATTTTATCTCGACAGCTATCTTTTGACCAGCTTTCTCGGCAGCTAATATTTTTTCAGCCGCTAAGTCTACATAAAAATCAATGCTATCTATTTTAATAAATAGATGCTCGTCAGTAATTATCCACCCATCTTTTTCTAGGGCTGTTTTAACTGTATTGTGAAATACATCTTTAGCTGGCATAAATCAACTTGAGTTTGCCGCTACTTATTATACTGTAAGATGGCAAATTTATTGGGCAACGCAGATGGAGGCGATCGCTTTATTCCTGCACAAGCAAACCAACAATTCGCTTCATCACCTGCATCACTTCGTAGAGTTCGTTGTGCTGAGGGTTGGAGAGAGTAAGCTTGTTTGACATTGCATACTGACGTTCCATCTGATTCAGCTTGATAAACATATAATCTTCGCCCGTTGTTATCATCCCAAAAACGAGCTGTTCTGAGTTGGGGTGTGCCATCATATAGGCTAAAGTTTGCGGGAGAGCCTGCCTAACACTAAAACCATAACGCTTCGATTTAATTAACACTAACCAGAGTCGATTTTGGACGACTAAAGCATCAATAAATCCTTCTAATACAGGTTCTTCTTCACCTCCATACTCAATTTCGACCTTCACAAACTTCTCTCCCTTCTTCTTAAAAGGTGGGTCGCACAAACCCATCAATTCCAGGAGCGGAGACAGCATAATAATATTGACCGTACCTTCTGTGATTGAACCGTCCGCAGCATAATAGAAGTAGCGATTCTTCAATCGATTCAGGGATTCTTTTTCGCTATCAGTAAGTTCGGGTAAATCCTCAAACCATTCTGTAAAAAAAATTGGGTCAGCCGTCTGGCGGAGGTTGAACTTATCATGAGCCTCGTTCAGGTTAGTAATTGCTTTGGTAATCCCAACTGTTTGAACCATCAGTTATTAACCTTTTATCTTTGTCCATCCTATCGGAAAATAAAACAAATCGCGCTTCTATTGTGCTAGTTGCCGCTTCAAAACTCATGCCGAAAAAAATAGCACTCAGATATAGCAACGGACATATCGGTTAGGACATTATATTTGGCTTTAAAGGGAACAGCTCATCTGGCAACACGCAACAGAAAAAGTCCTGACGATTGTGGCGACTGCTATAACTTGAGAAACTCAGTTGGTAGTGGGCGATCGCATCGCCCACTACCAGCAGTATTATAATTTGATACGAGCGCAATTAGAGCCAAACGGCTAAAACGGAATCGAATCGAGATCTGAGAACTCGGCATTTTCAGGTCTTGCAGAAACTACCCTCAAAGGCTTTCTTTGAGATACACCCGCAGGCTCACTCACCACAGAAGCAGCTTTAACTTCAACATTAATCGCCTTCCCTACCCCTGGTGCAATCCGATGTCCATTGCCATTAGGAGTAGCCATCGGCAACTTGGGCAAACGTTCTCGTAAAGCACAGTCTACAGAAAACCTGTCCTCTCCCACTTCCTCAATACGAGTAATGACCAGAGTAAGCGGTTTATCTGGGCGGGGTTGCCAACCCGATTCTAGAAGAGTCGCTACATTACCCCGTGCCCAAACCACTCGACCATCAGCCAAATGTAACTTATAAGAAGTGCCGTGGTCACCTCCCTCAGACTGAGTAATGTTATAAATAGCAAACTCACCCAAACCCAATTCCTGCATCTTGAGCGCATTGCCACTAGGAACTTGCCGCAGAAATGGCAGAAGGGATTCTTCGTTAATCAAGGCAGCTTCAACAACAGCCGCCGTCAAGTTCAGTTCTTTACTAGCCAACTGGACACTCAACTTAAAGATATCACGGCTTTTGGCAACTAACGAGAGCGTCGCTTTTGGATAAGGGTTTCCCGCTAAATCTTTCTCCTCAACAATCGAAACCTTTCCTCTCAACTTACCAATTGAGAAAATATCTCCAGACTGAGTAAGGGGAAGAAGGTTTGCTCCCAATTTCAAAACAATCTGGTCATCGTCACGGAAAATGGCAGGCCCATAGACCCCTTGCAAAACTCCCCCTGCTGCCTTAACCAAAATCAGCCGTTGGGCATCAAATTCTGGCTGTAAGAAAGCTTCAATCTCCTCAAGAAATAGCTGAAGTGGTTCCGATTCATTTGCAGGTAAATCCTGTAGTCCGATATCATTCCAAGTCTCAGTTAGTTCCATCAGCACCAAGGAGGCAAAGGCGCTGGAATTAAATTCAATAATTTGGGGCATAATTACTATCAGAAGTTATTCCCTCTAGAGGGATGTTTAAAAGGTGTGATTTGTTAGAATTCGTTGATGTAAATAGGGGTTAAGCTGTTATTACTTTCGCCAGGGGCAACTTCAAGGTCAGTTGGCGCTTCCAGCTCACTCATTAACTTTGAATTGACTGGTAAACTATGACTATCAGAGTTAGAAGAACCGATCAGTCTGGTAGTACTGGTGGTGGTAGTAATCCCGTTCAGCTTCCCAACGAGTTTCGGCTTCGAGCAGTGCTAGGATTTCTGGTGAGTTATTGTCAGGCTTGTGACAAATTGTTTCAAGCACCTCAATCCATTCCTGTTGCTCAATGTCATACCAGGAATTCAGGTCTTGTTTTTGTTCAGGCAAAAGTTGTTCAAGTTGATTCATGGCTGAAACTGTCTAAAATCTCAGCAAATTACGCGCTAGCGGGAAAAGCATAATTATTGGAAATTTCTGTCAGACAGCAGAAATAAAAATAGCCAATAGCCACACATTTAATGTTACAGTTGGCTGTATTAAGTTCAATCAATAGAGTCAAAACAATTCACAATTCAAAATTATCAATTCAAAATTAATGACAATTAGTGGGGGCTTTTACCCAGAATTAAAATGGACTAAATTTCTCTCAATTCTCTTCATTTTAAATTTTGAATTTTGAACTTTGAATGCAAGAATTTTGAATTCAAAAAAAGGTTACCAAAGGCTAGCTAAATTGGGTATATTTGAACTAGCTGGTCGTTTCTCACTAACCAAGCCTTCCCTAACCAGCCACAAACAAGCAGCATACAAGATTTGGGTATGACAATGCTTATTATCCGATTTAACTGGCAGATAATTTTTGATATTAACACACCAGCAAACTAAACCATAAACTTCGCCTCTCTTTATTGCCCGTGCCAGCTCTAAAGTCTTATCTAGATAGTCAATTTCCCAAAACTCTAAGCTATCTTGACGTTGTTCTTTATAAGCCAATAGCAGTTTGAATAACCAACGGTGATATCCAGAAAGCGACTCTGACAGGTTTTGAACTTTGAATTTAGCCAGTTGGGTCTGTTTCCAGCTAAACGGGTTTCCTAGACCAATTAGGAGCTGACCGCAATACCAAGTGTTAGTTTTGGGTCTACCACAGTAAACCCAACCCGGTTGACCGACTAAGCCATCTCTGTACTTCAGAATATGGTTCTTGCGTACTTAGTATGCTAAATCATTAAGAAATATCAGAAAAATGCCAATATAGCAAAGCCCTTATTTCAAAGTTGTTAAAATTCCTAAATCCGAAGCCACAACGTTTTAATACTTTTAATTTATTATTAATTCCTTCCACTATCCCGTTTGTTGTTCGGCGTTCAAAATATCCGACTACCTCGGCTAACCACCGCTTGATTGTTTTTACGCTTTTTTTATAATAAGGTTCAGCCTTCTTTAACCAATCAATTAATTCTAACGTTCCGGTTCCCAGGTCTTTCCTTTCTTCAAATATTTGGTGAAACTCCTCTTTTATTTTCGCTAAAACTTCTTCTCCCCATTTTTGCATGGCTTTTTCTATTTCTGGCTGTTTACGCTCTGGCACTAAACCTACTAATTTATGTGTTTCTAGGTCTACCCAAACTACAATAAATTTTCCTTGTCCTTTGACTAGACTAATTTCATCTATGCCTAATCGACGCAATTTTTCGACCGGAATGGGCATGATTTCCTCAGCTATAGCCATTACCATTGACCAGACTTCTTCATCTGTTAATCCATTCTTCTTAGCAACGTTATGAATGTCACTATGAATAACTTCTTCTGTAATCATTTGTGCATATCTGTGTGTAAACCTTTTTCTGTTGCCGACAAAATTCAATATTTCACTAAAAGGTTTTTTACAATATTCACATTTAAATTGCCGTCGATTTACTCTTAAGATTACTTCATATGTTCCCATTGGTAAATCTCTAACTAAATGAAAACGATTTTGATGAAGACGATAGCTGGTTTGTTTACAACGAGGACAATTAGCTTTCTTATTAGCAACTCTTATCGATAAAATTAATGTTTCATCACGCTGTCGGCTATCTTCTACTATGACCCCATTTAAGTTCAGAAGTTGGGTCATTAATCTTTTCATAATTACCTCTAGCTGGACAATTACTAATAATTTAGCATACTAAGTACGCAAGACCCATTTGAATTTCGGTTGACAAGCGGTTTCAGTGGGTAAGCGCATTAGCTTAAGTAACCAGTCTGGGGCTATTGCCACCGAATTCGTGGTAATAGAACACCCCTCACACCACTGGTACTGCCCACTAAAAGGATGTAAACTGGGGGGCAGGATTGATTGGCAACCTTTCCACCTCAGCTCCAGGGCTTCATCCTTCCCCGTACTAATTTTCCGGGTTTTGAGTTGAGATATATCTTCTGCTCTGACAGCGAAAAGGTACTGGCAGCGTCCTCTTCGCCCGGAAGTAAAGGCGATGGTGTGGGGGAGTCCAACTCCTTGTGAGAGTTCAAGAATTTTCTGGTAAGCGCTAGTTCCATCTTGGTCAAGTGCCATCAAGTAATAGGTTTTGTCACCACCTTTGATGGGGTATCCAGTCAGGAGTCCAAACCCAGTCGGCATCACCAAGTAAGGTTGTTGATTTTGATCCAGGACAGTAACGCCGTTGCTGATTAGACCTTGACTGAGTTGCCCCGGCGTGAATGGTCGGGTTTGCCAAAAGTAGCCCAGGGGCTTTTTGTATTTCGTGGGTATTAAAGGCCAGTCGGATGGTAACTGTTTGAGAGTGGCAATCAGATTTTGAGTGTGTTGGTTCATGAATGCTAGTTGTGGGTTCAAGCACAACTAGCTAGGGCGCTAGCCACCTACGTTCAAAGGTACATATTTTCAGCAATAGCAGGAGTTGGACTATCATTACGCCGCTCAAGCTGTCTTCGCCGTTTGAAACCTCTCAATCACCCGTTCACGGACGCAGTTCCCAGCAGTTGCCGCAATCAGCTCCCAGTCCTCTCGCGTCAAAACTCCTCGCAATAATTCTTGTAACCCAGCCCGAAGTGGCTTAGAACTGCTATCTCCCTGTGGGCTTGCTAAATCTTCTTCCAACACAGCCAGCAACCGCTTCTGTACCTCTGGTGTAGGATGAAGCAATCGCGCCATCAGTAATCCTCGTCCACAAACCAGCGCAGCTTCGGCTCCCACTCCTAAATTCCAATCCGCCAGCAGTTCCTTGAATTCTCGGATCACAATTGAGCGCAACCGAGCCAACTGGCTATATCTCTCTGGATGAGCCATTACCGCTCCAACAGTTGCGCCCCAGTCAAACCCAGCACTGATAGGGCGGCGTGATTATTATCTTCTTGCAATAAGTCACGGACTGTGCGACTTTTAGTGTAGAGGGTTTGTCTGGGGTTTAAGCAAATTGAAACAAACTCGATGAACGCTGCCAACCCGCCCTCTTCTGGATGTAAGCGGTATTTGGTGATAATTTCCTGGCGACCCCCGCTAATACCACTGAAAGGACACATGATACAGGCACTTCTGTAGAAGCGTTCTCCAGCAAATGCTGCCATATAGGACTCAGTTTTAGAGCGGTTCCAATTCCATTGGATCAGCGGGTATGATAGGGTTTCGTTAGCCAAAATGTAGGCGCTCGCTCTATCTGCTCGGTACTGTTCATCGGCGTTATAACCATACACAGACCGAATTGGTGTTGTTGCGAATTCATCTCTAACCCAAGCATCGAGGACTGCGCCCTTGAATTTGTTTGAACAGCGTCGCCGCTTGTTGGCGTAGCTGGGAACGGTTCCAGCAGTAAGGAGTTCCTGCGCCAGGGTGAACGAACCCTCAATGAAGCAAGTTGTTGGGCTGCGGCTGTCGTCTAAGACTTCGTATCCATCAGCAAGGAAGTTTCCGCACTTTGCTACCTGAACGGTTCTAATATGATTTTGGCGAAGAATTGGAAAAATGTGTTGCTCATTTTGCTGTTTAATTAATTGAGATTCATTTCCGGTCTGAGCGGCGAGAACGACCAGATTTTCTAATTCAAAGTCGCGTGTATTTGGGTTATTGACACTCTCCGCCCTATAAGGGCGAAGATTCTTTCGTTACGGGGAGCGCGACCGCTTTACCCTCAGAAAGCATCTTGACCGTGTGTCCCACGGCTGCAAGTCCGCGTATACAGACTATTTGAGCGGCGGCAACGTCTCTATCTGTCGTGTAGCCGCAATGTTCGCACGAATGAATTCTTTCAAACAACTTTTTTTTGCCCGTTTCTACAAGGCAGTTTGGGCATATTTGGCTCGTCTTTTTGCTATCTACCTTGAGAAAGAATACCCCGCGTTTACGGCAACACTGCTCTAATATTTGGAAAAACTGTCCCCAACCAGCGTCTAAGCAGTGCTTTCCTAAAAAGCCACGTGCTAAACCTTTTAAGTTTAAGTCTTCTACAAATATCATCCCTACCCAATCACAGAGATTGTGAGCCAGTAGCCAATAGTAATTCTTCCTAGTATTAGCAATTCGCTCGTGCAATTTACTGACTTTAACTTGCGCTAATCTCCGATTATTTGACCCTTTGACCTTTCTCGACACCCTATGATGCAGCAATCTCAGCTTGCGTTCAAGCTTCTTAAAAGGTCGTGGATTAGGGAACAATTTACCGTTAGATACCGCAACAAAGTGACTAATCCCAACATCTACCCCAATCGCCTCACCATGCGGCATGACATCTGGAACTTCTACGTCCCATTGCCAAGCAAGCATGGCAAACCAACCACTAGCACGTCTTACTATCCGAACTTGTTTGAGTATCGCGCCATCGGGAATAGAACGTGATTGACGAAACTTAACCCAGCCGATTTTTGGCAGCTTAACCGCACTATTTTGAATAGGGTTAACTCCCATTTGAGGAAACACAAACGACCGCATTGCCCCAACTTTTTTAAATCGAGGAAAGCCATGTCCTTGTTCCCACATACTGACAAACGCCTGTTCAAGTCGCTTTAGTGTTTGCTGTAAAACGTGAACTTGAACAGCGTTTAATGCAGGGATTTTAGCCCTAGCTTCAGTTAGCCCTTTGCACTGACTGGCGTAGTTTGGTCTTTTTGTATCTGCTGGAATAATGTATTCGGATTGAATTGAACAAGCATTTACCTGACAGCTACGAGACTTAAACCAATCCTTGCGCTCAGCAAGCCCATAGTTATAAACACGTCTACACTGTTCTAGCCATTCTTCAAAGATGGCTATTTGCGCTGACGTGGGCTTAAGCTTGAACTCATAGGTTAGCGTAAACACTTGCATTACCTCCTGATTTATCATAGCACTTCTGAGCTATCGGTAGGGCGCTTTATCAGGATTGTTGAAAAATAAAAGCCGTCCTAGAAGGACGGGGCTTGTATCCCATTATTTCGGTCAGCCACTCAATTAGGATGCTGGCACTATCACAGCCCCACCCAAAGTGCAAAATTACAGGTTTTGCCATGATGTTCCCTTAGATTGTATAAAAACCCCGCCACCTTTCGATTACGAGGCTGATAAATTATTAGCTCCACGAGGAATCACTTCGAGAAAAGTCAGTCGGTTACAGAGTAGTATGGTGAGAAATATCGAGTTATAAACCTAGAAGGACTGGAAGCGTTCTAGGTTTAGGTCACCAGTAGCTTCAGTCTGAAAGCTACTTCTAAGGTTCTTGACGCGAATTAGAACGTCCCACGATAGGCTGGGGGAGTCTTTGCCGATGAAGGGGTGAATATCTCCCAGAATGAAGACACCATCAGTAATGGTATTCTGGATGTATTCAAAGACAAACAGCAATGGGTCAGCCGGTGGCGGCTTCTTGTATGCATCAACCAGCTTAAAAGTCAAGCCCCCATCTGAAGCAATTAGCGCCTGTTCCAGAGTCGATACTCCCAAATTCCAGAAGTACACGGGCAGTTCTAGTTCAGACGTGACCTGCCGCGTAATCCACTCAATAATCGTAGCCTCCTCTGGGGACAAGACATCAACCGCCGCGATGGGGATCTGAGAGCTGATGGTAGGGATTAGGTCGGATAGCAACATGATTAAAGATGGCTCCCTTGTTGTTAGCTCAAGAGCCTGTTAAGGAAAAGAGCAGGGGAGGAATTCTTAGCCACCAATGCTGTCACAAAACCCTCTTTGCTACTCCTGTGTCCCTGCTTTCTTTGGTGAAACGGATTGTTACTGGCGCAGCCGATTTGATTGAGTGCTGTTGGTATGGACGGTGTGCTGCACTTCGGCTTCCGGTTTGTAAATGCGTGAGCTTTCCTTCACGACCCCCAACGCCTCTTCAAAAGGTTGGGTGGCTTCCAAGCAGGAGAGTCCCTCAAAGCCTGATGCTTCAATCTTGACTTCGCCTGTGGTTTCATTAAAGTGGATGATTATGGCTCGTTCTTGCATGATTGCTATCTCCGAGTCTGCTGAACGTGTTGATGACCAGCGAATGCCAGTCTTAGGGTGTGCTGAGTGCCAAAGCTTGATTCAGTAATTGTGCATTCACCGAGCTGCTCTTGTAATTCGGCAGCTTTGGCACGGATAACTAAATCACCATAAGTTCGTAGGAGCTTGCCGTTGAAGAAGTCTGCTCCCAGACGCGGTGCAGTTTCATACTCGTCATGGATGACCTCGTAACCCGTAGTAGCGTCACTCCATTTGAAGCCAATATCAGCCCGTGCTTTGATGGTGCGACCAGGAACGATAATCTCAGCAGTGTACTGCTCTTGTGCGCCATAATAGCCTTGGAGTGCCTGAGCAACTTCATGGACTTGCGGTGGGAGGTTAAGTTGAATCAGAGCGCTGACAAGGTGTTCGCGGTGGCGAAACTTGGTTTTGATTTGAGTGAAGTGAGACATTTAACGTCGGGAAAGTTGTTGAACTTACACTTGGAAATGAACAACTGTAGCAAAGCGCTCAAGGTTTATGGCTTCTGAGCGCCTTGTTCATCTAGATAAAGCGCTAGCTCTAACTCAGCTTCAAAGACATTGCCGTGGCACGAGCTAAACCAATGCCTTCACTATTGGCGAGTTCCTGAAGCTTGCGTTGCTCACCCAAGAGCTTTTGTGAAAGGGCATCCATCCGTTCTTGGAGTTGGGAACGCTCTCCTGTTGATAGTCGTTTCGCTTCAACATCGGCTGTTGACAGAATACCCTCAATATGCTGCATCATCTGTACCAAGCTTGAACCTGCTTCCGGAGTCACTTGACTCAGCAGCACCTGGATTTTCTTGAGATGTTTCTCAACTTTCTTGCGGAAGACCACAGGCTTGCGACCCGGTTCCCAATTACTCAGGTCTTCCAAAAGTTCTGCTGCTAGCTGCTCACCGCCCATGATAGCGGCTTCATAGAGGCGCTGCTCTAGATTGCGATCATATTCGGCAATGAAGCGGGTAATTTGTTGCAGACATTCAGCCTGCTGCTGGGAAAGTTGCTCATGCAGTGCCGGGACGATAGTGGGACGGCTGATTGCAACTTGCAGGTATTCGTCTAGTTCAGCTTCGTTAGGGAAGCGCTGGAGCATAACAATCTTAACCTCTTCAATCTCTGCACTCGTGAGGCTCCAAGCTTGGCAAGAAAAGAAGTTGTCTAAACGGTTAGCGTATTCAAGGCGACCCGCCGTATATACAGACGAGAGTCCCTGACGCAGTTCTCTTGCCTTGACATCCCGAAGGTAGGTGATTCGACTCCAAACCAGCGGCAAAAGGTCAATGGAGCAAACCCATTCACCATTATCGTAGATCATCCAACCCTGGAGGTCAGCAATGTCGAGTCTTAGAGAAGCGGCTGCCTCATCTAGTGTCACTTGAACCATATCCTATCGCAAGTGGAAGCATAAGCTGTCCGCTTGA